>CAZKLU010000005.1:0-43410 GCA_964553775.1 uncultured Oscillospiraceae bacterium | reverse complement strand
TAAACGGGCATTTAAGGATTTATAGTAAACGGCAATTATTCCTGTCGTTTACTATTGTCCCTTGATCTGTGAGTCTCACATAAAAGGTTCAAAATAAAATACAAGCAATTTTTGGCGCAGCATATCGTGTCAAAAACCCCGTTCCGGTGCGTTTGTGCCGGGGATAGGAAAAGCGTTATGAAAAAAGACAATGTTAAAAAACCTCACAACTCAATAATAGACGAACCATCGGATGATGAGTTTTCTCTCGAATCCATTTTAGCGGAATACAAAAGTGATGCTTTCGTTTCCGGTGATCGTCAAACTCCTTCCGAAACACTTGACGAGCAGACAGAGATGATACTGCGCGAGGTTCGCGGTGACGCATACGTTCCGCCAAAATCAATGTCAGCCGACCGCGTTGATCTCTCAATGTTTCAAAGTGTGCCTGAATCGCAAAAGACGGAATCAACGCAGTCCACAGACACAGAAAAAATAATCTCAACACCTTCCTCGTCACAGTCTGAGGCAAAAGCTTCAAACTATGATCAGGAAAAAACACAGATCCTGAACGAGGAACCGCTCCCACAAAATCTTGAACCGGCAACAGGTGTTCAAAGTGAACGTGACACGGTAAGAAGCCGCTGGCAGCTTGCACCCCCGCAGGTTAATGAGCCAACTCCCCCGCAGACAAAACCGGACAAGACTCCAAAGCGCAAGCTGTTTGAACGTCGCAAGAACAAAAACAAAGACGACACATATACCGAAACTGTGTCTGACGATGACACCAAACATTTTGGTTCGATTCGCTTTTCAAAGAAACCATCAGCGGACACATACTACGATTACGATGATTCAAGCGACAGCGAAGAAGATGATGAGGACGAGGAAAAGCGCGGATTCTCGAAACTATTTAATAGAGAACGCAAAGGTGATGACGTTTTAGTTCCGTTTGACGAGGAAGAAGACGAGGAACTGGACATGGCAGTTGAGTCTGAATTTTACTCCGAGCAGCTTTCTCTCACACGAGTGCAGTGCATAGTCTCTGCAGTCCTATGTGGAGTACTCTTGCTGGTTACGCTTTTATACTCGTTTGGTGTCAGTCTCCCGTTCGGAATCGGCAGAAACGGATTGACTGTTCTGGCACTGTCGGCTGTTTTGGAACTTGGAGTAATGGCTCTCGGCATGAGTGTGCTGGTATCAGGTCTTGAGGACATAATAAGTCTCTCACCGGGGGTTGAATCGCTTGTTTTTATATCGTGTCTTGTATCGGTTCTTGACACTATTTTCATACTTATACGCAAAGATCTCTCAAACGGGTTAAGTATGGCTCTTGTATCCGTCTTATCACTTCTTGGAGTGATGTATGCGCGATACGAGTATTGCAAAACAATGCGTGTATGTATTGACACTGTACGGCAGAACAAAAACGTTGTCAGCATCGTGTGTGATGAAACTGCGGTAAGTGATAAACGCATACTTAAAAAGGTATCATCGCTCTCTGACGGTTTCTACTCACGGCTCAACCAGATTGACTACGGTGAGGAAGTATACACGAGGTTCGCGCCCATATTCATTGCTCTTACAATCGTGCTGTCACTCATAGCGACAGCGGCAATGGGCAGAGGAGAGGACTTCTTGCATACACTTTCAATCCTCATGGCGGTATCGGCATCGTTTCCTGCGGCACTTGTGTTTGTGTTGCCATTCAAAGTCGTAATAACAAGAGGCAAGAAGTATGGCAGCGTCATTTCCGGCTGGGGAGGTACCTGTGATATAGCAGAATCAGATGGAGCAATCATCACTGATGAGGACTTATTCCCCTCTGGAACTGTTGCTCTTGGTGGAATAGGCGTATTTGAAAACGTATCAGAGCGCAAAGCCATTGTGTATACCGCAAGCATTATAATAGCGTCAGGCTCCGGTGTCTCGAACGCATTCGCGGAGCTTTTGAAAAAGCAGAGGTACGATATGCTTCCGGTACGCGGTTTTTCATGTTACGACAGCGGCGGAATAGGTGGAACAGTCAACGATGAGAAAGTACTCATAGGCATGGGCGCGTTTATGAATCTCATGGGAATACGTGTGCCGGAGGATTTAAACGACAAAAAGAATATATTCACAGCGATAAACGGTGAGCTTGTCGCAATGTTCTCGGTTGAGTATACTCCCACACCTTCCGTAAAAACGGCACTTGTCGCTCTCATGAACACACACACTAATATTTACATGGCAATTCGCGACTTCAACGTCACTCCCAACATGATACGCCAGAAATTCGGCGTCTCGATGGAAGGAGTAGAGTATATACCAATGAATCAGGTTTACAAGCTCTCTGAAAACGCCACGCCTAAGGGTTCCGGAGCGTCCGCCGTGCAGACAAGGAAGGGACTTCTTCCATTCGCGGAGATAATCACCAGAGGCACGAAACTGAAGATAGCAACGGAACTGAACACGCTAATATCAATACTCAGCTCCGCAGTAATGATACTCATGCTGTTCTTTGTATGCCTGATGGATGGCTACTCTTCTGCTTCAGCGATAAACATTGTCATTTTCATGGCAATAGTAGCCGTTGCGGTGTTTTTCGTCTCAATGTCTGTGAAAAAAGACTGAATAATTCGCCCGACACAAAGTATGCGAAGCTCGGCAAACCTTGTTGAGCTTCTGTCAAAAAGATTTTTACACCCGTCTCGCCGGTCAGCAATCGCGTTTAGGGGGTGATATGTATTCTATGTGATTTACACACTCACACAACTTTCTCAGACGGGCAATACACGCCAAAGGAGCTTGTCGAGAAAGCCAAAGCCGCCGGAATCGAAGCTCTCGCCGTCACAGATCACGATACTATTGACGGCGTGAGAGAAGCTGTCGTGGCAGGTCAAACGCTCGGTGTTCGTGTTATTCGCGGCGTTGAACTTAGCGCAAGAGAGTACAACGTGTTCCATATATTGGGCTACGGATATTCTCAGGACGCGCCAAGACTGCGTGAGCTTTCCGGACGCATGAAGGAGCGGCGCGACGCAAGAGCAGTGATAATAATCGAATATCTGCGTGAGAAAAATGCCCCCATCTCGCTTGATGAGGTGCTTGAGATTGCGGGAGGCGATATAATCGCACGCCCTCACTTCGCTCAAGTCCTTGTAAAACACGGGTACGCCGCAACGAACGATGAAGCATTTGCAAAGTTCCTCAACACCGATGATTACCACCGCGCCGTTAAAAGAAACAGAATAAAAAAGCCCACAGTTCGTGAGTGCATTGACGCAATAAAATCAGACGGTGGAGTTGTCTCACTCGCTCACCCGTACCAGATAGGACTTGATAACGAAAGTCTTGATGAGCTTGTCGGAAATCTTTCGGACATTGGGCTTGACGCTATTGAGTGCCGTTATCCTCTGTACACACCTGATATGACGGAATTTTACCTCGGTCTTGCAAAAAAGTATCATCTTCATATTACCGGCGGGAGCGACTTTCACGGCGAACGAGTGAAGCCCAATATCAAACTCGCCACACTCAATATGGATATAGATTGGCTGCTCAACAGTTAAAAACAGTCTCCGCAAAGCCTGCATTGACAGACTTTCAGAGACTGTTTTGATATTTATAATTTGCGGAAGCGAACAAATATCGCCACTCGGTGCATAATTACCGTAAAGACTTCAAACAGCACCGAATTTCAAATGTCTCGCCGCCATTCATCTGCGGCGGTACTCATAATTGCTGAACCACAGATAATTATTCATTCAACGGTAAGTGCTGTTTTCAAACGCGCTTACTGTTATTTTCGTGCCACAGTCACAGCGGGAACCGCGTTTTTCCCTTACATTCTGTCGCGCACAGCAAAAAGAAACTCCTCCGTGGTGACTTTTTTCACATCGTCACCGCTTGCCAACGCCGCAATGTCGGCTGTCATAACGCCTGAGTTCACTGTGTCTATGCAGGCTTTTTCAAGTCTGTCAGCAAATCCCGCAAGCTCCGTGTTGCCGTCAAGCTCCCCGCGCTTTCTGAGCGCACCTGACCACGCAAATATGGTGGCAATCGGGTTTGTCGAGGTACTCTCACCCTTTAAGTGGCGGTAGTAGTGTCTTGTCACCGTACCATGCGCCGCCTCGAACTCAAAATATCCGTAGGGCGATACAAGCTCCGACTGCATCATGGCGAGAGAGCCAAACACCGTCGATACCATGTCGCTCATGACATCTCCATCATAGTTTTTGAGTGCCCACACAAAGCCGCCGTTTGACCGCACTACACGGGCAACAGCGTCATCTATCAGCGTATAGAAATATTCGATACCGGCATTCTCGAACCGCTCCCTGTATTCCTCATCGTATATGCGCTGGAAAATCAGCTTGAACGTCTGGTCATATTGCTTTGAAATCGTATCCTTCGCGGAGAACCAAAGGTCAAGCTTCCTGTCAAGAGCGTATGTAAAGCACGAACGGGCAAACGCCTCAATGGAACTGTCCTTATTGTACTGCGCTTGAAGCACACCGCCGCACTCGAAATCGTATACCGTCTCCCTGAAACTGCTGCCGTCCTCGCCCGTGAAGAGAAGCTCCGCTTTGCCCTCGGATGGTACCCGATACTCCGTGGCTTTATACACATCTCCGTAAGCGTGACGGGCTATGACTATCGGTTTTGTCCATGTCGGAATAAACGGCTTTATTCTGTCGGTCAGTATAGGCGCACGGAATACTGTGCCGTCAAGAACGGCGCGGATTGTACCGTTAGGACTTTTCCACATTGAGTGCAGACCGTACTCCTCCACCCTCTGAGCGTTCGGGGTTATTGTCGCGCACTTAACCGCAACTTTAAGCCTCTTAGTCGCTTCGGCGGCATCGAACGTCACCTTATCGCGTGTTCTGTCGCGGTTCTGAAGCCCCAAATCGTAATATTCCGTGTTCAACTCAACGAATGGACTTAAGAGAATATCTTTAATCTGCCGCCAGATTATGCGCGTCATCTCATCGCCATCCATCTCAACTATCGGGTTCATTTTAATTTTGTCCATTGTTTTTCCTTTCATATCCTCGCTATTTGAAAAACATCCATGTTACCGAAAGAATTTACACTCAAAAGTCGAAAGGATTTCCGGCTTCGCAGTTAAACTATATTTTTTCACACGGCTATTCCCATCATGCGTGGGCTTTATACCAATTCATAAGGCAACCGGCAAGAAGTATCTCGCGCTCCCTCACAGTGAGTGGCGGCAGTCTCAACGTAATATCGCTGACAACGCCGTTTCTCACCGCCTTCGCGCTTACTGATTCCGCGCCGCTCTCAATCGCTTTTTTTATGTCAGGAACATAGATCACGTCACCGACTTCATATGGAAAATCAACGCCCTTATCTATGTTAAACGGCAACATTCCCCAGTTTATGCAGTTTGACCTGTATCGTTTGGTAGCGTACTCATAACAAATATTCGCGCACCCGCCCAAAACACGCTGACATGACGCCGCCTGCTCTCTCGCGGAACCGTCCCCAGGTTTATTCGCGAATATCACAGAGCCGACCATAGCGTTTTTAAGCTCCGTTTCGTCCATATTCAGAAGCTTGCAGATCTCACATAGTCTCTGTGAAGGATTGCCAGACGCTCTGAGACATTCCTCCTTAGTTATCTTTGCCGTTCTGCTGACATATTCAGGGTCACGCCGTGACAGAGCAAACGTCGCCAATTTCATCGGGTTGGAACGATAGCTTGATGTGTCACCGGACGGAATAAGCTCATCGGTTGTTGTGACAGGGTCGCGTATAACGCTCGCAAGCTCCATTATAAGGTTGTCCGGCAGCGCGGAAATCTCAGGCCACTCTGTGATGTTGGGACCAAGTTTAAGCTCCACGCTCGGATCCGCCTTGCCGTAGCCCTGATAAACGCGCTTTTCATACGCACTTATGTCATACTTGCGTGCAACAGGTGCCGGAGTCTCGTAATCAATATCCGTTGCCGCCGTGAGATAACCGCCGTTAGCGGCTGTAGCGGCAATACTTCTTGCGTCCATAAGAGCCACGCATGAAATTTGCCCCTCTGACGGCTTGGAACCCTCGCGGTTGGGGAAATTTCTTGTACAGTGTCTTATAGAAAAGCCACCGCTCGGCGGTACATCTCCGGCTCCGAAGCACGGACCGCAGAAGCTCGGCTTAAATATCGCACCCATCGCCGTTAAATCGGCGGTGACGCCATTTTCCATAAGCTCCATAGCGACAGGCACACTTGGAGGATAGACTGACAGCCCGAACGCGCCGTTTCCTATTTCACCATTTCGCAGTATAGCCGCAGCTTCAGCTATGTTGTCATACATACCTCCGGAGCAGCCCGCTATAACTCCCTGGTCACAGTGAAGTTTGCCGTTTTTTATTTTGCTCACAAGGTCAATTTTCACTCTGCCGCCGAACTTCTCCGAAGCTGTCTTCTCCGTTTCGCGCAGAATATCCTCAAGGTTATTCTGAAGCTCATGAATCGTGAACGCCTCTGACGGGTGGAACGGCATAGCTATCATCGGTTCTACTGTCGAGAGGTCAATCTCAATCATAGAATCGTAGTATGCTCCGTTTGCCGGAGAAAGCTCCTTGTAGAGACTTGCTCTATGGTGAATATCGTAGTATTCACTGACTTTTTCGTCAGTCTGCCATATAGAGCTGAGGCACGCTGTTTCGGTTGTCATAACATCAATTCCGATACGGAAGTCCATCGAAAGATTCGCGACACCGGGACCCGCGAACTCAAGCACCTTGTTTTTCACGAACCCGTTTTTGTACACCGCGCCGCAGAGAGCAATAGCTACATCGTGCGGACCAACGCCCTTGCGCGGCTTGCCTGTCAGAAACACAAGAACTGTTTCAGGATAATTAATATCGTAGGTTCCGCGAAGGAGCTGCTTTACAAGCTCAGGTCCGCCCTCGCCGATACCCATTGTACCAAGCGCACCGTAGCGTGTGTGACTGTCAGAGCCGAGAATCATGCCGCCGCAGGACGCAAGCTCCTCACGGGCGTACTGGTGTATAACAGACATATTCGCGGGAACAAAAATACCGCCGTACTTCTTCGCCGCTGAAAGTCCGAAAGCGTGATCATCAGCGTTTATCGTACCGCCGACAGCGCAAAGTGAATTGTGGCAGTTAGTCATAACGTAAGGAACCGGAAATTCCTTCAGACCGCTGCCTTTAGCCGTCTGGATAATACCAACATAAGTTATATCATGACTTATGAGACTGTCAAAACGCAGTCTCAGAGCGTCCTTGCCCTCGTTGTGAGCCTGTAAAATTGAGTACGCAATAGTCTTTTTGCGTCCCTGCTCCGGTGTCAAACCTGTTGAATCCATTGGCTTGCCGTCAACAAGAAAAACACCGCCGCTATGTAGCTTTACCATAAAAACACCTTCTTTTAAGTTTGCCGTGCAATATTATTGTTACTATATCAAAAATTCGGAGATTACGCAAGAGGATATTGAAATGACACAAATTGTTTACATACACAGCGATTGAAAAGCGCGGCTTCATGACCGCTTATACCCGTGAAAAACAGGCAAAAATCGATTTTCATCTGCGAATAAAAATCCACTTGACAAAATTAACCCATTGTGCTATATTATTTGTTACAAAATAATGCTTTTGTGACCGCTTTTATCTGTTGACGGTCATCACCGCAAATGTGAAAGGGAAGAAACGTAATGTCAGATAATAATAATTATTCATTCGATAACGCGGAATACCGAAAAACATATTGGCATACCTGCTCGCATATCATGGCTCAGGCTATTAAACGTCTCTGGCCCGAAGTGAAACTCGCTATCGGTCCCGCTATTGACGAGGGCTGGTATTATGACCTTTACGCCCCGTTCGCTTTTACTCCGGAACATATGGACAAAATAGAAGCCGAAATGCGTAAAATATGCAAGGAGAAGCTAAAGCTTGAACGCTTTGAGCTGCCGCGAAACGAGGCTCTTGAGTTCATGAAGGATGAGCCGTTCAAAGTTGAGCTTATAAACGACCTTCCTGAGGATGAGGCGATAAGCTTCTATAAACAGGGTGAGTTTACAGATTTATGCGCGGGACCGCATCTTGATTCAACAGGGCGCGTCAAAGGCAACGCGCTCAAACTCCTCACTTGCAACGCCGCCTACTGGCGCGGTGACTCGAACCGCGAGACGCTTCAGAGAATCTACGGCATCGCGTTCCCGAAAAAGGAGCAGCTTGATGAGTATATCCAGCGTATTGAGGAGGCAAAACGCCGCGACCACCGCAAACTCGGTAAAGAATTGGGTCTTTTCATGCTCACCAATGAAGGTCCGGGGTTCCCGTTCTTTCTTCCGAAGGGTATGGTTCTCAAAAACACACTCACAGAATATTGGCGCGAGGTTCATAAACGCCACGGTTACGTTGAAATCTCAACCCCGATGATTCTCAACCGCTCACTCTGGGAGAGAAGCGGTCACTGGGGACATTACAACAACAATATGTACACCACCGTAATTGATGACGAGGATTACGCGATTAAGCCAATGAACTGCCCTGGCGGTATGCTTGTGTACCTGTCGGAGCCGCACTCGTATAGGGAGCTTCCAATGCGCGTGGCAGAGCTTGGACTTGTCCACCGGCATGAGCTTTCCGGCGCGTTACATGGACTTTTCAGAGTTCGCTGCTTTACTCAGGATGACGCGCATATATTCATGACACGCGACCAGATGAAGGACGAGATCATAAATGTCGTAAAACTGTTCGATGAGGTGTATTCGCTCTTTGGGCTTGAATATGAGATAGAACTCTCTACAATGCCGGAGGATCATATCGGCACAGTCGAGGAGTGGGAGGAAAATCAGAATATTCTCAAGGATGCTATAACAGCAATGGGCAAACCGTTCGTGATAAACGAGGGTGACGGAGCGTTCTATGGTCCTAAGCTTGACTTCCATATCAAAGACTGTCTCGGAAGAACATGGCAGTGCGGAACAATACAGCTTGATAGTCAGCTTCCCGAACGCTTTGAGCTTGAGTACACCGGAGCGGATGGCGAGAAACACAGACCTGTTATGATTCACCGCGTTGTGTTCGGCTCGTTTGAGAGGTTCATAGGCGTTATAACGGAACACTTCGCGGGAGCATTCCCAACATGGCTTGCGCCTGTTCAGGTAAAGGTTATGCCGATAACTGACAGAACGGACGATTACGCGAAAAAGCTGGCAGATAAGCTGAATGACATGGGTGTTCGCGTAGAAACAGACCTCAGAAACGAGAAGATAGGCTACAAAATTCGTGAGGCGCAGAGTCTCAAGATCCCATATATGCTCGTTGTCGGTGACAAAGAAGCGGAGAACGGAACAGTCTCAGTCCGCGCCCGCTCGGTCGGTGACAGGGGTGCAATTCCATTTGATGATTTTGCGGCAAAGATTACAGAGGAGATTAAGACCCGCTCACTTGAGCTGACCATGTGAAATACGGCGGTGACAAATTGACTGGAAAAGTGGATAAAATAGCGTTGCTTGCCGATTCCTGCTGTGACATTCCACAGCACACGGCAAGTAAGCTCGGAATTTTCATTGTGCCTCTCAGAATAATGTATGATGAAACGGAATATTACGACGGGGTATCGATATTCTCGGAGGATGTGTATAAGGCTCTTGAATCGGGGGCAAAGCTCACAACATCGCTCCCCGCCGGTTGTTCTGTTGAGTACACATTCAACCGCATAAAACAGCAGGGTTACAACAAGGTTATCGCGCTTATTCTTTCGTCAGGGCTTTCCGGCACATACAATCTAATTGCAAACGCGGCAAAGGAGCGTTGCGATCTTGATATTAAAGTGTTTGACACAAAAAGCGGGTCGCTCGGTGCGGGGATGATACTGTATCAGGTTTGCGAGGATATAAAAAACGGAATGGGCTGGAAAGAGCTTATAACGGAACGCATACCGAATCTTATCGCGAATACATTTCCATATTTCTCAGTAGACACGCTTGAATATTTGGTGCGCGGCGGTAGAATCGGCAAGATAACGGCTGTTGCTGGAACGCTTCTCGATATAAAGCCGATACTGTCGTTTGCGCCTGACGGTCAGCTTACAAATGTTCTCAAGGCGCGCGGGGCAAAGCAGCTTTTGAAGAAGTTTCCCGACCTTATAGCCTCGAAGCTGGGAAACCACGAGAAATTCAATCTTGCTGTCGCGAACGGCAGAGCCAAAGAGATGATGGAGAACCTTAAAAGTATAATGGAAAGCCGTTTCCCCGGAAGCTGCCACTTCTGGACGGGTGAAATTGGCGCAACACTCAGCAGTTATATCGGCTCCGGCATTCTCGGCGCGGCAGTGACGCTGCTGTGAGATGATATACTTAAAGGCGAAAGAATCTCAGTACATTTAGCCGCTGCGGGATTTCGGCGTATTGCTTTACGGTACGCAAAATTTCCGAAAAACTATTTCAACACAACAGCTTATAATTCGCATCTATTGAGCCGTGAATACTCGGTGGAATAGCAGTGCGCGTGTTTGAAAATATTCTTCACAGATTCACGATACAGACCAAAATAACCACAGGGAACTTTCAGCGTAAAGCTCCCTGTGGTTTTAAGTTCGGTAATATGTTACTGTACGTTACTCCTGCTTTGCAAGAACGCAGTTTCATCGTCTGGAACCGCAATCTCTGAACATTGAGAATCAAAAGTCCGGTTACGCAGGTTTATCTCAAAACTTTTCAGTTACCATCGTTGCCGCGGGGTTTCCTGTGGTTGGTGTTATACCTCGATCGGCGCGATGATGCGGGTATTTTCTGGATGATCTCATCATCAGACGCACTCTCAGGCGGGTGCTGCTGTAAGACGGGCTTCGGCTTCTGGGGCTGCTTGCGGTGCTGACGGTTTCTATTATTGTCTCCGGTCGGCAACTCTGTTGACTCATGGCGAAAGACGATAGCTGACCGATTAGTCTCGCGCTGCTTGCGCTCCTCCTCCAGTTGAGCAAGGTACTCGGCACGTTTCGCCTTGCCGCCAAGCACCGACACATCAGCGGCGTTGTACGTTTTTATGGTCGGCTCTGTTACACCGTCAAGGCGCACCCGCACGGTACTCTTCAGCAGATTCACATCAACTACCGTACCTTTTCCATCGGGAGTAGCGACGAAAGCATCGCTTTTAGGCACATTCTTTATAAGCTCCTCATAAGCCTCTTCCTCATATTTAAGGCAGCACATAAGTCTCCCGCACGCTCCCGAAATCTTCGTGGGGTTCAGTGAAAGCCCCTGAGACTTCGCCATTTTAATCGATACAGGCTGAAAATCGTCAAGGAACGCATGACAGCAGTACGGTCGCCCGCAATTTCCAATTCCTCCAAGTATACGCGCCTCATCCCTCACTCCGACCTGCCGAAGCTCCACACGCATTTTAAAAAGCGATGCAAGAGTTCTTACAAGTTCACGGAAATCGACTCTTCCCTCGGCTGTGAAGAAAAACATCACCTTTGTGCCATCAAAGTTGTACTCCGCGCTTATGAGCTTCATTTCAAGTCCGAAACTCTCAACGCACTCACGGCATTTAATAAGGGCTTCTCTCTCACGCGATTTGTTCTCCATAACCCGTCTGTCGTCCTCTGGTGTCGCAATACGTATCACAGGACGAAGCTGCGGCAGATCTCCGGCATCGGAGGCAAAATGATTCCCCGCCGCGCACTCACCGTATTCAAGTCCTTTGGCTGTTTCAACTATAACGTGCTGACCGGCATTGATAGTTTTACCGCACGGGGAAAAATAGTATATCTTTCCGTTTTGTTTGAACCTGACGCTGACAACCTCGGTCAATGTCTCTGTTTCTTCCATTTATATATCATCTCCAGTGAAAAACTTTTCAAATCTAAGCGTTTACGCTAACGGGTACCGCGTTTACAGAAATATTCTGCCCTTTCATCGGCTCTGCCGTTTTTAAAATCCCGCAGCTTTTGCTTCCAAATAAAGTGAAACGAAACTATAGTATTTTTGGATCTTTGAGCTTTTTGCCATGCTGATTTTTTGTGGTTCCGAATTTAAAGGCTGCCTCGGAACCGAAATTTATCTCAAACCTGAACATAATGACGCAAGAAGCATACCTGTTATATGTCCCGCACTGACGTTATAGTTCATATACATTTCCGCATTGTCCATTGCGTCAAGCAAACGGGCAAGCTCCGAGGTATCGTTAAACCTTGCGGTGTTTTTTAATGCCGTCCGTCTTATGCAGAGTATAAGGTCAAGAAGCTCCGGACGCTTGAGTTTATCGAACGGTATAATCACTTCCATAAGCTGACGGTTATTGTGAGCAAGATAAGCATTAAGCAGCTTATTGGCGCGGTCAGTGAATTTTTTTGCGTCGGCGGCAGCGTCCTCAGTGAGGTTCAGAATAACGCACCTTGAACGCACCGTTGGCAGCAGACGCTCGGAGTTATCCGCAAGCAGAACAAACGAAGCGTACTCCGGCGGCTCCTCAAGAATCTTCAGCAGAGCGTTCTGAGCTTGAGAGTTCATCGTGTCCGCATCCGCGATAATCACGACACTGCGTTCCGCCTCGTTCGGACGCATGAACACATCACGTCTCAGAGCGCGGATTTTAGCCACAACGATCTCTTTCTCATCCTCATCGCGGCTGACAGTCGTTATATCGGGGTGAATTTTCTTTTTAACCTTCATGCAATTACGGCACTTTCCGCAGAGCGGTCTGTTGCCGGTACAAACGGCTGCCTGCGCGATAAGAAGCGCGGCTTTCATTCGCTTATCGGCTGAAGAACCGGCAACAATGGATGTACCCGGCCATTTTCCTTTGCGAAGCTCCTCCTCAAGATTTTTAAGCGTCACAGTGTCCGCACCTCGTTTCGTCTTCTGAATGTATATCTTATTTTACAATGTTTTCTCTCTATAGTCAACGGAAAAATCCGGTTTTTGCAAAAAATAAGCCGAACTGTTGTCACTGTCTGAACAGCGCGGAGCAGAATATCGGAAGCGAACAGCAGCCAGTCTCCGGCGGCAAACGTGATAACATCACCCCATGGTGCGGCACTCTCACAACTGCGGGTTCTCTTGCGGTGAAGATCTTAATACGCGAATCGTTCTATTCGTCTAAGCCACTCCCGCGTCGCGTGAGCTGCAGCTCCAATTTTACCTGATTTTTTTGAGAAATTTCAAATTTCATATTGACAGAGGGACAAAAATTGTATATAATTTGTTACAGACATTCTTATTCAATGTTCTCAATATTCTAACAGGAGGTAAAAATATATGGGGTATAGTATTGAAGACGCGATTGGAGAATTAATTTTAAACTTCATTGATATACTCGACACTTACAGGGTGCTGTACATCGTGGGTATAATTTCTGCGGTTGTATTCACAGTGCTTCTTCTCATTCTCGTCACACCCGAAAAGCGCAGACCCTCGCTCGGTCCGTTTTTCAGAATGGCAGCGGACTGGTTCAACCTCAAAGGGTTGTTCATTCCGTCACTGCTCAAGCTATGCTACATTATAGCGAGCTTACTTATACTCATAATCGGCATTGTAACATTCTTCTTCTCGTTCTCTCTTATTGGCGGAGCAAGCTTCGGCTTCGCGATGTTATTCGCTCTCATTGATGTTGTAGTAGTATTTTATATGCTCATCAAGGCGAGAATCGACTACGAAACAATAGGGCTTAACATACATATCGCCAAGCACGTCACAAAATTAGACGATAAGGTTCGCGATGAAAACAAGGGTCAGGAAGCCGAACAGTTGTATCCAACCTTTACGCAATTCAAGGCGCAGGCGGGATTCGGTGCCGGTCAGAATTACGGCGGCTACAACGGTCAGAATTATGGCGGCTTCAACCAAGGCTACAACGGTCAGAATTACGGCGGTTATAATCAGGGCTATCCCGGCGGAAATTCCGGCTACCAGCCCAATTTTGTGATCTGCCCAACCTGCGGCACTCGCTATGATAAGAATCAGGGCGTGTGTCCCAACTGCCACAGATAAATTCACATATAACAATATTGAAAATGGTTTACACTCAAAGCCGATTTTTTCGGCTTTGTAGTTTTTTCAGGGCTTTTTCCGGCTTACGCACGGGAATTTGCGAAATGCGCTCGGTTCCGGCGCGGAAGGCAAAAACGCCGCTGCCGCTTTTTATTACTTCGGCAACAAAACAATTTGAAGCCGAGCAGCTTGATTGCTTACAGCCATTGATAATACTGCTTTATATTTCAATGAAATTCAACCCGTTTAATTACCGAAGTACCAATGAACCTATGGGCAAATGCGTCATCGGCACTATGCGGTTCTTTTGCCGGAAATGCGTTGCTCAAACTTGAAATACACTAAGTATTATTCCCGCGCTTTCGCTTTTTCTTCAGGCGAAAAATCTCTTGTAAATCGCTCTTCAGAGCTTCCTTAAGTTCAACAAAACCGCAGATCCCTCTCCCGCAAGCAGCATATTCACAGGTAAATATTCAGGCTTGCGGGTATAATTTTGAAAACCGCAAATACCGCGTCTGGAGCGTTCCAACTTGGAACGCTCATTTTTTTCGTGCGGTGAGATGCTATATCTTTTTAATATAACTTCCCGCCGCTTTCAGCATCAGGTGCTTCTCGCCGTCCTTAAACTTCACAGTGATAAGTGTATCAGAACCCGCCGACTTCACCTCAGTCACTGTGCCATCGCCAAAAGCTGTATGGTGAATCTCATCGCCTCTTTTAAGAGTTATCTTATTCGCAACCGCCGGCTTGTGCAGAGAGTCGGGTATCTCAGCTATACGCTGCTGCCTTCTCTGATAAGCCGTTTTGTGCCTTGGCAACGTGGGTACTGACGATGCGGTGTCCTCACCATTGGTTCCGGTGTGTGGTCTTACCGCACTCACCTTTTGAATATCCTCATCAGGTATCTCATTCACAAACCGCGACAGGGAGTTTGCGGCAGTGTGTCCAAACAACATTCTCCTTCTTGCGGCGGTGAGATACAAACGCTTTTTCGCTCTCGTCATAGCAACGTAACACAGTCTGCGCTCCTCTTCCATATCTTCACTGCTGCCTATTGAGCGAAGCGGCGGGAATATGCCGTCCTCCATACCAACGATAAACACCGTTGGAAACTCCAATCCCTTTGCGGAGTGCATAGTCATCATTGTAACATAATCGCTGTTCTCGTCCAGTTTGTCAATATCCGTAAAGAGCGCAATCTCATCTAAAAAACCACCGAGAGTAGGCTCCGTTACCGATGACATATAGTTTACGATGTTGCTCTTCAGTTCCTCGATGTTGTCGCGTTTCGCAAGTGCCTCATCATTTTTACCGAGTGACTCGATGTACTTTGTCTTCTCCAAAAGCAAATCATAAAATTCGTCAAGCGGCATTGTCTCCGATAACTTGTGCATTTCATAGAGAAACTGATAAAACTTTTGAAGTTTGAGATTAGCTGTTTTCAAATCCGCGTAGTTACCGCTGTGTGACAGAACATAGAATATCGGCTTATGTTCCAACGCGGCGATATTACGAAGCCGTTCAATAGATGTGTTGCCGATTCCCCTGGTCGGTGTGTTGATTATTCGCAATAGACGTGTATCATCGCTTGGGTTATAAATAGTCGCAAGGTACGCGGTCATATCCTTAATTTCAGCGCGGTCAAAGAAACGCATACCTCCAAAGACTTTATATGGTATGGAGTTGCGCTTTAAGGCATATTCAAGTCTGTTTGACTGAGCGTTCATTCTAAAGAGTACAGCGAAGTCGCTGAATTTCATACCGCCGCTCACGCCTTCAAGTATACGAGCCGCAACGTAAGCTGCCTCATCCTCATCGCCCGATGCCATATACAAAGTCAGCTTATCGCCGTCTTCCGCGTTCGTCCAGAGCTGCTTGCCCTTGCGTCCGATATTGTTGCTGATAACGGAGTTGGAAGCATTAAGAATATGTTTTGTTGAACGGTAGTTCTGTTCAAGTTTAATGCACTTTGCGCCATTGTAGCGGTCTTCAAAGTGCAGAATATTCTCAATCGTCGCACCTCTGAATTTATATATGCTCTGGTCATCATCGCCGACAACGCATATATTCTCTCGTCCGCCCGCCAGCAAGCTTGCGAGTATGTATTGTGCCTCACTTGTGTCCTGATACTCATCAATGAGTACATATTTAAAGTAGCGTTGGTAATATTCGCGTGTCTCATCGCTATTTTGCAGCAGTAAAACAGTATCAAATATAATATCATCGAAATCGAGTGCGTTTGCTTCTAAAAGTCTGTTTTGATATTCTTTATAAAGAGACGCAATTACCGCTTTTCTCTTGTCGCGCTCCTTTTCCGCCAGATGTGCGTAAATCTCCGGTGTCTGCATTGCGTCCTTTGCGCGACTCACCGCTCCGAGGACATTTTTCGGAGGAAACAGCTTATCATCGACCTTCTGTTCTCTGATAATGCGCTTCATAACCGACACAGAATCTGAGCTGTCGTAGACAGTGAAGCTTTTCGGCACACCTATAGCGTCACCATGCTGGTGGAGTATCCTCACACACGCCGAGTGGAACGTCTGCGCCCATATGCCTTTAGAAACATCGCCAAGCTTTTCGTAAAGGCGAGTTTTCAGCTCTCCCGCCGCCTTGTTTGTAAACGTAATCGCCAATATCCGCCAAGGGTCTACAGGGTCAAGAGCGCAGAGCGAACGAACATACTCATTGACCTCTCCAGTCTCAACAGCGGCTTCCATGAGCTTCAAATCCTCTTCCGTCACTTCATCCGGCAACTCCTCACTGTCGGACGCTCTGCCGAACTCGATAAGGTTTGATATTCTGTTAATAAGAACTGTAGTTTTCCCGCTTCCGGCACCAGCCAAAAGAAGCAAAGGTCCTTCAGTTGTGAGAACCGCCTCCTGCTGGCAGTCATTCAAAAAAGAATACTCACGGCGTATTATTTCGCGGCGAGCCTTAACGAAGCGGGTTTCAAATGATTCATCCATGTGTTGTCATCCTTTTATCTATTTTTCCTGTATTCAAAATCAAGATGGATTCTGGCTTTGACCGTGTTATACAGAGTACCGGAATATATAACTAACAGTAATTTACATCTCTGAAAACAATCTAAATTCTCACTTTGACTTTGACAGTTCCCTGCCGGGCAAATCCTGCGCTCACGAACATATAGCGGCAAATGCTGTGACTTGTCAGCTATAAATACTATTATAGCACGGATTTATGAAAATTTAAAGGGGAGAACTAAAATTTTTTTATGGAGCTGTATCTGACGTTACAAAGGCAGAGTATGCGCTGCGGTAACTCCGTCTCCGGTGCGGCACTCAGAATATTCCCGAAGCGGAAAAAAACATTTTTACTCGGTTTCAATGGGTAATTGCGCTCAAAATCGGCAAAAATTCGGTCCTGAGCATCGTTCCCGCCTTACGGTTTCAAATATGCCAAGCGTAACAACAATATCGATTGCTATAACTCTTTTAGTGACAATTTACGCTTTTCTTCTTGCGTTTGGAGAATCTTTGTGGTATACTAAACTCAACTCACTGTGAGGTGACTGATATGAACCGAGAAATATTCAGCGATATACTTGACAAGTCCCGCTCAAACATCCCCGCTCGTCTGAGCTTTGAGACAGGTGACGGCATATTTGAAAGATACTTTGTTCCACGCGAACGATTTATCATCTTCGGCGGAGGGCATATTGGCAAGGTTCTTTCCGAGATGGCGGCTATGTGCGACTTCGAGGTGATTGTCATTGACGACAGACCGGAATATTCACAGGCGTCGCGTTTTCCGAGTGCAAGCCGCACCATTACAGCAGACTGTCAAACAGCAATAGCGGAGCTTAACGGCATATACGGCAGTGACTATATTTGTATCGCCACGCGAGGTCACGCCCATGACAGCGATTGTCTTCGTGCGTTGCTTTGTCAGCCTCAGCCGCGCTATATAGGAATGGTCGGCTCTAAAAAACGTGCCGTGGAACAGTTGAATCTGCTCCGTTCGGAAGGCTTTCCGGATGAACGGGTAAGCTCTATCCGTGTCCCGATTGGTCTGCCGATAAACGCTTATTCTTCTGCGGAGATTGCAGTCTCGATTCTTGCCGAGGCTATACAGTGCCGCCGCCGCGATTTTAACAAGCACTCTCCGGACGCGAAGTTATCATTTCCGCTCACCGATGATGACAGAAAATCGCTTGAGTACCTCTCCAAAGGCAACGTGTGGTTCGTCTGTGTAATCTCAACCGAGGGAAGCGCACCGGCAGCAGCAGGGTCTTTGATGGTTGTCGGGAATGCGGACGGAACAGAGCGGCTTTTGCGGGGTGGGGACAATTCGGCATTATCGGCACCTTCCCACGGTACTGTTCTCTCCGGTACAATAGGCGGCGGGAGCGCGGAGTATGAAGCTATGAACGAAGCACTCAATATTGACGGCGCAAAGGTTATTGACATTACAATGAGAAGCTCTATTACGGAGCGCGTAGGAATGGCTTGCGGGGGAAGCATGAGGGTTTATATAGAAAGGATTGATTGATATGAAGCTCATGAAAACGACTGACGCTGTTGGACAGGTTCTGTGTCACGATATAACTCAGATTATACCAAATGTTACAAAGGGCGCGGTCTTCAAAAAAGGGCATATCATAACCGAAGATGACATTCCGGTACTTCTCAGCGTTGGCAAGGAAAATGTGTACATCTGGGAAAACGATGAGACAAAGCTCCATGAGAACGATGCGGCTTACATTCTCCGCGATATGTGCATGAACAACAATATGAGCGCAAGTGAACCGTCAGAGGGCAAGATAGAGTTGAACGCGGAGTGTGACGGGCTGTTTCTCGTTGATGTTGAACGGCTTCGCGCTGTGAACTCGCTCGGCGAAATGATGATAGCGACCCGCTCCGGCGGTTTCCCCGTCAAAAAGGGTGATAAACTCTGCGGAACAAGAATAATCCCGCTCGTTATTGAGAAGGAGAAAATGGAAACGGCACAAAGGACAGCCGGAACAAAACCGCTTCTGAAACTCATCCCGTTCAGAAAAAAATCCTGCGCCGTCATAGTCACAGGAAATGAAGTCTATTATGGCAGAATAGAAGACAAGTTCTCGTCCGTTATCGAAGCGAAACTGAACGAATACGGCAGCGAGGTGACAGGAAAAATTCTGCTCCCCGATGACCATGAAAGAATTACAGCCGAAATAAACAGGTTCCTTGACAGCGGCGTTGATATGGTAATCTGTACCGGCGGCATGAGCGTTGACCCGGATGACCGAACGCCCCTTGCGATAAAAAATACCGGAGCAAGAATAATAAGCTACGGCGCGCCTGTGCTGCCGGGGGCAATGTTCATGATGGCATACACAGACGATAACAGACCTGTTTGCGGTCTTCCGGGGTGCGTAATGTACTCAAAGAAAACTGTTTTCGACCTTGTACTGCCGTATCTTCTTGCCGATGTTCCGGTGACAGCCGAGTGGCTCGCGGGACTTGGCAACGGCGGTCTGTGCCTCAACTGTTCAGAATGTCGGTTCCCGAACTGTATGTTCGGCAAGGGCGTATAACACATGGAGCTTACACATATTGACAGCAGCGGTACTGTTCGCATGGTTGACGTTACGGACAAAAACGTTACCCACCGAACCGCTTCAGCAGCCGGCAGAATACGCATGAATGATGAGTGCTTCAATGCTCTCCGGCGCGGTACGCTCAAAAAGGGTGATGCTCTGACAGCCGCGAAGATTGCGGGCATCATGGCGGCTAAACGCACATCGGAGCTGATACCTCTATGTCACACAATCACCCTGACGCATATAGACGTTACAGCGCGGCTTTCGGACTGCGATAGTGCCGTGGATGTCTGCTGTTATGTCAGTTGCGATGGCAAGACAGGCGCGGAGATGGAGGCACTCACAGGCTGCACAACCGCACTTCTGACAGTGTACGATATGTGCAAGGCACTGGACAGAGCTATGGTGATTGAAAATATACACCTTACAGAGAAAACCGGCGGCAAGAGCGGTGACTATACTCAAAGCTGAAATTGTTTCGGTTATGAGCTGTCTTTATTCTCCGTCAAACCGCAAGCCGCTCAAATCTCGCTGTGCAAACATAGCTGCCAATCTTAACGCTCACCGATATATCATTTTTGAGGACTGATAAAATGGGAATAATAAAAGCGGTATGCGTAAGCACCGCAAAAGGAACAGCAAAAACCGATGTCCGCACGGCTCGATTCATAGAGGATTACGGCATAGAGGGCGACGCTCACGCGGGAAAATGGCACCGTCAGGTGAGTCTTCTATCCCAATCGCAAATAGACAGGTTTGACAGCACCCTGGAACACGGCGCGTTCGGCGAGAATCTTATCGTTGACGGTCTGGAACTCTCAAAGTTTCCGGCAGGTACAAGGTTGCTCTCCGGCAGCGTACTTTTAGAGATTACTCAAAGGGGCAAGGAATGTCACAGCGACTGCGCCATAAGACAGCGTACAGGCGACTGCATAATGCCCAAGGTTGGAGTATTCGCGAGGGTTCTGTCCTCCGGCGTTGTGTCTGTCGGAGATGAGATAGCGGTACTGGAGCGCGATATACCCGTAAGAGCCGCTGTTATTACTCTAAGCGACCGTGCGGCAAACGGGGAACGCGGCGATGTTAGCGGTTCGCTTACGGAATCGCTTCTGCGTGAGCGCGGGTATGAGATTGCGGAACGTGTTATATTGCCCGATGGTATAGAGCCGCTCAAAAGTGAGCTTATTAACCTCTGCGACAGGAGAAACGTCCAGCTTATTCTGACAACCGGAGGCACAGGCTTCTCACCGCGTGACCTGACGCCTGAGGCAACAAGAGCCGTTGCGGAACGTGACGCACCAGGAATAGCCGAAGCTTTGAGAGCCGCGTCTATGAAAAGCACACCAAACGCTATGCTCTCAAGAGGAGTTTCTGTTATTCGCGGCGGAACCATTATTATAAATATGCCCGGCAGTCCGTCAGCGTGCAGAGAGTGCATGGCGGTATTCATGGATGTTATCCCACACGCTATAGAGCTTCTGCGCGGCGGAACTCCGGATTCATAGAAAGGAACAACATGGTAAACAACAGAAACATCGCGTTATCCGATATTGCCATACCCGAAAACGCCCGCGTTTTTCCGGCATTTTCAGACTGCCATGTGCATCTGAGAGAACCGGGGTTTGAGTATAAGGAGACGATAAAAACAGGTACGCTTGCGGCGGCGCACGGCGGTTACGGCTCAATATGCTCAATGCCGAACCTCAATCCTGTGCCGGACACGCCCGAAAACCTCAAAGTACAGCTTGATATTATATCCCGTGACGCTGTTATTGACGTAACTCCGATTGGCGCGATTACCTGTGGGGAAAAAGGCGAACAGCTTTCTGATATGCGGGGTCTTTCTCAATATGTCTGCGGTTTCTCCGATGACGGACACGGTGTCGCGTCACGCGAGCTTATGCGCGACGCTATGGAGCTTGCAAAAACGCTTGATAAACCAATTATCGCGCACAGCGAGGACCTGACACTCTTAAATAAAGGCTGGTGCGTAAACCTCGGCGCGGCATCGGAGAGATTCTCTCTTATCGGAAACGATGGCGCGAGTGAGTGGCGGCAGGTTGAACGTGACCTGAAGCTTGTGTCAGACACCGGCTGCAAATATCATCTGTGCCATATATCAACGCGGGAATCGGTGGAGCTTATTAGAGCGGCGAAACGTGACGGGCTTGATGTGACCTGCGAGACTGCGCCGCACTATCTCGTTCTGTGCGAGGACGACTTAAAGGATGACGGCAGCTTTCGTATGAACCCGCCAATTCGCTCAAGACGCGACCGTGACGCTCTTTTGGAGGGTGTATGTGACGGCACGATTGACATGGTATCTACCGACCACGCCCCGCACTCGGCAAACGAAAAATCCGGAGGACTTGCCAACAGTCTCAACGGCATAGTCGGTCTTGAGTGCGCGTTTCCCGTTCTGTATACCGCGCTTGTGAAAACGAATGTTATAACTCTCGCAAGGCTGCTGGAGCTATTTACAAAAGCCGCTCAGAGATTCAATCTCCCCGTTGGAGATGACGTTACGGTCTACGACCTTGACAGTGAGTACAGTGTCGATACAGGCACTTTCTTCTCGAAGGGGAAATCCACTCCGTTCGCGGGAATGAGCGTATACGGGAAATGTCTCGCGACAATTCACAGCGGAAAGATAGTATATAACGCGATTGGCGGTGACAGAAAATGAGAGAACAGATATTCAGAGTATCTTCAAACAAAAAGCTGACGAACGGAGTATATGAGATGCGTCTTTCCGGCGATACTTCTGAACTGAAGCAGCCGGGACAGTTTGTAAATATATTGCTTGACGGATTCTTCCTGCGCCGTCCGTTCTCAGTCTGCGAGTGGGATAATGAGGAGCTTTGTTTAGTATATAAAGCAGTCGGCGGCGGTACAGAATATATGTCACAGCTTGCCGACGGCGCGGAACTTAAAATACTGACAGGGTTGGGCAACGGCTTTAACCTGAGCCTTTCAGGGCAAAAGCCGCTTCTTGTCGGAGGGGGCGGAGGAATTGCGCCATTACGCGCTCTCGCAAGCAGATTGTTAAATTGCGGCGCAAGTCCAACAGTTATTCTCGGCTTCAACACAGAAAGCGAGATATTTTACGAGGACATCTTCAAGTCTCTCGGCTGTGAGGTAATCGTTACAACTGTAGACGGCTCATACGGCGCAAAGGGCTTCGCGTCCGATGGAATCACTGACGTGTCGAAATGGAGCTTTATGTACGTCTGCGGACCTATGCCAATGCTGAAAGCCGTCTATGGCGCGTCCGGAAATTTTGATGGGCAATTTTCCTTTGAAGCGCGTATGGCGTGCGGCTACGGCGCGTGCATGGGCTGCTCAATAATAACAAATAACGGATACAAGCGAGTTTGCAAGGACGGACCGGTATTTGACAAGGGGGCTATAGCGTGGTAAACACAAGCGTTACGCTGTCAGGCGTTGAATTAAAGAACCCTGTTATCGCCGCAAGCGGCACTATCGGGTACGGCTATGAGTTCTTTGACATATTCGATCTTAACATATTGGGTTCAATCTCAACAAAGGGAACGACTAAAAACCCGCGCTACGGCAACATCCAGCCGCGTATTGCCGAGACACCTTCGGGAATGTTGAACGCCGTTGGTCTGCAAAATCCTGGTATAGATGCCGTTGTCTCGCGGGAACTTCCGAAGCTTTACGAAAGATTCAAGGCTCCGGTCATAGCGAATATCTGCGGTTTTTCCATAGATGAGTATGTTGAATGTGCAGAAAAGATTGACAAATCCGATGGAGTTGGTATAATAGAGGTGAACATAAGCTGCCCAAACGTACACTGCGGCGGTATGTCATTCGGCTCCGATCCTGAAAAAGCGACTGAGGTAACAAAAGCCGTCAAGTCAGTTACGTCAAAACCGGTGTATATCAAGCTCTCTCCTAACGTCACCGACATAGTTTCGATTGCAAAAGCCTGTGAGAATGCCGGTGCCGACGGTCTGAGCCTTATAAACACGCTGCTCGGCATGAGAATCGATATAAAGCGCAGAAGTCCCGTACTCGGCAACGTGACAGGCGGATTGTCAGGACCCGCAGTTTTTCCTGTAGCACTGAGAATGGTGTGGCAGGTTTATGGGGCTGTCAGTATACCGATAATAGGGCTGGGAGGAATTTCGTCGGCTGAGGATGTAGTGGAAATGATGCTTGCCGGAGCGACAGCGGTCGAAGTTGGCACGGCGGGGCTTCGTGACCCGTGGGTGTACGAGAAAATAGTGTCGGAGCTGCCGATACTGATGGAAAAGCTCAATGTGAACAATATACGGGAATTAACAGGAGGTGCTTACCATAGGTAAAGATGTTATAATCGCCTGCGATTTTCCATCGCGAGACGAGACGTTAAGATTTCTTGACAGGTTCGATGTAACGCCGTATATCAAGATAGGTATGGAACTATATTACGCCGAGGGACCATCGATAGTGCGTGAGCTTAAATTGAGGGGACACAAAATATTTCTCGATTTGAAGCTGCACGATATACCGAATACCGTAAAACGCGCTATGAGTGTGCTGCGCGATTTGGGTGTCGATATGACGAATGTCCATGCCGCCGGTACCCGCGCCATGATGTCCGCCGCGCTGGAGGGACTTACACGCGAGGACGGCACAAGACCGCTTTTAATCGCCGTAACACAGCTTACAAGCACAGACGAGACTGCTCTCCACGAGGAACTTCTGATAGACAAGCCTATGGCATCAACAGTCAGCCACTACGCCAAAAACGCAAGCGAAGCAGGACTTGACGGTGTTGTATGTTCTCCGCTTGAAGCTTCAGCGGTGCATTTAACGTGCGGCAGCGGATTTTTGACAGTAACCCCCGGTGTGCGGTTCGCTGACGGCGATATTGGCGACCAGAAACGTGTTATGACGCCCTTGGAAGCTAAAAAAGCAGGCTCGGATTATATCGTCATGGGCAGACCGATAACGAGAGCGGCAAACCCCGAATCCGCATACGCAAGAGCAATAAACGAATTTACAGAAAGGTGAGGATAATAATATGGAAGAGAAAATTGCGAGGGACTTGCTTGAAATAAAAGCAGTCTTCCTGCGCCCCGAAGAACCTTTCGTTTGGGCAAGCGGCATAAAAAGCCCTATTTACTGCGATAATCGTCTGACACTCTCCTCCGTGTCAGTCCGTTCCGATATTGAAAACGCTTTCGCGAGACGCATACGCGAAGAATATCCTGAGACTGAAGCTGTTTTTGGCACGAGTACAGCCGGTATAGCACACGCCGCGATAACAGCGCATATTTTGAACCTCCCGATGGGGTACGTCCGCTCCGGTAAAAAAGACCACGGCAGGCAGAATAATATTGAGGGAAAAGTTGAGCGTGGCGAGAAGGTTATTGTAATCGAGGATCTTATTTCAACGGGCGGCAGTGTTATTGATGTTGTTGAAACTCTGAGAGAAGCGGGCGCGGATGTTCTTGCTGTCCTGTGCATATTCACCTACGGAATGAAAAAGGCTTATGACAATCTCGCGGCGACAAATATCAAGTGGAGCAGTCTCACGAACTTTGATACGGTAGTTGATACCGCTGTTAAAATTGGGTATATTCCCGAAAACGTTGTGCCGCGCCTTTTCAAGTTCCGTGATAACCCGTCAGACGAAAGCTGGATAGGGGGTAATGTATGAGGAACCTTATAGATATACAGGAACTTACAACAGATGAAATAGACGATCTTATCGCGAAAGCCGAGGATATAATAGAACATCCGTGGGATTACGATTCAAAGTGCCGTGGCAAGAAGCTGGCAACACTGTTCTATGAGCCGTCTACGAGAACGAGACTCTCATTTGAAGCGGCAATGATAGAGCTTGGCGGCAGTGTGCTTGGATTTTCGGAGGCGCAGTCAAGCTCGGCATCGAAAGGCGAGAGCGTCGCTGATACCGCAAGAGTTGTGAGCTGCTTTGCCGATATTATAGCGATGAGGCACCCAAAGGAGGGCGCACCCCTTGTTGCCGCGATGAACGCGAGCGTTCCTGTTATAAACGCCGGTGACGGCGGACACAACCACCCGACACAGACGCTCACTGACCTTCTCACAATCAAACGCGAGAAGGGACGGCTCAACAATATGACTATCGGCTGCTGCGGCGACCTCAAATTCGGCAGAACGGTACATTCGCTTATTGCGGCGATGTCAAGGTATGAAAATGTCAAATTTGTGCTGATTTCACCGGAGGAGCTTAAAATTCCTGAGAACGTGAGAACCGATATACTGAAAGCGAAAAATATTGACTACTCGGAAACTGAATCTCTCGTTGACGCTATGCCGTCACTCGATATACTGTACATGACGAGGGTGCAGAGGGAACGTTTCTTCAACGAAGCGGATTATATACGTCTGAAAGACACATATATCCTGACACCAAAAAAGCTCAAAGGGGCAAAAAGCGACCTCGCTATTCTGCACCCGCTCCCAAGGGTGAATGAGATCTCCACGAAGGTTGACAGCGATCCGAGAGCGTGTTATTTCAGACAGGTACAGAACGGCAAATATATCCGTATGGCACTTATAATGAAGCTTTTAGGGGTGGAATGATATGATAATCGGAACTATAGTTGACGGCGTTGTAATAGACCATATTCCGGCGGGACGCGGTATGGAGCTGTACGGGTATCTGGAACTTGATAAACTCAACTGCGAAGTCGCGCTCATAAAAAACGCGGCAAGCTCCAAAATGGGCAGAAAGGATATATTGAAGATAGGCGAGGTAATAAGTCTCAACTATGATATTCTGGGATATATCGACCCCAATATAACTGTGAACGTTATTCGCGGCGGTGAGCGCGTTGTGAAAAAGCACCCAAAACTTCCAATGATGATAAGGGGTGTTATTCACTGCCGGAACCCTCGCTGCATAACGTCTACAGAGCAGGAGCTTGAACACGTTTTCCGTCTCGCCGATCCCGAACGCGGTGTATATAGATGTATATACTGCGATACAAGAGCAAAAAAAGATAACATTTAAGAGGTGCGTATGAATACCAAAGAAACGGGGGAGCTTCGCCGCAGATGGCGGGCTGACAAGAACTGGATTTCTAAAATATACGGCTGCTATGTAAACACGAATAAAGAGATAGTCTCATACATTGACGAATCACTCGATATGATGGCTGTTGAGGAATCGGAAAAGTATTTGGGACTTCTCAAGAAAACACTCTCCGGCACAATGGGCAAGAACCTCATCGATATAGTATTTTCAACCGAGCAGGTCATGTCGAGTGATGAACACGCGATTCTCATGAAGCTGCGTGAAACGGAGCTACGCGACAGAGAGACACGCGAGATATTCTACAAAAATGTCATAGACAATCTTGACATGGGCGATAAAAGCTTCCTGATTCTTATGGCGTTCGACGCTTACGATGTGCCGAGAAAGCGCAGAGATGGCAGAAACGATGAATCCGAGACGCAGTTCCGGTATTTTCTGTGCTGTATCTGCCCGATAAAGGAGACAGCGGCGCAGCTTGGCTATTTCCCCGGCGATAACGAGTTCCATTACACCGCGGGTCAGATAGTCGCGCCGCCGGAGCTGGGATTTCTCTTTCCCGCGTTTGATGACAGAGCTTCCAATATTTATAACGCACTGTATTATACAAGATGTCCTGAGGATCTGCACCAGGATTTCATAGACGCTATATTCAAGACGGAGCCTCCGCTCTCTGCGGTTGAGCAGCGTGAAGCGTTTCAGGAGACGTTATCGTCCGCTCTTGAGGATGAGTGCAGTGTGGACGTGTTCAAATCTATTTACGATGAGATAACAGCGCGGATTAACGAAAACAAAGAGATGAAAATTCCGGAGCGTTTAGAGCTTACTGCCGGAGACATAGCGTCAATATTGCGCGGTTGTGATGTGTCGGAGGAACGTATTGAGAAGTTTAAGACTCAGTGTGCCGAGAGACTTGGAGAGGGTGTCATGGCGGCGGAGAATCTTGTAGTGCCGGGAAAGTTTGAGATTAAAACTTCTCTCGCGTCAGTTTCTGTAGGCTCTGAGGATTCGTATCTTGTCGAGACACGGGAGATTGACGGCAGACGCTATATTCTTATACCCGCTGAAGACTATGTGGAAATAAACGGTATGTCAGTAAAGTTTCAAGCACCTCCGAAAGAACACGCTGAGAGTGCTGAAGGTGTCAACGTTTCCGAGAACACGGAGAACGCAGAAACTGAAGCCGGTTCCGAGAATGCGGAGGATGTGGAAAACGCGGAGAGTTATGCAGCTTTATAATCAGCTCGCGGAGCCAAACGCCTTTGCGAACTATCCGTTTGACAGCAAGGAATGTTAATCAATTTTCGTCAGTTTCGCGGAGCTTCGTACCGAAAGCTCCAAACGAAATCCGGGCTGCTTTTTGGCGGCTCTGCACTAAGAGCCGCCATTTCTCGTAAGTGCGCGAAGCTCCGCGAACCGGAAATCAGTTAAAACGCTAACCGGTTAGTCTATGAATACCGTGAATTAGTCACGGACTTTTGAGTATTTCATTTTGCGGGCTATTTTTAAGTTGCTAACCCCGGAAGGGAGAAAAACCTTTGAAGATATTAGTAGCCGGTAACGGCAAGGTTGGATCTGCACTCACTCGGCAGCTAACCGGTGAGGGGCATGATATAACAATAATTGACAACAACTCCGATGTCCTATCCGCAAGTATCGAACGCGATGATGTGATGTCGGTATACGGTAACTGCGCGTCGGCGGGAACACTCAGAGAAGCGGACGTTAAAAATGCCAATCTCCTTATCGCTCTCACAGGCGCGGATGAGCTGAATCTGCTGACCTGCATGACAGCGCACTGCCTTAACCCCAGATTGCACACAATAGCGCGTATACGCAACCCTGACTACAGAGAACAAGCTTACGATATGCGTGAGAGTTTCGCGCTGTCCTTAATTGTGAACCCCGAACGGCAGGCGGCTATTGAGATAGAGAAGCTGCTCAATTATCCGGGGTTTTTAAGACGCGACACGTTCGCCGGAGGACACGTTGAGATTGTGGAGCTTCGTGTTGACGAAAAAAGCAAGCTGAAGGATGTACCTCTTACGGAACTTAACAGCGTTGTACACTGTAAGGCTCTTGTATGCTCCGTTCTGCGTGATGGAAAAGCGATTACGCCGACAGGCGGTTTTGTGATTCACGAGGGTGACCGAGTATTCGTTACGGCAGCAAGAACCAATATGTCCATAATGCTCAAAAGTCTGGGACTGCTGACACGCAAGGTACACAGGATTATATTAGCCGGAGGTGACAAGGTGTGCTACTACCTCGCGGAGACTATGCACAAAAGCGGTGTCGATATAACGCTCATTGAGCAGAACTACGAGCGGTGCAAACGGCTCACAGAACAGCTATCGAGAGTCAACGTTGTGCATGGTGACGCGGGAAACGACAGTCTTCTCCGACGTGAGGGAATAGAGAGAGCAGACGCTTTTGTCACTCTGACAGGGCTTGACGAGCTTAACATACTGCTATCAATATACGCGAGAAAGCTCGGCGTTCCACAGGTTATAACAAAAATCGGACGCATGGAAAACCCTCTGATTCTTGACAGTCTCCCACTCGGAAGTGTCGTGTGTCCGAGAGATTTATGCGTAAACAATATTTTACAGTACGTCAGGGCTATGCAGAACCAGAAGGGCGCAGCTGTCGCTCTTCACAGAATTGCCGACAACCAGACAGAAGCTATGGAGTTCATTGCCGATGAAACCACGCTTCACTGCGGCGAACCGCTGAAGGATATACGGCTGAAACCAAACGTCCTTGTAGTGTCTATCACTCACGGCGCGTTCACGGAGATACCGAACGGCGCGTCAAGTTTCCGCAAGGGTGACAACATAGTCGTTATATCGAGCGGCGAAACTGTTATTTACCAACTCAATGATATTTTCCTGTGATGGGGAGCGCAAAAGAATATGAATTACAAAATGATAAGCCGTTACATGGCACTTATATTGGCTATTGAAGCGGTGTTCATGATACCGGCTCTTATTATCGCGCTCTTTGACGCGGACGCAGTAACAGCAACGGCGTTCGTTCTTACTATAATAATCGCGACTGTCGCGGCGTTTATATTCCGGCTCCTTTCAAGAAACGCGGCAAGCGAGTACTTCTCGAAAGAAGGTCTTGTTTGTGTCGGCGCAAGCTGGATTATTATGGGCATTGTCGGGTGCCTGCCGTTTTTCATATCGGGCTACATACCGAACTACATAGATGCTCTCTTTGAAATTGTCTCCGGCTTCACGACAACGGGAGCATCCATATTGACGAACGTAGAGGGCTTATCGCGGGGGCTGTTATACTGGCGCAGCTTCAGTCACTGGCTTGGCGGAATGGGTGTGCTTGTATTTATCATGGCGATAGCACCGATGCACTCACGCGATGAGGGGTTCACTATGCACATTCTGAGAGCCGAAAGTCCGGGTCCCGATGTGGGCAAACTCGTTCCAAGAATGAGACAGACGGCGAGTATACTTTATATAATCTATATCGTACTCACCGTTTTGAATGTTGTTTTTCTCGTGATAGGGAAAATGCCTTTATTTGACGCTGTGTGTACGGCATTCGGAACAGCCGGAACGGGCGGATTTGGCATAAAAAACGACAGCATAGCAAGCTACAGCCCGTATATACAAAACGTATGCACTGTTTTTATGATGCTTTTCGGGGTGAACTTCTCGTGCTACTATCTCATACTTCTCAGACGCGCTAAAAGCGTATTTAAGGATGAGGAACTTAGACTTTACCTCGGACTTTTCGTGGGAGCTATAGTGCTTATAGTCATAAATCTCGGCGGCTACTACGATACACTGTCAGAAACGATACGTCACGCAGCGTTTCAGGTTGCGAGCGTGATGACTACTACAGGATTCGCGACAACTGATTTTAACCTCTGGCCGTCGTTTTCAAAGACGGTACTGCTTATACTTATGGCGATAGGAGCCTGCGCGGGAAGTACCGGCGGCGGAATGAAATGTTCGCGTCTGCTGCTTCTTGTGAAGAGTCTTGGACGCAATATACGAAGCATGGTGAACCCGCACAGAGTACAGGCGATACGGGTAAACGGCAAGATTGTTGACGAGAAGGTTATAGCGAGTACAAACGCCTACTTAGCGGCATATGTGATAATATTGTTCGTGAGCTTTTTAGCGATTTCAATAGACGGGTATGACATAACAACTAACTTTTCAGCGGTTATGGCGTGTTTCAATAACATAGGACCCGGTCTTGAGCTTGTGGGTCCCACGGGAAACTACGCGATGTACAGCGGATTTTCAAAGTTAGTGCTTATACTCGATATGCTTGCGGGAAGACTTGAGATATTCCCGATACTTATATTCCTTCGTGCTGAGACATGGAAAAGATGAATACTGCTCAGATACAGAGAGGCAGCTTAGACATGGACAAAACGGTTATCTATATATTCGGCGCGTCAGGTGCCGGAACCACCGCCTTGGGCAGGTTTATCTGCGGCAAAACGGGATATTTCTTTATGGACACCGATGATTATTTATGGCAGCCGACAAACCCGCCGTTTACCGACAAGCGTGAAAGCGTTGAAAGGCTCCGGCTTATGAGAAATGATATTGATTCTCATGAAAACGTAGTAATTTCCGGCTCTCTCTCCGGCTGGGGCGATCCATTGATTCCGGAGTTCACGCTTGCAATCCGCGTAAACACAGATACTGAGCTGAGATTACAAAGGCTTGTAAAGAGAGAACATGACCGCTTCGGTACACGCATAGACAAAGGCGGCGATATGTACGAAATACACCGCAGCTTTATAAATTGGGCATTGTCCTATGATACCGCAGGACTTGAAATGAGAAGCAAAGCAAGCCACGACGAGTGGCAAAAGCTGCTCCGCTGCAAACTGATTGAGGTGGACGGCGGCAAAGAAATGAACGAAAATTATGAGATTATACGGCGGTATATATAATCATCGTCTCTCACGCTCAAAAGCACAAAAGCAATCGTAAATCCCATAACGATTCAGGGAGGTTCAATCAATGCCCTTTACACTGTCTAGTGTCGTTCCGTGGGGGCGAAACATCGAAGAGTACATAAGTATGTTTCGGCTCACAGGCGGCGATATGGAAAAGCAAATAGCGGGTTTCGGTGACGGTCCCGCGAGTTTTAACGCGCAAGCGACGGCACAGGGCTTTTCCGTGACCTCGTTTGATATAATCTACCGATTCTCAAAGGACGAAATCGAACGGAGAATTGAGGAAACCCGTTCTGTTGTTATGCGTCAAACAAGAGAAAATATGGATAACTACGTTTGGACAAACATAAAAACACCGGAAGAACTGGAGACAACAAGAATGTCGGCAATGCGTTTGTTCTTAGATGATTACGAACGCGGCAGACGTGAGGGGAGATACATATTTCACGAGTTTCCAAACAGATTAGATGTTTCAGACAACACTTTTGATATAGGGTTAAGCTCTCACTTTCTCATGATGTATACATCACTCGGCTATGATTTTCATGTAAAGACGATAACAGAAATGATGAGAGTTTGCCGTGAGGTCAGAATCTTCCCTATCGTCGATCTTGACGCGAATAAAACGGCTCTAATCGCAGATGTGATAGATTACTTCAAAAACGTATACTCTGTTGAAATACTTGATACAGACTATAAGTTCCAAAAAGGCGAAAACAAAATGCTGCGAATATCGCAAGCATAGACTGAAATAACGGCGGTACACAATGAGTAAAATCTTAATATCAGGACTTATAAATATCGAGACAACTTGCAGTGTCGGAACATTTCCCGTTTACTATCAGCCGATAGACTACAACTTCTTCGGTCAGTCGATGAATGTCGCGGGAGTGGGCTATAATTTAGCCTGCGCTCTCCACACGCTCGGCGATGATGTTACTATAGCGTCACTCACAGGAAATGACCTTCCCTCCGAAATTATCGGTGAATGTGTAAATAGGCTCGGCGTGACATCAAGGCTACAAAACACTCTGAGAAATACTCCGCTCTCTGTTATCCTCTACGACAAAGACGGCAAACGGCGCGTTTTTTGCGACCTCAAGGATATTCAGGAGCGTTCTTATAAGTTCACCGACTTTAATCTCAAGGAGTACGACTTGATAGCCGCGTGCAACATAAATTTCTCCCGCCCACTGCTGCACTCCGCGAAAGAATCAGGCGTGAAAATCGCGACCGATGTCCATGTTCTTGGTAATGTTTGGGATGACTATAACAGGGAATTTATGGAATGTGCTGATGTGCTGTTCATGAGCAACGAAGCGGTTGTCGGACACGAGGAAGGCTTCATAAGACAGCTTGCGGACACATACAGAAACGAGATAATCGTAATCGGCTGCGGTAACAATGGCGCGGTGATGTATGTACGCGATGGGAACAGAGTTCTGAGACAGGGTGCGTCAAAAACGGATAGAATCGTAAATACCGTCGGAGCGGGGGATGCTCTTTTTAGCTGCTTTGTAAGTCTCTACGCGAAAGGCTATGCCCCTGAAAGGTGTCTGAGACTTGCACAAAGCTTCGCGGCTCACAAGATAGGGCTTGATGGCGCGTCTCTGGGGTTTTTGAGCATGGACGAGCTTTCGCGCCTAGACAAGTAACCGGTACGTTTCATGAAAATTAGCTAACTCTAACAAAAAACTTTCTGTAAACTTGAAAATTTCTGTTGCATTTTTTAAAAAATGTGATACAATATAGGCACAGGCTCCATAACAACGTGGAGCCACATTATAAAGGAGGTTTATTATTATGGCACACAAGATCAGTGACGAATGTGTATCCTGCGGAAGCTGCGCGGAAACTTGTCCGGTAAGCGCAATATCCGAGGGAGACGGAAAGTACGAAGTCGATCCTGATACCTGCATCGACTGCGGTGCTTGTGAAGGTGTTTGCCCGACAGGCGCAATTTCAGAGGGCTAATTACTAAACTTACACATAAAATCAGGAGTTTTTCATAGACTCCTGATTTCCTTATTACTAAAATCTTTTTTTACGCACCTTTTAGTCAAAACGTGGTCGATACTCACAGGTTGGTACGCGGCGCGGCAAAAAGTTTGTCAAACCGAAACGCTGTGATATACGCATAGCCTATTTAATTGTTTCATGAAATAGAGAAATTGTTGAAGGAGGAAGATAATATGAACAACTTCAGGACGATAGCTTCTGTAATCACTATGGTTTTGTGTTCCGTAGTGGGTCTTTACATCGGCGCGGCATTAGGCAGTGCTGTTTGCGGTTGTATCCTTGGGGCTTTGATATCCGGTATAGCATGGATTGTTTATGTGCTGGATAATCAAAATAACAAGTGACAATATAATAGGTGCCTGATTATTCACATCGCCTTGCCCACAATTTGTACTCAGAAGTCCAAAAACCGCGCAGTTCCGATTCTTCGCATTTAGAGATAATTTGTTTTCAAGTCCTTATGCTCTGATAAAATTCAAGTAATATCCGTAAATGTTATTACATAGCTTCTCAAGATTACCTGCTCCGACTTTTTGAGACTTTTTACTGCGTCACCGTTCGCAAAAAGCTCCGCAAAAAAATTCAAAGCCGAAAAATAATTTCGGCTTTGAGTAAATAGACTTCCATATTAAGCGAACTTAGAATTTTTCCGGTTTTTGACCGTTTTGCTTTACAAGTTATTGTCTGAAGATGCTCACTCGATTTTGAGAATATAGTTCTCTTTTCTCGGCTTCGCTTCAGGAGACTCGTCCGCGATTCCGAGAATACAGTGACCCACACCCTGCCACTTAGGTTCTATGCCCCAGCGTGATTTGAGTTCCTGACCTTCCTGCGTCTCGAACACTTCTTTTGCCCTGTTTATCCAGCAGGAGCCAAGTCCCACAGCGTAAGCCGCGTTCAGAAGATTTCCCATAACCAAAGACGCATCCTGCACTCCGCATGGGTTCTCGCTGTCGGCAAATACTGTAACAACTGTCGGCGCGCCGTAAAACGGGTCACGGTTCACTCCCATGATACCCGCGTTGAGCCGAGAAAGAGTTGCGATGTCCTCCGGCTTTTGCGTAACGACGATGAGCGGAGACTGCCTGTTCATAGCTGTTGGCGCATATGTTCCGGCACGGAGTACCTCGTTCAATTTATCATCCGGTATCTGCTCGTCCTTGTATTTACGAATACTGCGGCGATTGCACAGCCCCTCTATCATTGTTTCCGGCATAAATGTACCTCTTTCCTTATAACTATTATACATTTCTCTTATCCTGTTAAATGTATCCGCGCTGAGGTCATGCTCCATCTTGCACGCCTCATGAGTTGCGGTCTTGCTGTCAACTCCAAGGTCACGCAAAAGACTTGAGAGCAAAACATGACGCTCATAAATTTTCTCAGCAATCTCCAAACCCTTCGGTGTTAAGTGCAGCTCACGTTTCTCGTCACTCTCAACATAGCCGTTCTCGCGGAGTCTGCGCATCGCTATGCTGATAGTTGGCTTAGAATAACCAAGCTCGGTGGCGATGTCGATTGAGCGAACACTGCCAAGACGCTGTTCAAGCATCAGTATCGCCTCTAAGTAGTCTTCGCCGGATTCGTAAATATTCATACCATGCTCCGTTTCAGTTCACATATATTTGCGTATACCAGGTGTAGCAAGTGTCTCATCGGCACTTATTGTCATGGTGAATTTAACATTTTCACGGATACTGAAGCTCTCGCACCACTCAAGAAACTCTTCAGCCTCATTGATTGATTCGCTCGCCGTGAGTTTGAACAAGCTGTCAATAAAAATATGTGTAATATCGTAATTACCCGAATGAAGTCCGCAAATGAAGCCCTTCAAAAACGTGTAATCGCGCTTTTTGTACTGTGAAAAATTAACAAGCCTTACGCTGTATGGGATGTCATATGTGAGAACAGCGTCCTTTTCAATGCAAACAACATCACCATGCTCTTCCTCTGAGGCTGTGCGAATAAGGTCGATAAGCTTCTTAGTCTTACCTGAGCCTTTAAGCCCCATAATTACTCTAACCATAATAACCCGCTCCTTTCAGCATAATGTATTATTAGTTTAACATTTTTCTCTGAAAGAATCAAGGGGTTTTTGTTAAATATCTAAAAGAATTTTGGTAAATCCGTCGGCTGAAAAATTTCGCAATAAACACAACTCACCCGCCGCCGATACTATGACGTGAAAGTCGCTATGTAACTGATTCCGAAATACCTGTTCGCCTGAGCTTTGCATGATGTATTCCGGCGGCATTTTCAACTGTTTTCAGAGCGCAGATTCTTTTATATTGTCACTTCTACAGCAACATTCTCACGCAGCCATATATTCCGGCATCGTTTCCGAGCTTTGCAAGCACAAACGGCGTATTGCGGATAACATGGAAAGCGTATTTTCTGTAAGCGTCAACTATTCTGTCAAGGACAACCGAACCGGCGTGTGAAAGACCGCCGCCTATCACGAAAACAGCCGGATCCGCAGTTGAGGCAGCCGCCGTCAATGCCCAACCAAGTCTGTCACCGAAATCATCAAGCAGACGGTTAGCAAGCTCATCGCCGTCTCTTGCGGCATCGCACACATCTTTAGCGGTAAACTCCTCGAAGTCTCTCAGTACTGTTTTCGTATCAGGCTCCGCTTCAAGAGCAATTTTCGCGCACCTCAGAAGTCCTCTTGCGGAACAGTACTGCTCAAGGCATCCATAGCCGCCACAGGCACACTGCTCCGTTTCGTTCCAGTTCACGCGAAAATGGCCAAGCTCCCCCGCTCCGCCGCGTTTGCCCATGACAATATTGTCGTTCACAACAAGCCCCGCGCCAATACCTGTTCCGAGCGTCAGCATGAACGCGCTGTGATAGCCCTTTGCCGCGCCCTTCCATATTTCGCCAAGTGTTGCCGCGTTCACATCATTTGCCACAGCTACATTATCAACGTTCGGCTCAATCTCGCGGAGTCGTCCCGGGACGTTGAACACGTTCCACCCCAAGTTGACGCAGCCGAATACCGTTCCGTTCTTGTCAACGGGTCCGGGTACACCCATGCCGATTCCCTCAATATCCTCCCAGCCGATACCATTCTTCTGCGCCATCTCAAACGCCGCCTTGAGAGCGTCAGGCAAAACATATTCGCCGTTATTCTCGGTTCGAGTGTCAATTTGTGTTTTTTCGATAAGCGTACCATCTGTCCGGAAGAAACCGAGCTTGATAGCGGTGCCGCCTATGTCTATTCCAAATGCGTATTGTTTCAAAGGAACACCTCCTAAATTCAGAGCCGCCGGTAAGACAGCCGACGGCTCATAATAGTTACAGTATACTCAGCAGTTTGGAGAACGGCTTGATGTCACATCCTCCACCCCGCAGTCTTGCGCGTCATTGAAAAGCGCGTGAGCCGTCATTCCATTGGATTACTCCGTTAAGCCTTTGCTTCCTCTTTGTTTCCGTCAGCGAATATTTTGTTGTCAACAGCAAATATAATAACCATAGCGACGCCGCCGGTGACTACTGTTGTGACAATGCTCTGAACGAGATTTCTGATAGCTTCCGGTAGAAGTGCCAAACAAATAGGATTCCAAACACAGGTAAAGAGATTCATTACAAGAAACACTGCTATTGTTGCGATACCGTGACACAAAATCTGCGGAACAAGATTTCCATGACTTCTGAATGTCACATTTCTTTGAAGCGGGAAATTGATGCACTCGCCGATTACTATGGTTGTGAGGTTTGCTAATGTGTACGCGAAACCACCTGACGCAATATCATTTCCTATAATAGCAAGAGTAAAGTCTACATTGAACAATGTTAATTTAATGCCGGGCCACAACCACTCATACTCTCCTACTCCTACAACATTTTTGAAAAAACTCGGCAGGAACATCAACAAGAGCATTTTTATAAATGTAACAACGTAACTGAATATGATGAACAGCCCGCCTTTGCGAATCCATTCCGCCGCTTTCGGGTGCTTCTCGGCGAAATTGTTCATCCACTTCTTAATTCCCTCCATAGTGTGCGCCTCCTCAATTCATGCTATTTGCTTTTTTCTGAATCTTTCTCTGACGGAAGAATCCGCCGATAATCTTGCCAAGCCCCTTGAAGAACGCTATGGCATGACCGTTCACTATCATCAAAATGCCCTCGCACATATCCTGCGAACACATTCCGCCCGCCATTTTACCTATTGCCCTGAACGGCATGTTGTAGATAAATGTTATATTAAGGTCAGGTTCGCCCTTCTCAATGCTCTTATTGAGCATAGAAGTGAGAATCTTGTACACAAGTCTCGCCTTGAGACTCTTCGCGTAGTAAAGCTGGCAGATCGCGTCATTCATCTCAAGTGTTCCGCTCCAATGCCCGTCAGGAATCGGATGACCGAGAAGCTCTGTAAATTCCCCATCTGACACACTCTTTATAGTGCCGTCAGCGTAGCTTGGGAGCTTTGTCATATCGTATGGCAACGGTGCGTCTGTACCCTTTACATTCAGCGATGCTTTGAGCTTTATGTCCTTAACCGATGCGCCAATCAGAATCGCGTACTCACCCTGCTCGATTTCCCACGAATTTGTCTTGACATTGAAATATCTGAACGTCTTATCATCAAATTTAATAGTCACCGTCTTGCTCTCACCCGGTTCGAGATACACCTTCGCAAAGCCTTTCAACTCCTTGACGGGACGGTAAACGCCGTGGCACTGTGCCGAAACATAGAGCTGCGCGACCTCAGCACCCGCTACCTTTCCGGTATTCTTGAGCGTGAATGTTGCGCCCTTGTCATCTACCTTAATATCGCTGTACTCAAAAGTCGTGTACGAAAGCCCATAGCCAAACGGGAACAGCACATCAATTTTAGCCGTCTCATAGTAGCGGTAGCCGACGTAAAGACCCTCACGATACTCAACCGTTCTCTCCTTTGCGGGGAAATACGGCGCGGAAGAGCAGTCCTCATACTTAATTGGGTACGTCTCTGAGAGTTTGCCGGACGGGTTCACCTCGCCGAGAATAACCTTGAGCATTGCCGACGCGCCCGCCTGACCGCAAAGATACCCATCTACCAATGCCTTACATTTGTCGAGCCATGGCATTTCGACAGCGGAACCTGCCGAGAACGCGATTATGACATTCTTATTCGCCTTTGAAACAGCGTCAAGCAAATCAATCTGGCACTGTGGGAGCTTCATGTGCTGTCTGTCAAGACCCTCAGATTCAGCAATCTCGTCAAGACCGAGATACAAAAGCACATAGTCAGCCTTTTTCGCAAGCTCGACAGCCTTGTCTATCATTCCCTGATCCGTATTGCCATGGCGCGGGAAACCAGGCTCAAAACCGACAACATTCAAGTCAAAATTCTTTATAACATCCATCGTGTGGTCAAGCTTTGTTGGATTGACAACAGATGAACCCGCACCCTGATACCTTGCCTTCTGCGCGAACTCACCGATTACGGCAACCTTGGAACCTTTTTTGAGCGGCAATATATTGTCCTCATTCTTGAGAAGCACTATCGACTGCTCACTTGCCTTCATAGCCATCCTGTGGTGCGCCTCGACATCGAACTTTTTGCCCTTCATCTTATCGCAGGCGGCTCTTGTCGGCAGAATAACGTCAATAAGCTCATCAAGTCTCTGGTCGATAATTTCCTCAGAAATTCTCCCGTCTTTTACTGCCTTGATAAGCTCCTCATCGGAGTCGCCGCCCGTAGTCGGCATTTCCATATGAGAACCCGCTCTCACGCCCTCAACATGGTCATTTGAAGCACCCCAGTCGGACACAACATAACCATCGAAGCCCCACTCGTCGCGCAGAATTTCCTGAAGGAGGTGCGCGTTCTCGTTCGCGTAGGTGCCGTTAATCTGGTTATAGGACGACATGATACTTCTTGCCTTGCCCTCTCTGATGGCAATCTCGAAACCGGTCAGATAAATCTCTCTCAGTGTTCTCTCGTCTATAACAGAGTTGGATGCCATACGGCGAAGCTCCGTGTTATTCGCGGCGAAGTGTTTCGGACACGCTGACACACCGTAGGACTGTATTCCGCGAACATAACTTGCCGCCATCTTTCCCGCAAGATACGGATCCTCAGAGAAGTACTCAAAGTTTCTGCCGCAGAGCGGTGAACGCTTGATGTTAAGACCGGGACCCAAAAGGACGCAAACGTCCTGTATAGCTGCTTCCTCGCCGAGACATTTAGCCATTTCCTCGCCAAGAGCGGGATCCCATGAGTTTGCCATTGTCGCCGCTGTGGGGAAGCAGGTGGCAGGAACCGAGCCGTTAAGACCAAGCTGGTCGCCGGCACCCTCCTGTTTGCGTATACCGTGAGGACCATCTGACATAGTCATGTTCGGTATTCCGACACGATTTACGCTTCTCGCCTGCCAGAAGTCCTTGCCGGAGAACATATAGCATTTTTCCTCCAGCGTCATCTTACTGATAATGTCTGAATGCTTCATACTCATATCTCCTTTAATTTTCGCCCAACGCCGGAAAGCCGCCGCCGTCAGGCTAAATACTCACTTCAGTTTAATAACTAAAGCTGCTATATATCAGGAGCATACCCCCAGAATTACCGGCACACCGGTTGTTTGTAAATTTTGTCCGTACTTTGCTGATTTTACCCACCATACGTCAAGGCAGCCTTGTCAAATCATCATCGTCCGGTGCAAAATTTGGTATTGCAATCGGCACACTGTTAATTTAGGGATAGGCTCTAAGTTCTTCCCCATATTCCTTTTTTCACTATATAGCGGTTTAAGCATTGTCAATAGATTTGTCCCGCATAACGAAATTTCCCGTCAGTATTCACGGATTCGCGTCAACCGGAAAATGCCAATAATCCGTTTTTTCACAAAAACACAGACTGTTAACAACTTATTTTCGCAATGTCAACGCGACTCCTTTGGCAACAGCCGCCATAGGATTAGTACCATACGGCGGCTGTCCGTTTATTTCACGCAAATCTCTTCAGACTGATTCGCGTACCGTTTGTTTAAGAACCCGAATTACTTCTTTGCGCTTTCCGGCGCGGGATTCTTTGATTTCTTGAGATAGCCCTTGATAAGCAGAACTTCCCAAACTACAAGCAGTAAACCAACCACAACGTCAACGACTTTCAGAATAGTCTCCCAGCGGTTCGGCTCCTGAGCGTACTCAATAGCCGCATCACTGTACTGACGGGAGTTGACAACAACGTACAATATATTCTTTGTGGACTGACGCATTGCAGCCTGAGCCTCATTTGTCGAGTTGAACTGAACTCTGCTCGTCTGGGTTGCGTAGTTTACAAGGCAGAAGTCAGTGCCGTTGCGTATAGCCTGATCCGCGCTCATGTAGCCGTATACTCCGAAGTAGTCGGTGAGAACCATACCCACGAAGCCCCACTCGTCACGGAGAACTGTGGTCTGAAGCTCATAGGTTCCGCCTGACCAACGGTTGCCGACATAGTTGAACGAGGACATAACAGCCTTTGCTCCGCCTTCCTTAACGGCAATCTCGAACGGCTTCAGATAGATTTCACGCATAGCCTGCTCGTTGCACCATGTGCAGAGCATAGCGCAGCGGTTGTCCTCCTGGTCGTTGAGAGCGAAGTGCTTGATATAAGCGTATACGCCATACTCCTCAGCACCGATAGTTGCGTTTGCCGCCATGGAGCCGGAGAGAACGCCATCCTCGGAGTAGTACTCGAAGTTACGACCCGCGAACGCTGTGCGGTGGATATTCATAGCCGGAGCATACCAGCCGGAAGTCTCCATCTCGTCAGCCATCTTACCGATGCTCTCGCCGAACTTGAGAGCCATCTCATCGTTCCATGTAGCCGCAATCATAACGGCAGCGGGGAAACCAACGGAGCCTTGTCCGGTGAAGTTGTTGTTGATACTCGCAGGACCATCGCAGTCATTTGTGCGGTACTTTCCGATTGAATCAATAGCCAAAGTCTGATAGCCGCCGAGAGCTATAAGCTGTGTCATTTCCTCAATGGTGAGCTGGTCAAGAAGCTCATCCCACTTGGCGTCGTTATAGTCAAGACCTCTGAGGTCAACAAGGTTCACACCATTGCTCGCGCCGGTTGTTATAGCGTCAGCACCGTTCGGGAACATTTTTGCCTCGTCCTCGGCTGTCTTTTCCGCTGTGAGATAGTTTGTAATATTGACGAATGTCGCTTTGCTGTCCGCAAGCATCTCATAGTTTGTCGGAGCCGCAGTAGCTTCATCGTAGTTTGCGAAGCCGTCAGCGCGTGACAGATAGGTAAATCCGTTGTCAGCAGCCCAATCGAACTGGTTGACAGCCGCAACCTGATCGCTGTCGCGCTTGTTGCTCTCGTTATAGATTATATCGGAGTCGAGAGTGAATGTCTCGCTGTCAACGACGTTGTGTGAATCGCTGTTGACGGAGATTTCGTAATCACCGGCTTCAAGAACGTAGCAGCCGTTGCCCTGATAGTCGTAAGAAGCAAGCTGTTCAACAGGAATGCTGAACGAGAAGCTCTCAGACGCACCCGGAGCAAGCTCTGAGGTCTTGCCGAAATCGACAAGGTTTGCTGTCGCTTTCTCAATGCCGCCATTGGTGTACGGAGGATTATAGTATATCTCGATTACGTCCTTACCCGCAACACTGCCGGTATTGGTGACAGTCACATTAAACGATACGTTAGTGCCATCGAAGTTGAAGTCACTCATCTCCTCGGAGAATGTCGTGTAGGAAAGTCCATAGCCGAACGGGTACTGAACCACGTCCTCATATGTGATAAGTCCCTCATCTGCGGCTGTCTCATAGAACTTGTAGCCAACATAGATACCCTCAACATAGTTGACGAATGTCGGGGTACTGGTCTCCGCAAACTCGTCCATGTTGGTGTACTCGAAGTTGCCCATGTTGTTCCAAGTCGGAGTCTCCTCAAGCTGATATACATAAGTATCAACGAGACGACCTGACGGGTTTACATCACCCGCAAGAATCTCTCCCAGCGCGTCAAAGCCTGACTGACCTGTTCCGGCGCACCATATAGCACCCTTGATTTCGGGATGCTCCTTTATGAAGCCAAGCTCAAATGCGTTAGCACCGTTATAGATAACAATAACATTGTCAAAGTTCTCGCAGACTAAGTTTACCATTTCCTCCTCCGGGTTGCTCAGCTGGAGGTAGTGGTCGCCATCGTCCCAGTCGTTGCCGTTATTCACGGTATCGTCATAGGTACCCTGATAATAGGTATCTCCGCCGTGCTGTGTCTGATATGTGCCGTCAAGAATCGCCGCCATATCATTCGGCAGATCAGCACCCTCGCCGCCAACGCGGGAGATGAATATGATAGCCGTATCGGAGTAGGCTTTCGCGTTGTCTATAAGTGTGCTGCTGTAATCTGCGGCATACGGCTGCGGAAGCGTCCAATCCTGCGCCCACATTCCCACGTTCGGCAGAGACGTGTCGTGGTAGGATGTATAGAAATCAATAAGCTCCTGATTGACCTCGATTCCGGCATTGGCAAGACCGTTAAGAGCCGTCACGGTTTCATACGCCGTGTTAAGTGCGCCCGAGCCTGTTCCGCCGTAACACGGGTTTGTTATCGACCAGCCAAACACGTTTACTTTTTTGTTTGAAAGAGGCAGAATACTGTCATCATTTTCAAGAAGGGTGATTCCCTCCTCGCAGATCTCGTTTACGAGCGTTGTTGCCTCCGTCGTTGTCTCAGTATCGATCTTCTTTACAGGCTTGCCCATTGCGGAGGTAAGAAGCGTTTCAAGAGGACCTGTACACATGAGGTTTACGGCGATGAGAATTACAAGTATCATCGCTATAACCGCCTCGCCGCGAACAAGACCCTTGAGGGGCTTCTTGATCTTCATAGCAGCTACGATAATAACTAACGCAACAACTATAGCCGCTATAATGACGATAAGGTGTGTCTTGACCTGACCCACGACATTCCATACGTCAT
>CAZKLU010000004.1:0-47179 GCA_964553775.1 uncultured Oscillospiraceae bacterium | reverse complement strand
TGTGGTAGCGATCCATATCGAACTGCGGGTATATGCCCTTGTAGAACTCCGCCATGTCGCGTGTTGTGGCGGAACCGAAATAATAAAGCTCATCGGGAATACACGCGGTGTGAACCTTTATTTCGGGATTTTCATAAATCGGCTTGCCATCGAAAAGAATCTCCCCGCTGTCCGGCTTATAAACGCCGCAGAGATTCCTGAGTATAGTTGACTTTCCCGCGCCGTTAGGTCCGACAAGACCGTAAATAGATCCGGTTGGAGCCGTCATTGTAAGACCGTCAAGCGCGTGAAAACCGTCAAATGATTTGATAACATTTTTTACTTCGATCATTCTCTCTCCCCCTTTTTGATTTTTTCTATAATATCCTCGTCTGAAACTCCGATTGCCCTCAGCTCTGAGACTGCGGCAAGAAGTTTTTCATACAGCTCTGACGCACGTTTATCGCGAAAATCGCTGTCTGGCGCGACAAAGCTGCCCTTTCCGGGTACAGAGTAGATGTACCCTTCCTGCTCCAAAAGTTCGTATGCTCTCTGGATAGTATTGGGATTTATCGAGAGCGTACCCGCCAAAGAACGTACAGACGGCATTTTCTCATCCGCCGCAAGCGCACCCGCCGTTATGAGCTTACGGAACTCGTCACGCACCTGCTCATATATAGGTCGTCCGTCCCTGTAATTAAGCTGTATCAAGTTCAACTCCCCTCCTTGTTAGAATCGTATTGTTTGTATTAGCTGTGTTAATTGTGTTGATACAGTTATTGTAGCATAGATATATGAGCTTGTCAAGAGGTTTGAGGAAATTTTTTGAGGGTAAATTTTCAGAAAAACGCAATATGTTGTATGCGGGATGTTATGCTTGATTTGAAAATTAACAAAAGGATTTTGAACGGGGTCAATAATTATAACATTGACACTCAAAATGTATTGTGGTATACTAAAGCTGTAGATTATTATGAGCAGCTGCGGTTTGCGAACGTGCTTGTTAAAATGGCGGGAATAACGAATCTGTATCGGCAGATACGCGGATGAGAAATAGAGAAGCGAATTTGACGAGGACGCTTGCGGAACATACGAGGCTGATTTTGGCGAACGTCCCGCCGGAGATATAACGAAGATTGAGGTTGCCGCTATTCCGGATTTTGTATACTGTCAGGCGGATTTCCCTGTCAGGTATTTTCTATTATCGGGAAGAAAAAAGGATTCGCAAATGAAACCTGCGGTACTCTTTTCCTGATATAGAACCCGCCTGTGCCGGATAAGGACAACGTACCGGAAAGTATTGGCTTTGATGAAAGCCGAGTATCTATTTTGGAATAACATCACAAAAATGAATATCGCTTTCATATTTTTGGCATAATCACACAATTTGCCTGATTGACAATTTCTAAACATCTCTGTATGGCTGCTGCCGATAGGCTTTAAGCGGAAGTATTCGCTGTCAGGATAGCCGTAGTCTTGTACGCTAAGTTTGCTGAATTTATTGTCGGCTTGCCGCGAATCAGGCTGCAAATAATTATCCCTTTGATACAGCAAGGGGGATTTTATGCCATGCGCGGTGCTGCCATAAATGGAAGATGATTACATATGATACAAGCTGTCAGGAAGCTTCAGCTTTCATAGTAAGCGGCAATTTTGCGCCGCCTTGAAACGGATAAGCTCAAAATTTGCGGACAGCAAAAAAGGGGAAATTTCATGCTGACACTTCTTCTGTCTCCCGCAGGGTGCGGGAAAACATCATATATTTATGGAAAAATACGCGATTCCCGCGAAAAATCAATACTCATAGTTCCTGAACAGTACTCGCACGATGCTGAGAGGATATTAGCTGAACTTGGTGACGATGTGTGCCTATACGCTGAGGTTCTGAGCTTTACAAGGCTCTCTAACCGGGTCTTTTCCGAAACAGGCGGCATGGCGGACAAGATACTTGATAAGGGCGGGAGACTTCTTACAATGAGTCTCGCTGTTTCTTCACTTTCCGATAAGCTCAAATATTATAATGTTGGCGGCAGAAGACCTGATTTCTGTCGCTCACTTGTCGCGGCTTACGATGAAATACGTTCCGCAAATGCAGGCAGCTCAGATCTTTACAGAGCGTCGCTGAATGAGAACGCCGGAAGTCTCAGTGATAAGCTCCACGATTTGTCACTTATATTTGAGATGTACGATGCTATAAAAGAACGAAGCGGCTGTGATATGCGCGACAGAATCGAAAAACTTGCGTTTGACATCGGAAAAAGCTCCATCGGAAATACCGGTCACATATACATAGACGGCTTTACGGATTTCACGGCTCAGGAGTTCCATGTTGTTGTCGAACTGCTTAGGAAAAATGCGGATATTACAATAGCGTTTACTTGCGGCGAGGATGAAAGCGATCTTCTGTTCCGTATACCTGTAAAAACTGTTACGCGCCTTACAGATGCGGCAAAATCTTTAGGTACAGATGTCAATACTGTGCGTCTTGAAAGAAGTGAAAGCGGTAAACCCGCCGACCTTCAGTTCTGCTGTGACCATCTTCTGGAGAGCTGTCCCGAACGGTACAATGGCGCGGCTGAGAATATTTTTGTCTATGCTCCGGCAACACTGTACGATGAGTGTTCATTCGCGGCGGCAAAAATATTGGAGCTTGTGAGAAGCGGCGCAAGGTTTCGCGATATTGCTCTCGTCTCGCCGAAGTGGAACGAATACGAATCGATACTTCGCGGCGTATTCTCAAAATACGGCGTTCCAATCGACATAACGGAGCGTTCGGACATCATGGAGAAACCTGTTACCGCAATGCTTACAAGCGCACTCGATATACTTTCCGGGGGCTGGGAGTACGAAAGCGTGTTCAGGTATCTCAAAACCGGTCTTGCCGGTGTGCCGCGTGAAATGTGCGATGAGCTTGAAAACTACGTCATAACATGGTCGGTGCGCGGAGAGAAGAGCTGGTGCGATGGAGATTTTGAAATGTCTCCCAACGGTTATACTGACAGCCTTTCAGACTTTGAGGAGGCGGAGCTTTTCAATATCAATAACGCAAGAAGAATATTCACCGCACCGCTTATAAGTCTCCGTGACGCACTCAGAAAATCAAATACAGCAACAGAAAAGGTTCGCTCCGTATACGAGTTCATGGAAGATGTCGGTCTTTACGGCTCGATTGAGAAACGGCGTGAAAAACTGATGAAAAACGGCGACCTCGATCTCGCGAACGAGTATTCGCAGCTTTGGACGATTCTTGTAAACGCTTTGCAGCAGTTTGCGGATATATTGGGTGATACGCGCATTGAGACTGATGAGTTCATGAAGCTGCTGAAGCTCGTTCTCTCACAATACGATGTTGGCATAATCCCATCGCGTATAGACAGCGTACACGCGGGTGACATGAAGCGCATACGTCCGCGTGGTATTAAACACCTTATTATCTTAGGCGCGACGGATGGAGCAATTCCCGCAAAGGAGCAGGACACCGGAGTGTTTTCTTCCAATGAGAGGGATAAGCTTCGCAGGCTCGGCATAGAGCTTTTGGATTCTGAGGAGGACACGCTTTCAAGAGAGCTGTACGCTGTGTACGCCTCATTCACTCTTCCTTCAAAAACACTGACTGTCACCTCGCCGCAGAGTGAAAGACCGTCATATATTGTGACGCGGCTGCTGTCTTTTTTTGGAGCGGATAGGATCTCACCGTCGCCTGAGTATATGTACACCGCCGCAATTACTCCATGTTTTGAGTACGCTGTTTCAGGTACTGACGCGGCGGCAGGAGAAGCAAGAGAATATTTCAGAGCGAGAGATGATTATAAAGAAGCACTTGACGCTGCCGAAAGAGCAGGTTCCGTTCCGCGTGGGCGGCTCACAAGAATTGCGGCAGAGAGTCTCTACGGGCGTGAAATTAACATATCAGCTTCGAGAATTGACCGGTTCTACTCATGTAAATATTCATTTTTCCTGCGCTATGGGCTGAAACTGCGTGCGCGTAAAAAAGTTGGACTTGACCCGATAGAAACAGGCAACTTCATGCACTATGTACTTGAACACTCGGTTAAGGAAATAGAGTCGCAGGGCGGTTTTCTGAAGGTTGACGATGATGATGTCCGCGAAATAGTTCCGCTGTGTACTGACGAGTACGCTGACAGCAATCTCGGCGGTCTTGGCAGCAAAACAGGAAGGTTCAAGTACCTCTATGATAGAATGTCAAAAACGGCGGTAGAGGTTGTTTTAGAGCTTGCGGACGAGATGAGACGCTCGCTGTTCCGTCCTGTGGACTTTGAGCTTGATTTCTCCAAAGGCGGTGTCATGGCACCGATACGCATTGATTATGATAGCGGAACCGTCACGATAAACGGCAAAGTTGACAGAGTTGACGGCTGGGCAAAGGGCGATGACCTTTATCTGAGAGTTATTGACTATAAGACAGGAAGTAAAGCACTGAGCCTTTCCGATGTCTGGTACGGACTTGGTATGCAAATGCTTATATATCTCTTCGCGCTTGAAAAGGACGGAGAGAAACGATACGGAAAGAATATCGTTCCTGCCGGTGTACTCTATTCACCCGCGAAAGATGTTATTATAAGCTGTGAGAGTGATTTGGATGATGAGACTCTTCGGAATCAGATATATAAGAAGCTATCGCATAGCGGTATTATTTTGGCGGATTCTGAGGTTGTGGATGCCATGGAGCGGAACGGGAAGCTGCTGCCGGTAAAATTTTCAAAGACAGGTGAAATATCCGGTGACAGTCTTGTATCTCTTGACAGACTTGGAAAACTCTCGCGGCTTGTAAGGCAGAGAATAATTGAGATGTCAAAGGAACTGCGCGGCGGTGATATAACAGCCGACCCGTATTACGATGGACAGCAGAACAATGCCTGTGCGATATGCGAATACTTCAACGAGTGCCGATTCGGAGAATGTCCCGATGACAGGCGCAGATTCCTGAAGAAACTGAAGCCTGATGAAGTCTGGGATAAGATAGAGGAAATGGATTCCAATCAGTGGAGCTATACTTAGAGCTGAAATGAATTTCGGGCTTAAACGTCCTGTACTCTAAGACTGCGGGAAATTGAAAGTTTCCCCGATAAACATAATGAACCGCAGATAACAACAACCTGCAAAACAGATGCTCAAAGTCAGGGGGATTTTGTATCTTTGACTTATCGCATTGACAGGTTGTTTTCTGCGGTTCCCAAGTGAGGTTTGTCTCGCTGCAAGTGAGCAAACGGCAAAGCGGATCGCCGTTTGTGAAGTCTCTATTTCATTGCGGTTACTTTGTCATGCCCTCAACCATGCTCTTTACATATTCTCCAACGTGACGCGGCGCGTCCTTGCCGTACTTCGCTATTATCTTTACAATGGCAGAACCGACAATCGCTCCGTCCGATATGTTTGCCATCTTACGCGCCTGCTCAGGCGTGGATATGCCAAATCCAACAGCGCAAGGAATATCCGTATTTCGGCGCACTACATCTACTATAGACTCAAGATCGGTTTTGATTTCACTCCGCACTCCCGTTACACCGAGACTTGATACGATATACAGAAAGCCCTCCGCGTCTTTCGCTATCATCGCGATTCTGTTCTCTGATGTCGGCGCGATCATTGAGACGAGGTCTATATCGTATTTTTTGCAGATGGGTTCAAATTCGCCTTTCTCCTCATACGGCAGATCCGGCAGAATAAGCCCGTCTATGCCGATTTCCGCGCAGGTGCTTATAAACTCATTCGCTCCGTATGAAAACACAACATTCGCGTATGTCATGAACACCATAGGGATCGTAACATCCTGACGCAGATCTCTTACAAAATCAAAAATCTTATCAGTTGTCACTCCGCCTGTCAATGCGCGAAGGTTCGCCTCCTGTATGACGGGTCCTTCGGCTGTCGGATCGGAAAATGGTATTCCCAGTTCTATAAGTCCCGCACCGTTTTTAACACATTCGCGTACAACCATGCCGGTCGTTTCAAGGTCAGGATCTCCGCAGGTTACAAACGGAATGAATACTTTTCTATACCGCGAACCGGAAAGAGTTTCCGACTCAGCACACCGCGTTCTCTTAAAAGCGTCCGCTATTCTACTCATCTATATTCTCCCCTCTGTATCTCGCAATCGACGCGCAATCCTTATCTCCTCGTCCTGATATGGTGATTACTATTATTTTGTCCCTATCCATCTCAGGCGCAATTTTCATCGCGTATGATACAGCGTGTGCCGATTCGATAGCGGGAATTATTCCCTCAGTTTTGGCAAGGTACTCAAACGCGCAGACAGCCTCCTCGTCCGTAACAGGTACATATTCCGCTCTGCCGATGTCATGCAGATATGCGTGTTCAGGACCGATACCGGGGTAGTCAAGTCCGGCTGATATGGAGTACACAGGGGCTATCTGTCCAAATTTATCCTGACAGAAGTACGATTTCATCCCATGGAATATACCGAGCCGACCCGTATTTATTGTCGCTGCCGTTTCAAATGTGTCTATCCCGCGACCCGCAGCCTCGCAGCCGATGAGCCGGACGCTCTTGTCGTCTATGAAGTTGTAAAAGCTCCCTATCGCGTTTGAACCGCCGCCTACACAGGCGATTACAGCATCGGGGAGCCGTCCTTCAAGCTCCTGAAGCTGCTGCTTTATCTCCTTTGATATAACCGATTGGAAGTCCCTGACAATAGTCGGAAACGGATGCGGTCCCATAACGGAGCCAAGACAATAATGCGTATCGGATATTCTGCTTGTCCACTCGCGCATGGCTTCGGAAACAGCGTCTTTCAGAGTACCTGTTCCGGTTTTCACCGGCACAACCTCAGAGCCAAGCAGCTTCATTCTGTAGACGTTAAGAGCCTGACGCTTTGTGTCCTCCTCTCCCATGAAAACGACACATTCCATACCCATGAGAGCCGCTGCCGTTGCTGTGGCAACACCGTGCTGTCCCGCTCCTGTTTCAGCGATAAGGCGCGTTTTGCCCATTTTCTTCGCTAAAAGTGCCTGACCGAGTACGTTATTTATTTTGTGCGCTCCTGTATGGTTGAGATCCTCGCGCTTTAAATATATCTTCGCTCCGCCAAGATCATCCGTCATCTTTTTCGCGAAATACAGCCTTGACGGTCTGCCTGCGTAGTTGTTCAGAAGCTCCGTAAGCTCCCGCTGGAACTCATCATCGTTTTTATAGTAATCATACGCTTTTTCAAGCTCTATAACAGCGTTCATCAGCGTCTCAGGTATATACTGTCCGCCATGTATTCCGAAGCGTCCTCGTGACATTCAATTACTCCTCCTTACGGCGTTTACCGCCGCGTATATTTTGTTCCTGTCCTTGCGCCGTTCTGTCTCAACACCGCTTGATACATCTAAGGCGAACGGGTGAAGAATACGGATAGCCTCCGGTATGTTCTCCGGTGTCAGACCTCCCGCAAGAATAAACGGTCTTGGAAACTTCTCTATAACATTCCAGTCGAACACCTCACCCGTACCCTGACCATTGTCAAGAAGTACCATATCGGCTTTGGAGCGTTCGGCACTGAGAAGATCTTCACGCGATTTGATCCTGAACGCTTTCCAAATTTCCGAGCCATACGTCAGCGAACGCAGCTTTGCTATATATTCATCGTCCTCGTGTCCATGAAGCTGGGCTATTGAGACAATACCGTCACGCAAAAGCCGCGCAACATTTTCAACTGGCTCATCGACAAACACACCAACCGCCACAATACCGTCACTTACACTTTTTGAAAGCTCTCGAACACGTTCCGGCGATACGCTGCGGTGGCTCTTTGGAAAGTTTATTATAAATCCGCAATAATCCGGCATCGCGCCGTTAATATAGCCGATGTCCTCGTCACGAAAAAGACCGCAGATTTTTATTTTAGTCATGCGTCGTTGCCCCTCAAAGCGGCGAGAACCTTGCCTTTGTCCGTCGCTCTCATAAGCGTCTCGCCTATAAGCACCGCGTCCGCGCCGATTTCGCGAAGCCGTGTTATATCTTCAGGTGATTTTACGCCGCTCTCGGCAACGTAAAGTGTGCCAGCGGGTATTTTGTCGCGGAGCTTAGCGGCATTACTGAAATCAACAGAGAAATCCTTGAGGTTCCTGTTGTTTACTCCAATAATATCCGCTCCGGCGGAAACAGCGGATTCTATCTCACGCTCATTGTGTGTCTCAACAATAGCGGCAAGACCCAGAGACTTGCAGATGCCAAGGTACCGCTCTATCGTCTTTGTATCGAGTATCGCGCATATGAGTAGAACAGCATTTGCGCCAATGAGTTTTGCCTCGTACAGTTGGTACTCCGATACAGTAAAATCTTTACGCAACATTGGTGTTTTTATCTCAGCGCGTATTTCCCTGAATATATCATCGGAACCCATGAACCATTTAGGCTCTGTCAGGCATGATACCGCGTCCGCTCCGGCTGATTCGTACTCTTTCGCTATTTTGAGATACGGAAAGTTATTAGATATAATGCCCTTCGACGGTGACGCTTTCTTTATCTCGCATATGAACGACATACCCGATTTCGCGAGTGCGTCGTAAAATGCTTTCCCATTCGCTATGCCACCGTTTTGAGCAAGCTCCCGCAATACGTCGATTGAGTTCTCCTCAGACGCTTTCGCGACGCGCTCCCGCGAGTAGTCGGCAATCTCATCGAGAATGCTCATGCGTTGCTAACCTCAATAAGACGTTCAAGTGTCGAAAGTGCCTTTCCGGAATCTATAAGCTCTGCCGCGAGAGCGATACCGTCTTTCATACTTTCAGCCTTGCCGCCGATATAGAGTGCCGCGCCGGCGTTCATCAAAACAGCGTCGCGTTTGGAACCGGTTTCGCCCTTGAGAATATTTCTTGTAATCTCCGCGTTCTCAGCCGGAGTACCGCCAACGAGATCGGACTTTGCACAGCGAGTTATACCGAATTGCTCCGGTGTTATTGTGTACGTCTTGAACCAGCCGTCCTTGAACTCGCAGACCGCTGTCGGCGCACTCGCTGAAATTTCATCGAGCTTGTCTTTGCCATATACAACCATGCCGCGTTCAACTCCGAGATTTATAAGTACCTGCGCCAGCGGCACGACAAGATACTCATCGTAAACACCAAGAAGCTGCATTTTGGGACTGCCGGGGTTTGTGAGCGGACCGAGAATATTGAATACGGTACGGAACCCAAGCTCCTTTCTTATCGCGCCGACATATTTCATAGACGTATGGTACTTCTGCGCGAAGAAAAAGCACATATTGACCTTTTCAAGAAGCTCACGGCATTTGTCCGGCTCCTGCATAATGTTTACGCCGAGAGCTTCAAGGCAGTCGGCAGTTCCGCTTTTGGACGATGCCGCCCTGTTGCCATGCTTCGCGACCTTGACACCGCCGGACGCGGTAACTATAGCCGCTGTCGTTGATATATTAAAGCTCTGCGCGTTGTCACCGCCGGTTCCGACTATCTCAAGTACCGGTTCGGAAGTTTCAACCTTGACGGCATGATCTCTCATCGCGGCGGCGCAGCCCGCTATTTCGTCTATTGTCTCGGCTTTCGCGCTCTTTGTCGAGAGAGCCGCGAGAAAAGCGGCATTCTGCGTGGGTGAGGATTCACCGCTCATGATCTCGTTCATCACAGAGTATGCCTCATCATATGTCAGATCCTGCTTTGTTACTATTTTTTCGATCGCTTCTTTAATCATTGTTGTTTGCTCCTTTCAGTCTGATAAAATTTTTGAGTATCGTTTTCCCGTCCGGTGTCATAATAGACTCCGGATGGAATTGCAAACCATAAATTGGGAACTCACTGTGCTGTACCGCCATAACCTCTCCCTCGTCAGTAACTGCCGTAATTTTCAGCGTTTCCGGCAGTGTTTCAGCGTCCGCAATCAGGGAGTGGTACCTTGCGACGATAATTCTTTCCGGAAGCCCCTCAAAAATCGTGGAGTTGCCTGAAAGCGTTACCACGGACTGCTTTCCGTGCATTAAACGCTTTGCGTAAGTTACAACACCGCCAAACGCGATGCACACAGCCTGATGCCCGAGACATACACCAAGTATCGGCACCCTTGTGCCGAGCTTCTGTATAACCTCAACAGACACACCGGCGTTCTCCGGTCTGCCGGGACCGGGGGATATGACGATTCTTGCGGGTTCCATATCCGCTATCTCATTCACTGTACACTCATCGTTGCGGATAACTTTAATATCAGGGTCAAGCTCGCCGATAAGCTGGTAGAGATTATAGGAAAAGCTGTCGTAATTATCAATAAGCAGTGTCATATATCCACCTCCCCCGCTTCGTAGAGCGCGTTCACAACAGCCTTCGCCTTGTTTATGCACTCCTCATACTCTCTTTCGGGTACCGAGTCCGCAACGATTCCCGCGCCGCTTCTCACAAATACCCTGCCGTTTTTCTTATATGCTATGCGTATAGCTATACAGGTGTCCATATTGCCTGTGAAATCAATATAACCTATCGCGCCGCCGTATATGCCTCGCTTATCGTTCTCAAGCTCACCAATTAGCTGACAGGCGCGTATTTTCGGCGCACCTGAGAGTGTTCCGGCAGGTAAAACGCTTTCAACAGCGTCAAGAGCGTCTTTATCATCGCGAATCTCGCCGCGAACAGTTGAACCTATGTGCATAACGTGGGAGTACCGCTCTATACTGTGAAGCCTTTCAACCTTTACAGTTCCAAATTTGCTTATCCTGCCCAGATCATTGCGTCCGAGATCTACAAGCATATTATGTTCCGCAAGCTCCTTTTCATCGCGCAGAAGCTCCTCTTCCAATGCCTTGTCCTCATTGTCCGTTTTTCCTCTTGGGCGCGTACCGGCGAGCGGGAACGTATGAAGTACGCCGTTTTCTAACTTTACAAGCGTCTCCGGCGATGCTCCCGCGACTTCAACATCCGAACCGGAGAAGTAGAACATATACGGTGACGGGTTGAGCGTCCGCAAAACTCTGTAAGCGTTCAGCAGACTTCCTTCAAACGGAGCCTCAAGACGGTTTGACAGCACTATCTGGAATATATCACCCTCACGGATATAATTTTTCGCGCTTTCAACCATACCGCAGTAGCGTTCCCTGCTGAAAAGCTGCGTAATATCGCCCTTGAGTTTACCGGCGGGTTCGTTTTTAGGCTTTCCGGTCAGTATCAAATCACGAAGCTGTTTTAGCTCCATCACAGCTTTGTTGTATCCGGCATCAATATCGTCAAGCTTCATATTGACGATAAGTATAATCTTCTGACGGAAATTATCGAACGCTATTACCTTGTCGAAGAGCATTAAATCAACGTCCTTGAAGCCCTCGGTATCATTGACACTTGTTTTTGCGGCGGGTTCACTGTAACCGAAATAGTCATATGCGAAGTAGCCCACAAGACCGCCTGTAAATGACGGAAGGTAGGGAAAACGCGGACTTTTATAATCTGACAGCACCTGACGCAGTACCGCTGACGGGTTATCTGTTTTTAGTGTTACGCTGCCTGTTTTCATTTTACCGTCAGCGCAGGTTATGTCGAGTTTAGGGTCAAAGCCCAAAAATGTATACCGTCCCCAGCGTTCCCGTCCCTCAACGGACTCCAGCATATAGCAGTGCGATGATACGTTTTTGAGAATTTTCAATGTCTCAATCGGCGTTCGTATGTCGGAGAGTATCTCACAGGAGACCGGCAGAACCTTGTATTCTCCGGATGCCGCTATCCGCTTTATTTCTGAAATCTCTGGTAATATTTTCATGCAAACCTCCAAAACAAAAGCCCCTGACAGACACAAAGTATCTGTCAAGGGCGAAATATATCGCGGTGCCACCTTGATTTATAACTCATTGGTACATATACTATACCATTAACCGATAACGCAGTCAAGCGTCGCGGCATACTCATTTAAGATGACACCGATTTAGCAGCAAGTGCAGCGAGAATATAACGCAGTCACGGCTTGCGCCGTCAAAAGCTATAACAAATCAGTGTACAACAAAAATTTCTGCCGCGCCCTCAGCGGACCATTATAACAGCCTGTATTTAATCCGACTCTCACCTTAACGGACTCTCTGTGTAAGCATAGCTGTCTTTACTTCCGCTTCAACGGTTTAACGATTACATGATAGCACAATTATTTCACATTGTCAAGAGAAATTTTCTGATCAATATGGAAAAGATAATTGCGGGTAAAATTGGGTACACGTTTTAATTCTGCGTTTTTCTTTCTGCCTGAATACGCAAAAACCTCTTGACGAAATGTGTAATTTGAATTAAAATATATTTATACTGTGTGTGAGTATGTCAGTAATTTCATTCTGCTTTTCTCCGTGATAACCGGCAAAAATTAGTATCGAATAAAAACGAACAACAGGGTGGTGACACTGCTATGATAAGAATCGCTATTGTAGAGGATGACTACGCCTACACCTCACAGCTCAAACACTACCTTAAACAGTATGAAACAGAAACAGGGGCGGAGTGTGTCATCTCGTGTTTCTCTGATGGAGACGAGATCGCGGAAAACTATACAAAAGAGTATGACATTATCCTCATGGATGTTGATATGCGCTTTATGGATGGTCTGACCGCTGCTGAGGAGATACGCAAGCACGACCCGGAGGTTGTAATCATCTTCATTACTAATCTTTCTCAATACGCGATAAAGGGCTATGCTGTTGAGGCACTCGACTATGTTTTGAAGCCTTTGTCATACTATGCGTTTGCCCAGCGTATAGACCGTGCGCTTAAACGCATGGAAAACCGAAATCGAAAGCGTTTTCTCCGTATCGAAACCAAAAACGGCGTATGCAAGATAGATGTGTCATCTATATATTTTGTTGAAGTTGACGGTCGTGAGCTTATCTATCACACAGCGGACGGCAATATTACCGCCCGCGGTCCTCTTGGGAAAGTCGAGACAGAGCTTGCTGATGCCAGTTTCTTTCGCTGCAACAAGGGGTATCTTGTGAACCTGCGTCACATATCGGCTGTTGACGGCGATATGGCTACAGTCGGCGGTGAGAGCGTACAGGTTTCACGTTCCAAACGTAAAGCACTCCTTGACGCTCTCAACGACTACTTGAGCGAGGCTTCAAAATGACTAATGAGCTTCAAAACATTCCCGCCTTATGGACGGCACTCTCGCATTGGCTCGCGTGTATGCTCTATGCGTGGCTTCTGCCTGGCGAGGAGAAACGCAAACCCGTTATTATCGCTCAGGCTCTTGCGTTCCTTGCGATCCTCTCGGCGGCAATGTATTTTATAGTGCGGTTTGACGGTACGATTTTCAATATTCTTTATGTTTTCTTCGCTCTGCTGTGTATGCTTCCAGGACTTTTTTACAATAAACTCGGCATCGTGAATGCCGCGTACTATTGCGCGAGAGGATTTATACTTGGCGGCTTTACCGCGTCACTCGCGTGGCAGCTCTACATATTCTTTGAGCAGCGTTACAGCGTGTTCTCCTACACTGCCGTCCGCTATGCTCATATGATTGCTGTTTACGCGGTGGTGTACGCGGTCATGCTGATTATTGAGAAACGGCAGAGACGCGAGCTTACAGATATGCCGATTTCCGCGCTGTCGTGCGGAAGCACCGTTTTTATTGCGTTCCTGATATACATATTGAGCAGTCTCAGCTTTGTCACCACCGATACGCCGTTCTCCGGATCGACATACGCGGAGGCGTTTAATGTTCGTACTCTCGTGTATTTTGGAGGTGTAGCTATACTTTTCGCTCATCATCTTCAGCTTTATGAGGCGTTTATAAGCTCTGAGGTAACAACGCTGCACAATATGCTTGATATGCAGTATGCCAACTACCGCGTCAGTGAAGAATCGATCGAAATGGTAAATCGCAAGTACCACGACTTGAAACATCAGATAGCTGTCTTTCGAGGCGAGTCTGGTGATTCTGTAAAGTCAGAAGCCCTTGACAAGCTAGAACGTGATATAGCCCTTTACGAGACGCAGAACAGAACCGGAAATCGCGTCCTTGACACTATTCTCACAAGCAAGAGCATACATTGCCAGAAGCTCGGTATACAGATGACCGGTGTCGTTGATGGCAGCGCGATGGATTTCATGGATGTGATGGATTTAAGTTCCCTGTTTGGCAACGCTCTTGACAACGCAATAGAGAGCGCGTCAAAGCTGCCTGAACCGGAACAGAGACTTGTGCATCTCTCTGTCAGCCGCACGAAGGGGTTTATTCGCATACAGCTTGAGAATCGCTGTGCCGAAATGCCAAAGCTCCGCGGCGGTCTTCCGATAACAACTAAAGCGGACAAGCGTTTTCACGGTTTTGGCGTAAAGAGTATACGGGCTACCGCTGAAAAGTACGGCGGCTCGGTAACGATGAGCGTTAATGATGGCTGGTTTGAACTGAGAATTTTATTCCCGCTCCCTGTGAAGTCAGCGAATCCTGCTCAATAACCGATGAATTGCCGTTGTACTCAATACCGAAGGTTTTTAACTCTTGAGAATAATCATAATCGACAATACTATAATAAACACAAAGCCCCTTTGTCAATCTGACGAAGGGGCTTAACCGATTATGTCAAAAAAATAACGGATTGTGCAAAAAATATTAAAAAGATTTTTACTATGTTATAATATACATAAATCAAGCGGACGGGAAACGCGAGCCGATACAGGATCGATAAGCAGTACCGGCAATATATTCTAAAGAAGGAGGGACAATATGCTCAAAATAAGTCGATTTACGGTTGAAAACCTGCGGGAACATTGTGTCACGGACGTGTCAAAGCCGAGATTTTCATTCTCACTCGAAAGTGACAGACAGGGTACATCTTTGGGCGAGGCGGAGATCAAGGTCGGCAACTGGAGCGTAAAAACAAAGTCTCAGATAGCAATTCCCTACGAGGGCGCGAAGCTTAAACCATTTACAACCTATGAAGCGTCTGTTAAGGCAACGTCAAATAACGGCGAAACGGCGCAATCGTCGCTCACGTTTTCAACGGGGCGCATGGGTACGGCGTGGCAAGGTTCATGGATCAGCGACGCGGGTTATACGTTTACGGAGAAGAAGGTTTCTCCGATTCCCATGCTTTTCCGAAAGAGGCTTTCACTGAAGGACGCGCCGAAATCGGCAAAGCTCTACGCGACAGCTCTTGGGATATATGAGGTCACTCTCGATGGGAAGAAGGTCGGCAACCGCTACTTTGCTCCGGGGTTTACATCGTATAAGTCACAGCTTCAATATCAGGTGTATGATGTGACAGATATGCTGAAACCCGACAGTGAGCTTCTTGTTACTGTTGCGGGAGGCTGGGCTGTAGGTTCCTTTGTGTTCACACGCATAAATCGTCACGATGCCGACAGACAGGCACTTTTGATGGAGCTTCGTGTAACATACAAGGATGGCTCTGAAGAGATAATCGGTACCGATGAGAGCTGGGACGTTACCGAGGACGGTCCCACGCGCATGGCTGACATCTATGACGGTGAGACTTACGACGCGACAGTAGACATCAGCAAGATAGCATGGCGCAAGGCTGCGAAAGAGACTATAAGAATTTCTCCAAAGCTCATAGCCGACTACGGCGCACCGGTTACGGCACATGAGGAATTTAAGCCGCTGTCATGCAATAAGGTCAAGAACGCTCTTATCTACGACTTCGGTCAGAACTTTGCGGGTGTCGTTCGCATAAACGTAAACGGTAAGCGCGGTCAGGTTATAACCGTCAGACACGCGGAGATTCTGAATCCGGATGGTACACTCAACACCGCGTTTCTGAGAACGGCAAAGGCTACGGCTACATATACCTGCGTCGATGGGAAACAGACGTACAGTCCGAGACTGACATATATGGGGTTCCGATACATAAGTGTCGAGGGTGCAGCTGAGAGCGATATAGAGGTTACAGGCGTTGCACTCTACTCCGATATGGAGAGAACAGGGTCGTTTGAGTGTTCCGATAAGCTGCTTAACAGGCTTCAGGAAAACATCTCATGGAGCAGCAAGTCGAACCTTATGGACATACCGACAGACTGCCCGCAGAGAGATGAGCGCATGGGCTGGACCGGAGATATAGCTGTGTTCGCGCCGACAGCGTGTTATAACTTTGATATGAGCCGTTTCCTTGATAAATGGTTACTTGATGTAAAATCGGAGCAAACTAAAGGCGGCGGTATACCGAACACAGTGCCTGTTCAGGGCTACGGATTTCCCGCGACAATGCCGGAAATGGCGGTAGCGTGGTGGGGTGATGCCTGTATACTTGTTCCGTGGGCGGAGTATATGGCAAGAGGCGATGCCGAGGTGCTTCGCAGGATGTACCCGACAATGAAAAAATATGTCAAGGCGTGTAAGTTCTGGTGCGGATTTGGATTCGGAAAGAACAGATATATCTGGAATATGCCGGGCGTTTTGGGCTTCGGAGACTGGGTCGCGCCGGATGTTCCGCAGATGAGCCAGTGGCAGGCGCGTATCAAATGGACGGGTACAGCGTCACTTCGCAATACATCAGCCATTGTATCAAAGGTTGCGGAGCTGCTTGGCGAAAAAGAGGACGCTGAGTATTATAAGGATATGTCCGATAAGACAGCCGACGCATACTGCTCGGTACTGACGGATGGAAACGGCAAGCTGTTGAGCGAGTTTCAGACTGCGTATGTTTTGCCGATTTACCTTGATATGTTCCCTGACAAGGAGACAAAAAATAAAGCTGTCGATAATCTTGTGAAGCTCGTTGAAAAGAGCAATTACTGTATTGGAACCGGTTTCCCCGGCACACCATATATTCTCTTTGCGTTGGCGGATAACGGAAGAGCGGATGTTGCTTTCAAAATGCTCATGAACAGAAAATGTCCATCGTGGCTGTACGAGGTAGTGAGCGGCGGCACCACGATCTGGGAGCGTTGGGACGGACTTGACGAGAACGGTGTCTGCCCGATAAGTGATGACGGTACCGACATGATGATTTCGTATAACCATTACTCATCCGGCGCGGTCGGAGCGTTTATGTATGAGAGAATCGCGGGAATTGAGGCACTTGATGCCGGTTACAGAAGGTTCAGAATAAAGCCGGTACTCGGCGGCGGTCTTACCTCCGCAAAAGGCAGTGTAATGACACCGTATGGGAAAATAGTGTCTGATTGGAAAATAAAAGACAGCAGCTTTGTTATAAATGTGGAGGTGCCTGTCAGTACGCTCTGTGAGCTTACTCTCCCTGATGGAACATCGAAAAAAATCGGCAGCGGCGTGTATACAGAATCCTGTAGGCTTAAAAGCGTCTGAGATGTTTATGTTCAAAGCTGAATGATTTTCAGTTTAAGTAAAATTACATTGGTTTGGCACTTGCCGGCGTGAATTGCGGAACAGCCTGTATATATAGAACACCCAAAAGTCTATGAGCTTATGTATTTTTGATTTGTTGTATGGTATAGAGGTTAGTTGCTGCGGTTCCGCGCAGCATTGGCACGGGTAAAATATAAGTTTTAAGAAAGGAATGGTATATAAGCATGAGCGATAACAAAAAGGTCAGTAAAGATAGCGGCTTCTGGAATACTCCGCTCACTAAGAGCGCGATAACCTCTGATAAGGTACGTCTTCCGGAAATGCTTTTCGGCTACTTCATAGGACCGTTCGGTGCTCTTTTGTCATCCGGAATCTTCACGAGCTTCCTTAATAAGTATCTGACTGATGTACTTCTTCTGGATACCGGCTTCCTGTCAGTACTTCAGGTCGTTTCCACAATCTTCATCGTGGCGGCAAACCTGATCGTCGGACAGCTTATTGAACGCACACACGCCATGGCGGGCAAGGCGCGTCCATGGGTTCTTCTCTCGGCACTGACACTCAGTGTTTCGTGCATATTGATGTTCGTAGTACCGTTTGAAGGCACCGCGAGATATGTCTGGATAGCTATAGCGTATAATCTCTATTACGCCGTCGCTTACCCGATTTATAACACGGCTAACTCCACACTTATCCCTGTTTCAACTCGCGACAGCTCACAGCGCGGTGTGCTTGCGTCATTCACAAATGTTGCCGGTCTTGGCGTAATGGGCGTAGGCTCCATGATTTTCCCGATACTTGTTTCAAACGTCATGGGTACAAAGCAGCATATGTGGCTCATAGTCATGGTTGGCGTTGGAATATTCTCCGCGCTCACCATATTCCTCCAGTACAAGTTCACCCGTGAACGTGTTACTGAAGAGAGCTTCGGCAAAGCAAGCGAATCAGGAAAAGCAAAAACAGCCTCGATGGGTCAGCAGCTCAAAGCCGTCACAAGTGAAAAATGGTGGTGGCTTGTAATTCTCTTCTACATGGTATTCCAGTGGTCAGGCGCGATCAAGAACGGCTCCATGAGCTACTTCTGCGAGTGGGTAGTAGGCGCGACAGGTGAAATAGACTGGGGATTTGCTCAGACGATACTTTCGGTTATGGGCGCGATTCCTATGGCTGTCGCAGCGGTCTTTGTCGTTCCGCTGGCTAACAAATTCTCAAAGCGCATTGTTGTCTGTGCCGGAATGATAGTTGGTGTTATTGGCGGCGTTATAGCGGGACTTTTCAGCGATAACTTCATTATGGTAGCTGTAGGTGTCGCACTCAAGTGCCTTGGTTCCTCACCGGCTTGTTACCTCATTCTTGCTATGCTCGCGGATGTAATTGACCATATTGAGTTCAAATCAGGTATACGCACCGATGGTCTGACAATGAGCATCTACTCCTCACTGATGGTTGCGGCTACACCGATAATGAACGCTGTGTTCATGGCACTTCTCGGCGGCTCCGGTTACGTTGCGCCTCCGGAGGGTGAAGTTGTAGAAGCTATCACGCAGTCAGCCGCGACACAAGGTACAATCACACTTAGCTATATATGGATTGAAACGGTTGCTTACGCCGTATGCGCTGTACTGATATTCCTCTTTACGGTTGAGAAAAATCTGCCGGAGGAACAGAAAGCGATAGCTGAAAGAAACAGCGGCGGCAAGAGCAAGAAGAAGTAAAACGGTATTTGCATACACGATTGAGACAATCAAAGTATGTAAAAATATAACAATATGGGAGGTACAAAATGAAATCAACACGCGCAAAACAGCGTCTCTGGCGCGGACTCGCGGCACTGATGGCTTCGATACTTGCTCTGTCGATTGCCGCAATGCCGATAGTGAACAGCTTCCGTACAGATATTGACAAGTTCCTTGGAACATCGAGTACGAAGGTCGTCACCGAGGGCGTTGAGGACGCAAGCACACTTTACACCTACACATCAGACTACTCTAACACTACAGAACTCGTTCAGGCTATAGCCGATGTCGCGGAGCGGATTCAGGAGGAGGGTACGGTGCTTCTCAAGAATAACGGCGCACTGCCGCTGTCATCTGATGAGATGAAAAAAGTATCACTTCTTGGCTTTTCAAGCTACTACCCTGTGACGGGCGGCGATATGGGTTCAAGCGTCACTGATAATGTCGGAACGGACGCTGACACGGTGGATTTTGTGACCGCGCTTACGGAGAGAGGCTTCTCGATAAACGCCGACCTTGAGACGCTGTACGGCAATCTTGAATCGTACTTCAAGACCGAAGTTGAGAACTGGGGCAGCGTTACAGTATATTCGCGCATTACCGCCCCATCCATAGGCAGCTACTATAGCAGTAAGGAACCATCGCAGTCTGTTATGGACAACGCGAACGCAAATTGGAAATCTACGATGGATGATTATAATGTCATGATAGTCACTATCGCGAGAGCGGCGGGTGAAAACCGCAGCTATTTACCAGGCGAAGCGGGTGTTGACCCGTCTCAGAACCTCAATCAGACTGACCCTCTCGGACTTTCCGACGATGAGCGCGACCTTATAAACGCGGCGGTTGAGGCAAAAGCGTCAAACGGCGGCAAGGTTATAGTGCTTCTCAACAACTCCTCCGCTATGGAGATTGACGAGATTAAAAATAATGATGGCGTTGACGCTATACTTGAGATAGGACTTCCGGGCGGCTATGGTTTCTATGGTGTCGCGGATGTACTCTCCGGCGCGGCTAACCCGTCCGGACATCTTGCTGATACATACGCGGTAGATAATTCGGCTGCACCGTCTGCTCAGAACTTCGGAAACTATGAGTGGACAAATACAAACGCCGATTACAGCATTAACTCCGAGGTTGTTGAAGCTGAGGGCATTTACATAGGCTACAAGTATTACGAGACTCGATATATTGACAGCGTTCTTGGTCAGGGCGATGCTTCAAGCTCTGTAGGCAGCAGCACGGGCGGAGCGTGGAGTTATGACAGTGAAGTTTCGTACCCGTTTGGTTACGGACTTTCATATACGACCTTTGAGCAGACACTTGACAGCCTTGACGTTGACCTTGCAGCCGGAACTGTGACTGCGGCAGTTACAGTCACAAATACCGGCAGTGTTGCGGGTAAAGACGTTGTACAGCTCTATGTATCAACGCCGTATACCGATTATGACAAGGAGCATAATGTTGAGAAAGCAGGCGTACAGCTTCTTGACTATGAAAAAACTGAGGAAATTGCGCCGGGTGATTCCGTTACCGTTACCGTGACGGCTGACGCTCAGTACATGGCAAGCTGGGACAGCACATCAGATAACGCTGTGGGAACGAGCGGGTGCTATATACTTGACGATGGCGACTACTATTTTGCTATCGGCAACGGAGCGCACGAGGCTGCTAATAATGTTTTGGCGGCACAGGGCAAGACATCTTCGGACGGCATGACTGAGGACGGAGACGCGGCTCTCTGCAAGACTTGGACACTCGATGCTTTTGACAACGAGACGTTTGCTCACACCAAAAACGGAACAGCCGTTGAGAATCAGCTTGAGGACATGGATGTCAACTACTGGCTGCCCGGCACAGCAACGTATCTCAGCCGCTCCGACTGGTCAGGCACATTCCCGACAACTTACGAGAATCTCACCGCGACAAGCGAAATGCTTGACGTTATGGATAACGACAATTATACAATAAGCTCAAATGGCGACCCGTCAAGTGTGACATTTGGCGCGGACAACGGGCTGACGCTTGCGGATCTCAAGGGTGTTACGGATATTGATGACGAGAGATGGACACTGTTGATGGATCAGATAGACCTTGAAAGCTGCATGATACGCACCGCGTTCGGCGGTACAAGCACAAAGGCTATAGATACCATTTCCTCGCCGGAGGTTATTCAGAACGATGGTCCGAATGGCATATATTCATACACGCTGGGGCAGTACGCCAATACTGACACATCCTCCGGAGATCCTTGTGCAATATCCGAAACCGACAAAAACGCGGGCTACAAGGCGGGTGTAATGCCGAACGCTACCGTTATTGGCGCAACATTCAGTAAGGAATTGGCAAAAGCATTCGGCGAAGTAATGGGCAACTATTCGTTGTGGGCTAACCTCACTATCTATTGGGGCGCGGGTGTAAATATTCACCGCTCACCATATAACTCAAGGAACCACGAATATTACGCTGAGGACGCAATACTGACAGCGTATCAGGGCGCGGAGTTCGTTGCCGGAGGTCTTGAATACGGTCTTATTATAGCTCCGAAGCACTACGCATTCAACGATACAGAGATAAACCGCACAGGTGTTGCGGTGTTCATGACCGAGCAGCAGGCGAGAGAGAACGAGCTGCGCTGCTTCCAGTCCTCATTTGAGGATGCCGGTTCACTTGGCTGTATGTCGGCTTATAACCGTGCTGGCTGCCTTACGTCCAACTCACATGAGGGGCTTATGAAAGGCATACTTCGCGAAGAGTGGGGATTCCAGGGGCTTATGAGTGAGGACTTCATTCAGACAGCGAACTATACAGTTCTCAAGGAAGCTGTTCTCAACGGCATAACAATGTCATGCAATACAGGCGAAAGCACAATGGCGGCAGTTTCCGAAAAATGGGACTACTGGACTGTGGCGAATGTAAGTCAGGACGAAACAATGCTGGCGGCACTCAAGCAGGCTATGACATGGCAGGCATACGCGATCGCGAACTCGAACGCTATGGACGGCTACTCATCCTCAACGCACGTTGAGAGCGTCCGCACATGGTACGATAACGCAGTTACGGCTTTGCAGATAGTGTCCGGAATATTTACAGTCGGGTGCGTAGTGATGTATGTGAGAGCATCTAAAAAATCGGATGCCAAGGCATCGTGAAGGCGATTAACGGAAAGGAGGCAAATTCCATGAAAAAGATTTCAGCGGGTCTGTACATTACCGCAATCGCGGCAATCGCGGCACTTGTCGGGCTTATCGCATATATGGTGAACACAGGCACTGACTATTTCTCAAACCTCGGTGTTGATGTGTCAGTGGTCTTGTGTGTCGCTATCGCAGCACTGCTCCATGTTGTTACGATTGTAGTCGGCATGAAGGGACAGCCGATGTGGGCGGATATTATGCCGGTTGCCGCGTCCGCGCTTTTAATGCTCGGCACAATTTTCCTTGTGAGTATTCGCGTAAATGGTATAGCGTCAATAATGACATTCGAGGGCAACGCCTCAACTATGGCTGACCTGACAAGCGCGATCGTTGCAATAGCCGCGTGCCTTGTCGCGACAATATTCAGTATCATAGCGGCATTCTTTGACGTTACGAAAAGCAGCTGATTTAAGATTCTTTCCCCCTATTTCCCCCGACATGGAATATAAACCCAGTCGGGGGATAATATATAAATACCTCAATGTGACGGTTTTACCGCCGCACCTGAAGCAGCCTGTGACCTCGCGGCTTCAATTTTCGGCGGGATCGCTATGCGTTTATAAATTTTTTACGCGCATGAAACAAATATTTTTCCTTATTCATCTACAATATAGAAGCTGCGGTAGGGATTTACGCAACAGCAGCCATTGTATTGCGGTGTTTATATATAAATTTAATATACCCAAAGCCAAACAAACAAAAAAGAAGGTGTGTGAATGAATATACATCTTGCGGTAGATATAGGAGCGTCCTCCGGAAGACATATCGCGGCATGGAGAGACGGCGGCAAGCTCATAATGAAAGAGGTTTATCGTTTCCCAAATTCTCCCGATACGGACAGTGATGGGCATCTTATATGGAACCTTGAGCGGTTATGTACTGAGGTTATGAACGGGCTTAAAGCCTGCGGGGAACAGGGATATATCCCGACAAGCGTCGGAATTGACACATGGGCTGTTGATTATGTGCTTCTTGACAGCGCGGACGCTCCGATACTACCGCTCTATTGCTACCGTGACAGCAGGGGTACCGAGGGTGCGGAGCTTGCACATAAAATTATACCGTTTGAAGAGCTTTACGCCAAAACCGGCATACAGTACCAGTCATTTAACACTATATATCAGCTTTTCTGGGACAAGCAGCAAGGAAGGCTCAATAACGCTGAGTGCTTTCTAATGCTGCCGGAATATCTCAGTTTTTTCCTTTGCGGTGTGAAATGCCACGAATACACAAACGCAAGCTCTACAGGGCTTCTTGATGTACATAAAAAGATTTACGATAGAGAAATAATTGAGCGTCTCAATCTTCCTGAACGTCTCTTTGTGGATGAACCGGTGCTGCCGCCAATAATATTGGGCAGACTGAAGCCTGATATTGCGCGGGAAGTCGGGTTTGACTGCGATGTTGTCCTGCCGGCTACACATGATACCGCGTCCGCGATTGCCGCTCTGCCGGAAAAGGGCGCATACATTTCAAGCGGTACATGGTCGCTTCTTGGCGCGGAGCTTGATAATCCTGTCACGAGCGAAAAGGCGAGACTTGCCAACTTCACGAATGAGGGCGGGGTCGGCACAATACGGTTCCTGAAAAACATTATGGGACTTTGGCTTGTACAGAATTTACGTCACGAGCTTGACGATAAATACAGCTTTGCGGAGCTTGCTGATATGGCAGAGAGGGAAGCAAACTTCGACTATACTCTGAATGTAAACGATGAAAGATACCTCGCTCCAAAATCCGTGTGTGCGGAGATTGACGCTGAGTGCCGTGAGAGAGGGTTTCCTGTACCGAAAACACCCGGCGAGTACGCGAACGCAATATATCAAAGTCTCGCGCATACTTACGCTGACGCACTGACAGAGCTTGAGGATTTGACGGGCGAAAGGTTTAGCACTCTCTCTATTGTCGGCGGCGGCGTAAACAACGATTATCTGAACAGACTGACTGAGAAAGCTATTAAGCGTCCGGTTCTCACAGGTTCATCAGAAGCAACAGCACTTGGAAATATTTTACTACAGGAGGCAGCATATGTATAACGAAGCAAAGGAAAAGTATGCCAAAATCGGTGTCGATACTGACGCGGCTATTGAAAAGCTCAAATCCGTGCCGGTATCTCTGCACTGCTGGCAGGGCGATGATGTTCGCGGATTTGACGGCGACCCGAACGCGGCACTCACAGGCGGCATTCAGACTACCGGCAACTATCCGGGACGCGCAAGGACACCGGAGGAACTCATGCAGGATATTGATGAGGTTATATCTCTCGTTCCCGGAAAAGTCAAGTTAAACCTTCACGCAAGCTACGCAATTTTTGAAAAAGGCGAGTGGGCGGACAGAGACAAATTAGAGCCGAAGCATTTCAAAAAGTGGGTTGATTTCTGCAAAGCGAGAGGTCTTGGCTGCGACTTTAACCCGACATTTTTCTCACATCCAAAATGTGACCCGCTGACACTCTCAAGTCCCGATCCTGAGACGCGCAGATTCTGGATCGAACATGGCAAAGCGTGTATTAGGATAAGCCAATATCTCGCTGAGGAGCTTGGCGGCGAATGTGTTATGAATATCTGGACGGGCGATGGCTTCAAGGATGTACCAGCCGACCGCATGGGTCCAAGGGTGCGTTACAGAGAATCTATCGACGAGATTCTGAGCGAACCTTACGACTTTAAGAAAGTAAAGCCGTGCGTCGAGAGCAAGGTGTTCGGAATAGGCGTTGAGGCGTACACTGTCGGCAGCGCGGAGTTTACATTAAGCTACGCGGCGGCTAACAGGGAGAAGTGTATTCCGCTCATGGACAACGGTCACTATCACCCAACCGAAGTGGTTTCTGACAAGATACCGGCTCTTCTGACATTCTTCCCTGAGATCGCGCTTCATATAACAAGGGGTGTGCGCTGGGATTCCGACCATGTAGTGCTTTTCGATGATGAGACAAAGGAAATCGCAAAAGAGATAGTCCGCTGTGGCGGTCTTGATGGCAGAGTCAAGATTGCGCTTGACTACTTTGACGCTTCTATAAACCGCATATCGGCGTGGACTGTGGGATTCCGCAACGTACAGAAAGCACTGCTTTCAGCGTTGGTGACACCGAATGAAACGCTGAAACAGCTTCAGGACGAAAGTAACTTCACAAAGCTGATGGTGTACAATGAGGAACTTAAAACTATGCCGTTCGGAGATGTCTGGAACGAGTACTGCCGCAGGTGCGGCGCACCGTGTGACGGCGAGTGGTTCGGTAAAGTGGCAGAGTATGAGAGTAATGTGCTGAGCATGAGAAAGTAAAGTAAAGGAGCTGTAAAGATGAAAGTGCTTGAATCTAAAATAATGCAGGGCTTTGTCCGCATGGCAGACGATGGCTGGAACCAAGGCTGGCATGAGCGCAACGGAGGGAACCTTACTTACAGAATGAAACCGGAAGAAGTTGAGGAAATCCGTGAGGATTTGCGCTTTGACGGCGGGTGGAAGGATATAGGAACATCTGTGCCGGGTCTTGCCGGTGAGTTTTTTATTGCGACAGGTTCCGGCAAGTATTTCAGGAACGTCAGAAGCGATCCCGAAGATACCTGCGCGATATGCGAGATTGACAGTGCGGGAGAAAAGTACCGCGTGTGCTGGGGACTTGTGAATGGCGGCAGACCGACCTCGGAGTTTCCATCGCACCTCATGAACCATGAAGTCAAAAAGGCTGTCACGAATGGCAGACACCGTGTAATCTATCACGCGCACCCCGCGAACACGATTGCTCTGACGTTCGTACTTCCGCTGACTGATGAGGCGTTCACTCGCGAACTTTGGGAGATGGCTACAGAGTGTCCGGTGGTGTTTCCGTCCGGAATCGGTGTTGTGCCATGGATGGTACCTGGCGGAAGAGCGATAGCCGTCGCGACAAGTGAACTTATGAAAAAGTACGATGTTGCTATATGGGCGCACCATGGAATGTTCGCGTCCGGTGAGGACTTTGATCTCACATTCGGGCTTATGCACACGGTTGAGAAGTCCGCGGAAATACTTGTAAAAGTTATCTCCATGACAGGCGGCAAGAAACGTCAGACTATAAAGCCTGACGAGTTCCGCGCACTCGCGAAGGATTTCAACGTGACTCTTCCGGAGCGGTTTTTGTACGAAAAGGCATAACAGATAACAGAAACACTCAGAACTTCACAAAAACTGAATCTATTATTCACAAAAGGTTGCTTTATTTTCTCTGAAATTTATGCTATACTACAAAAAGATGTGTATTCTGAGAATAACTGTAAAGGAGAGTAATATATGGCAAGCAGAATAGTGTTGAATACAATATCTTACCACGGCGCGGGAGCGATAGAGAACATTGTGCCGGAACTTACTGCGAGAGGGTACAAGAAGGTGTTTGTATGCTCCGACCCTGATCTTCTGCGCTACGGCGTAACGCGGAAAGTGACGGCACTTATGGACAAGGCGGGTATGCCCTACGAAATTTACTCCGAAATAAAGCCGAATCCGACTATTAAGAATGTTCAGGACGGCGTGGAGGCATTCAAAAACTCCGGTGCTGACAGCATTGTCACGATCGGCGGCGGTTCATCAATGGACACGGCAAAGGCTATAGGAATCATAGTGAATAACCCTGAGTTTGCCGATGTTCGCTCCCTTGAGGGTACCGCTCCGACAAAGAAACACGCGGTGTTCACAATAGCTGTTCCAACCACAGCCGGAACAGCCGCAGAGGTGACTATAAACTATGTTATCACCGATGTTGAGAAGAAACGCAAATTTGTCTGCGTTGATGTGAATGATATACCTGAGATAGCGGTTGTTGACCCCGATATGATGTCCTCAATGCCGAGAGGTCTTACTGCCGCGACCGGTATGGACGCGCTTACTCACGCGATTGAGGGCTATATCACAAAGGGCGCGTGTACAATCAGTGATATGTTCCACCTTGAGGCGATAAGGCTTATCTCGAAAAATCTCCGTTCCGCTGTCAAAAATGAGCCGGAGGGCAGAGAGGGTATGGCTCTCGGTCAGTATATAGCGGGAATGGGTTTTTCAAATGTTGGTCTTGGCATTGTACACTCAATGGCGCACGGGCTTTCTGCACTCTACGATACACCTCACGGTGTGGCTTGTGCTATAATTCTTCCGACAGGGCTTGAATATAACGCTCCTGTTGCCGGTAAACGCTACCGTGCTATCGGTAAAGCTATGGAGGTACAGGGAATCGATCTCATGAGCGATGATGAAGCCGCTAACGCGACAATAGCGGCTGTAAAGCAGCTTTCAAGCGATGTTGGGATTCCGGCAAACCTGAAGGGTATTCTCAAGGAGGAGGATGTTCAGTTCCTCTCTGAGAGCGCGTTTGCTGATGCCTGCTGCCCCGGCAATCCGAGAGACACAAACATTGAGGAAATTGCGGAGCTGTACAGAAGTCTGATGTAAATTAAAACCACAGAAAAAGCAATTACGCGCCATGTCCGGCGCGGTCTACAGGCACTCTCCAATATCACGGAAATATATAAAAACCGTGTTATATAGGGGAGTGCCGGTTTTGTAGTGACACGCGGGGTATGCTTGAACACAAAAGGCTTTGCCCTGAGTTCAGCTGACTTGCGGTCGCAAAACTCTGTTCACTTCTTTCTGTGAGGTGGTGGCACTTATGAAAACAATAAGCGTAACAGTTCTCGCCGCAATTCTTGTGTTCATTTGTACAGGCTGCGGATTTACGGCGGAAAGCATCCAGTCAACGCAAGACTGTCAGATCGTGCTTGAAGCGGCAGACGGAATTACAGCTGATTCGTGGGTGAAAAGCGCGGAGAACGGCGAAGTATCGTTTGCTCTGACAGTGGCTGACGGGTGTATGCTGACGGGAGCGGATTTCAGCGACTACACAATAATCCGGAATGCCGCCGGCGAGGGTGTTACGCTGACACTCCATAATGTGCGATACACTAAAGTTGTGACTTTGGACGTTGAGCAAAGTCCGGTTGTTGTCAATTATGTGAACGGGGATGAAATTGTATCGGTTCCTGTGACACGCAGCCGTGAGAAAGTGAACACGGCACCTTACGGACTTTTTACACGCAAGGGCTATACATTGTACTCATGGAACACAGAGCCGGACGGAAGCGGAGAATCAACAGGTCTTGGGAGCCGTGTTGAGTACACCGAAGGGCTGACGCTTTACGCCGAGTGGAGCCGTTGGTCGGACGAAAATCTCTTTGTGTGGGAGCAATCGGGAGATGGGGTTGCGATAACAGGCTACATCGGCAGCGAGAGTGTTGTAACCATACCGCGGGAACTTGCGGGTCGGCGTGTTCTTGAGATAGCGTCCGGAGCGTTTAATGGTGCGGAGTGCGAAACCGTCATACTTCCGGCAGGGCTTATGGAGGTCAAAGCGGGTGCGTTTGAAAATTCCTCGCTGTCGGAGCTATATCTGTTTGACGATATTGTGAACATATCCGATTACGCATTCACAGGTTGCAGTAATCTCGCCACGCTTCACATAAATGCCGTAGAATCGCCAGTATATAGCGGCACATATTATGACACTTTTCCTGATAAACTTGACAGATTGCTTTCACTCAGTGATAAGCGCAAGATTGTGCTATTTTCCGGTTCGTCAGCAAGGTTCGGATATGACAGCTCGATGATAGATGAAGCCTTTGCCGATTACGAAGTTGTCAACATGGGCGTTTTCGCGTACACAAACGCATACCCGCAGCTTATGCTGATACTTGAATGTATGAATGACGGCGATGTACTGCTCGTTTCTCCGGAGTTTGACGCGGCAAAACGGCAGTTCTGCACAACGAACGCGCTTGACGCGCCCTTTTTCGCTATGGTTGAATCAGATTACGACATAGTCTCAATGCTTGATTTACGGGAGGTCACGGGTGTATTCGCGGCACTGAGCGAATATCTTTCAATTAAAGACGGTATGGAGCCGAGAAGCTACTCTGTATCGCCGTCAGATTATGACGAGGACGGCAACCCGACCGAAACACCAAGCTACAATGAGTACGGTGACTACTGTCTGTACCGTCCGAACGCGGCGAGTGACGAGCCTGTATATGGTCTTGCTGTCGAGTATACGGTTGCGGCATTCCCGAAGGAGCTTTATATAGACGCGGCGAACGCGATGTACGAGAGATTTTTGAAAAAAGGCGTGACGGTGCTGTTTACATACGCGCCAAGAAACATTTACGCGCTATCGGAGGACAGCACTATCGAGGCACGGGCGGAGCTTGACAGCTTTTTCCGCGAAAATCTCAATATTCCGGTGATAACCGATATTGAGGATTCTCTTTTCCCCGGACGGCTGCTTTACGGGACTGACAATCACCTGTCAACGGAAGGCGTGACAATACGGACAGAGACAGTAATTGATGGTATGAGAGAATGGATAACGGAATAACATACCTCTATTTCTCTTTTGAAAATAAACGGACTGACACCGCGTAATACGGCACAGTCCGTTTTCACTTTATCCCGCAACGCGGCAGATTTGCCAGATAGTCTGACGCTCTATATATCAGCTTTCCATCTGCCTGCCAAGAAAACCGGCGACAGTCTGAGCCAGCTTGTACTCAACTTCGCCGCCGACTGCGTCCTGCTCACCTAAAAACAGCACACTGCCCATTATGTCACCCTCTGAAAGAATCGGAGCGGCAACTGTGACAGACAGTTTAGCAAGCTCTTCGGAGACAGGTATTTGCTGTTCGCCCGCGTTCCTGTGGTATACCTGACGGCTCTCCATTATACTCTCAAGAGCGGCACTTATCGGTTTACCGACAGCCTCACGGCGCGGTATATTGCACACGGCTATTACACTGTCACGATCTGTTATCGCGACCGCAAGACCCGTTGTTTTACCGAGTGTTTCGCACATCTCAGTGGCGAAGTCAGAAAGTTCACCGATTGGGGAATACTTCTTAAAAATTACCTCGCCGTCTTTTTCTGTATATATTTCCAACGGGTCTCCATCACGGATCCTCATTGTGCGGCGAATTTCCTTGGGAATCACAACGCGCCCCAAGTCATCAATGCGCCGCACTATACCTGTTGCTTTCATTTTTTGTCCTCCCGTCTCTTTTTTATATCGACAGAATTAGTATCCGCAGTATGTTCCATGTTATTCATTGCGCTTTTTTGCCAATTTTGGGAACAGCGGCGGCACGAAAAAATTTCTCGAAATTTTCACAAAACCCTTGCCAAGCGAATCCGTCTCGTGTATAATGGGCTTATCGGGAAGGCAATAATTACATATCTTCCCCGCCCCCGATAAAACAATTTTTTATTTTTAAGGAGGACTACACATGAAAGAATCAACAAAAAGACTGCTGCGCGGCGTCTGCGTGTTCGCGCTCTGCGTCGTCATTTTCGCGGCGGTCGGCACCACGGCAAGAGCCGAAACCTATGCCGGCTCGTGCGGCGCGAGCGTGAACTGGAGCCTTGATACCGAGACGGGCGTTTTAAATATTACGGGTTCTGGTGAAATGAAGAATAATAATGTATATGCGCCGTGGGATTCATACACGGATTCCATCAAGACGGTTATTATTGAAAACGGCATAACAAATATATGCAAAAATGCGTTTTATCAATGCTCCAATCTCACAAGCGTTCAGATTCCGAATTCCGTCACAGAAATAGGGGGATCCGCTTTCTATCAATGCTACGAATTGACAGAGGTAACTTTCCCAAGCGGGCTTAAAACTATCGGCGGGGACGCGTTCAGTGGATGCATAGCCCTGACAAGCATTGATCTGCCCGACAGCGTTACAGAAATAGGTGGGTCCGCGTTTGAAAACTGTTGGGGTGCTACCACTCTGAAGCTGCCGAACGGCGAAACCGAAGTTGGCAGTTGCGCGTTCGAGAACTGCGATGCGCTGACTTCAGTCACTATTCCGGGAAAAATCAAACTTGGCGGCGGTGCTTTCTATGGTTGTTCTTCCCTTAAAAATGTTGTTATAATGTCCGGCATAACCGAAATAAGTGATCAGTGCTTCAGTGACTGCACATCACTGCAAAGTATTACGATTCCAAAAACGGTCACTAAAATCTGCGAGTGGTCGTTTAGTGGGTGTGAAGCCCTGACGAATATCACATTCCCTGAAGGACTGGAGGAAATAGGCAGCAACGCTTTTTACTGCTGCAAAAGTCTTACGGAAATAGTTATCCCGCTGTCGGTAGAAAAAATCGGGCGATCGGCGTTTTACGGCGCGGGTCTTACCTCGGCGACGGTGTATAACGCCGACTGCGAATTTGTGAGTGGCAGCTATGATTCCGCGTTCGGCAAAGCGGGCAAGGTGACGGTTTACGGCTACGACAATTCCACCGCCTACGAACACGCGGTGAAGTGGGGCTACGCGTTCAAGTCGCTTGGCAAGCTGATGACATTCAGCGACGTAACGAGCGATAAATATTTCTATTACCCCGTGACATGGGCGATACGCGAGGAGATAACATCGGGAACTGGCAACGGGGAGTTCTCACCGAATCTCACCTGCACGACTGAGCAGATATTCACGTTCCTGTGGAGAGCCGCCGGAGAGCCGGAGCCGACCATAGCGAATCCGTACACGAACGTCACCGGCGGCGAATATTACGCTACTGCGGCGATATGGGCTTATGAAATGGGCATGATAAACTCCACGACGCTGCCTGTTGGCGAACAGTGCAAGCGCGGCAGTACGGTTACATATATGTGGATATACGCCGGAAGACCCGACAGCGGCACGGCGAATTTCAGCGATGTTTCGTCTGACGCTTCATACGCGAAAGCTGTAGCGTGGGCGGTTGCCGCAGGCGTTACCAACGGTACATCAGCTACAACATTTTCACCCGACACCACCTGCACAAGAGGGCAGATCGTGACGTTCCTCTACAGGGCGTTCGCGTGATGATTATGTGCCGCGTTACGACAGACAGAATACGATATGCTGAATCATGCGCGTATTGTACAGACTTTTCAAAAACTATAGTGAACAAAAAACTCGGCTTCCGAAATTGCGAAGCCGAGTTTTATACTGTTTTCGGGCAATTTATGAATTACCCGCCGATACAGCTCATTGAGCCGTGTTCTGTCACTGTCTCAGGACGCTCAAATGTGTGACACTCAGGCTTCATAAGCATAGTACGCGCCATAATGTCAAGGATCTCACTGTCACTCGCGCCGTTCCGCAGGAGCTTCCGTAACGGCGTACCCTCCCTGTAGCAAAGACAGGGCTTCAAGGTGCCGGACGCGGTCAGTCTCACACGGTTACAGTCAGAGCAGAATTTTCGACTGATTGCGTGTATAAATCCGATGTTTCCGCGAAGCGCGGGTGAGGTGTAATACTCAGCGGGACCGCTGCCGCGCTTTACGGTTGCCTTGTGAAGTGATGGGTAGCGTTCCTGTATCTCCGACAGTGCCGCCGCATAGCTTACCGGTTCAATGTTTGCGCCCGTTCCCACAGGCATTAGTTCTATGAATCTTACGTCTACAGGTGCGTTTTCAGCAATAGCGGCTATATCTGTAATTTCGTCCGCGTTACAGGTAAGCAGGACAGTGTTTGTTTTCATAATAATCCCAAGCTCCAAGCCACGCCGCAGAGCCGCAAGAGGACTGGCACCGCTGCCGTTAATTTGCACACGACGCTCCGGAATCAGTGAATCGAGACTTATGTTTATGCCGTCAATGCCAATTTCCGCGAGTTCGTCAATAACATTACTGAGAAGAAGCCCGTTTGTTGTAAGTGTGACGCGCTGAACTGAGTCAAGTGATTTGAGGTCGCGTATGAACCCGATACATCCGTCTCTTAAAAGCGGTTCACCGCCGGTTATTTTGAAATCCGTGATTCCAAGTGAGACAGCAATCCGCGCAATCCTCAAAAGCTCCTCATAACTCAGAAGCTCCTCGCATTGTACGCAATTCGGCATACAGTAGTAACAGCGGAGATTACATCTGTCAGTTATAGAAATCCGCATATAGTTTATCGTTCGTCCGAATTGGTCTGTCAAAGCAATGCCGCCTCCTTACTGAATCCGTGTACGGCGTTCACTGAGAGTTTATTTCTCTGTGTAATCTCTATTTCCCCGTACTGCCAAAGCCGCCTGCGCCGCGCTCTGTTGCTGTCAGTTCATCACTCTCAATGAAGTTTGTTTCAAGCACCGGCACAATAACAAGCTGCGCCACCCTCTGACCGTCAGTAACGGTTACAGGATCATCTGAATGGTTGTGCAGCGCAATCATAATCTCGCCGCGATAGTCAGCATCAATTACACCCACTTTGTTTGCGGGAGCAAGACCGCTTTTAGTGGCAAGACCGCTTCTTGCAAAAACAAGCGAGACATAGCCCTTCGGAGTCTCAATCGATAGTCCGGTGTGTATAAACTCTGTTGTGTGGGGCTGCACAGTGACCGGAGTGTCAAGAAGCGCGTATAAGTCGGCTCCGGCAGAGTCGGCAGAAGCGCGTGCGGGGATCGCCGCTCTGGGGTCAAGTTTCTTTATTTTTATTTCCATACGCTATTACTCTTTCCATGTGCCGGAAGAAATTAAATGTGCCGCCTGAGTTGCCGCCATTGCGCCGTCAGATGCCGCCGTCACAAGCTGCCTGAGCAGCTTGGTGCGTGTATCTCCCGCCGCGAATACACCGGTGGTTTTCGTCAGGCAGTCCTCTCCCGCGACTATATATCCGTTGCTGTCAAGCTCCACAGCACCCGCAAAAGCGTCATTATCCGGCATCATACCGACAGCAACAAACACGCCCGAAGCTGACACTTCTGTTTGCTCGTGCGTTTCAACATTCATAAGTGCCATACCTGTAACACCGTCGTTCTTGTTGCCAAGAATTTCGACCGGAACGTATGGTGTCATAATTGTGATGTTGTCCTTTGCTTTCACGGAATCCACAAGGGCGGTTTCGGCGCGGAACGCACTTCGTCTGTGTACGAGAGTGACTTTTTTGCATATTGACGCAAGGTAGAGAGCGTCCTCAAATGCGGTATTGCCGCCGCCAACTATAATTGTCTCTTTGTTTCGATAGAACGCGCCGTCACATGACGCGCAGTAAGATATACCGCAGCCTGAAAGTTCCTCAAATCCGGGACAGTCGAGCTTACGGTGTTCCACTCCGTTAGCTATTATAACTGTTTTGCCGTCAAAGACTGTTTTGCCCGTTATCACTCTCTTAATGCCGTCATGGATCTCAAGACCCCTGACTTCTGTCATTCTGATTTCCGCGCCAACGGCTTTAGCCTGCTTCTCCAAAGACTCAGCCAAGTCCCAGCCGGATATATGCTCGATTGCGGGGTAGTTTTCGACCTGCGGTGAGTTGATGATCTGTCCGCCGCAGGACAGTTTTTCGAGGACTAGAACAGAAAGCCCCGCTCTTTTTCCGTACACTGCCGCCGTAAGACCGGCTGGTCCCGCGCCTATGATTATTATATCGTACATTTATTTTTTTCCTTTCCGCGAAAGCTTTCAGATGAACATTTGCTGTGCCTTCGTCTCACTGTGAAAGTTTCAACCGCTACTTCGGTTCAACTTGCAAATATTTAACGGCTTTAATTTATAGATACGCATTTGCTCAATGCGGTGATGTATGTTCCGTCTTTAGACTATAACTCCCTGTTTACTCCCGCATTTAGAAAGCACAGGAGTTTCGTCTCAACCTCATATTTCAGAATCTTTCTCATTGCTAAAGCGTAAACCTCAAGCTGTCCTCTGTAGAACTCGGTGCGCTCATCTATGTTGTGGTCGTCAACGTAATCAGTCTTGAAATCTAAGATAACGAGCTTGTCGCCATGCAGCACGCAGCAGTCTACAACGCCTTGAAGCAGCAGCTTCTCGCCGGATTCCATGTCAAGCTCATTGGAGTCAACAAGAATAGAGAATTTAAGCTCTCTCCATACCTTATCGGCATTCAGCAGCAGCTTGCCCACCTGAGAGTCAAAGAATCGCAGGATAACGAACGGATTTATCGCCGCCGCTTCCTCGTTGGTGATGTTGTGCATTACTCTCAGCCTTTCTATCTCGCTGCGAACACCATTGAGAGTACGGCACTTGTCATAGTCGGCATACTGCATGACAATATGAGTCGCTGTGCCTTTTTCCGCTGCGGTAAGACCGCTTGTACCGCCCATAAACGCGGGACGTATCGGCGGCTTGACTACTGTATCAACCGCTATTATGCTGTGAGCTTCTTCGGCGGCTTCCTGCTCACGGAATGAGCCTTTCATCTCTGTCGCGGTGAGCTTCGAGGACAACAACGCTGATTTTTCGTATGGATAGATATACTCAAGCTTCTCACGGAGCGTATCGGAGATGGTATCATTCTTATCTGCTGATGGAACCGATTCGTCTGCCTTCACTCGTATATTATCCGCAGTGCCAACATCTTTTATTACACGCATAAGCCATTGGCTGCCGTCATTAACATTCGCGCTGCCGTTTTCCTCGTAAAGCGATACACTCTCTTCGCGTCTTAAAGCGGCGCAAAGAAGCCACGCTGCGTGTGACTTCACGCTTTTGAGCGTTAACGGCGGTACAGGAAGCTCAGAATCGCACAGCTTGTCTATCTGCTTATCCGCGTCACGATACGACATCAGCATAATGAGCTTCTCGCTTGCTCTTGTCATAGCGACATAGAGTATTCTCATTTCCTCGGACATCATTTCACAACTGAGCTTTTCGCGTATGGCGCGTCTGGCTATTGTTGAGTATGATATTTTTCTGTTGAGGTGCGTTACCTTCGGACCAAAGCCGAGTTGCGGATGAACAAGAAGCGGCTCCATAGTGTCCTGCCTGTTAAAGCTTTTTGTGAGGTTAGCAAGTATAACTATCGGAAACTCAAGACCCTTTGATTTGTGTATCGACATGAATCTGACCGCGTTATCGTTGCCGGTGCTGCCAACTGTCGGAACCTGACCTGTCTCGATAAGTCTGCGTACAAATATTTCAAAACCGAAAAGTCCCTTGAAGCCTGAGCTTTCGCAACTGACCGCAAGTGACAGAAGCTCCATGAGGTTGCGTTTTCTTGTCTCGTCAGCGACTATAGCGAACAGGCTGGTATTATTGTATATATGCCAAAGGAACCTGTCGGCTGACATTTCCGGTGACAGCTCACGAAGCTCGTCGAGCTTACGCAGAAAATCGCCGCAGTGTGTGTCGCTGTCTGCTCTCGCTTGCAGTGCCGTATAGAAGTCACCATCGCGTGATGATGAACGAATTGCCGCAAGCTCATCCGGTGTGAATCCGAACAGCGGACTTCTCAGTACCGACACGAGCGCGGGATCCTGATGCGGGTTATCTATTATCGCGAGAAGTGACAGCACAAGCGACACCTCCGGTTCATCGAAGAAACTTTGCTTTTCCTCAACGGCGGTTGGTATGCCGTACTCGTCAAACACTGAAAGCCATGTTCCGATTCGATTCTTTGGTGAGCGCATAAGCACAGCAATATCGCTGAAATTTGCCGCTCTCTTTCCGTTTTCAAGCGGAAAAGTACCGACAAGCTGCAATATGCGTTTTGCGGCGAATCTTGCCTCAAGCTCGTCAAGCTCCGGCGCGTCCTCGTCCTCAGAGGAACCGGAAGCATCTGGCGCGTCTATTATATCAAGCTCCACCGGAGGTTCCGGCGGTTCGCCGAAGTCCTCACGTCCGGCATACAGGAACTCGCGTTCAGTGTAGTCTATATCGCCAAGCTCCGAGGACATTATATTTCTGAACACATAATTGCAGGCGTTAAGTATCTCAGCGCGTGAGCGAAAATTTTTCGACAGTACAACCTTACGAGGTTCCCCGTCAGCAACTTCACTTACATCCTTGAAGCTGAAATATTTTCTCAGGAATATCTCAGGTTCCGCGAGACGAAAACGGTAGATCGACTGCTTAACATCGCCAACCATGAATACGTTGCCGCGCTCTGTCAGTCTCATGAAAATCTCTTCCTGTATGCTGTTCACGTCCTGATACTCGTCTATTAGAATTTCTTTGAATATTTCCGCAGTCTCAATGGAAAGAGATTTGTCGCGCAAAAGCTTCAGTGCCAAATGCTCCTGATCGGAAAAGTCGAGTATACCGCGAGAGCGTTTCACTTCACTGTACCGTTTATCGAAGTCAAGCACAAGATTCAGTGCCGCTCTGATGATTGGCGCGACGGCTTTCATATCATCGAGCAGTTTAAGCGATGGATCCTGAAGCTCCGCCAAACGGTCGTTAAGCATTTTGTTATACTTTTTGCGTTTCTCTTTTAAATGCTCATGACCCTTCAGCGGTTTTACTCGCGGGGTTTGAATTTTAGCGTCTCTTGCCGCGTCCCAGCCGGAATCGCAGGCATTCGCGAATCTTTCCGCGTCCGCAAGTGTTGTCTCTATACTTGCACCGTAGGCTTTGTAAACATCTTCATCGGTATCAAGAAGCTTTTCAAGTTCTCCGCATATTTGCAGCACATCTTTCTTCACACGTTCAAGAGTGAGCTTTCCCCATATCGTATCGGCAATATCAGTCACGCCATCAAGCTCAAGAGCCGCAAGCTGTGTCTGTACCCATTTCTCAGGATCAGGGTGGCTCAGGAGCTTGCTGTGCGTTTGGAGCGTTATATCAAGGAGCTTGCTGTCATCACGTCCCGCACCCATTGTATCAGCAAGAGCAAGAAACTCGCTGTCTTCCGAGCTGTAGCGTTCCTCAAGCAGCCTTTCCAGAACATCACGTTTTATAATATTACATTCGCCGTCATCAGCGACACGGACATCAGGAGTAAGCTCAAGCCGGTTCACATTCTTGCGTATAAGCCACAGACAAAAGCTATGTATTGTCTCGATATGCGCTCGTGAGCAGAGGTTGATCTGACGGTGCAGACGAGTACTGTCGGGACTTATGGCGATTTTAGCGTACAGAGCGTCAAGAATCTTTCCACGCAGCTCTGAGGCGGCGGCGTTTGTATAGGTGATTATAAGAAAATCATCTATATTGTCTCCACTCTCAATTTTTCTCATGAGCCGTTCGACAAGTACCCGCGTCTTTCCGCTGCCTGCCGCCGCTGATACCAAAAGTGCGCCGCCCTCACTGTTTACAGCCGCAAGCTGCTCAGTTGTCAGTCCTATAGTTACCACCCTCCATTTACGGATTTAAGCAAGTCTTATGCTCCCATGCGTTCAGAAATATAACCTTTTCAAGGACTATAACACTATGCTTCAGGATCCGGGATTTCCGAATCACCTGTGTTGTCCGCCGATGTTTGTTCGTTCGATTCCTTTTTCTTTTTCTCTATATTCTTAAAAGCAGTTTCGGTGTAATCTGTCCACTCTGATAAATCAGGGCAGCCGCGTTTCACGATAACAGTCTTAAATGTCTCATAAACCGTGTCAAAATCAGTGTCAGGTAAAGCGTAAATACGGTTTGGATAATCAATGCGCGAATCGTCAACAGCGATTTCCAGATGGTAATTTGTGCCGTTTCTTGCTACTTGAATGAACATAATTGAGTCGGATTTTCTGACTTTGTTGTACTCTATCGTCAATGATTCATATGGCAAATCACGCATATCCTCAATTATCGGCTTAACATAGCGGTCAAAGCTGCTCTCTGAAGCTTCTGAATCCGCGTCAATTACAATTCTGTAGAAATGTCCGCATTTTTCAGTGCGTTTTTCTATTCTGATTCGACCAAGATCCTCAAGCGTATCACAACGGTTGTTTTCCAATTTGAATACATACTGAACGCCGTTTACAGCGAGCAGCATCCTGTCTTTTGCGGATGAACGCATCATAATCGATTCGCAATCTTCCTGAATCAAAACAGGCAGTATCAATTCCTTCGGGTCGGCATATTTCCCGTCAACACGGGTGAGTACAAAGAGCCGGTCTTTCCTCATGTACGCATCACATCCGCAGATCATGTGACTGCCATCCTGACTGATAGTTATGCCGGTCACACGGGACAGAGGGAAGTCCTCGTGGGATATTGAGAATGTACCGTCTTCCGCGGCGGTGAGCTTATAAAGCTGCGTGATCGGTTCGGTATAGCATAAGATATTTTCGTCCTCGTCCAATGCTATCTCTGTGCAGCAGTAGCCGTTGTCAATATCGTTCAATATATTATTCCCGTCGGTATCATAAACTGAAACCAGTTTATCAGACCAAAAAGGAGTCGATAAATAGTCTCTTGCAATAAATAATTTACCTTCTGAGTTGATAATCGCTTTTGAAATGTTATCTCCGAGCTTATAACCGTTGTACCGCTTACCTTTGTCATCTACATCATACATAGTACATTCAAACGACCTTGCGGGCGAAGTCACGACATGGAAACGCCCCTGATTATCATAGAAAGCGTCGTGTATAATTTCTCCTTTTGCTCGCATACGCCGCATCTGAATAAAATTACCATCCATGTCAAAATGGAGGAAACGAAAATAGTAATTTGACTCCTTCGGATTAGCAAAAATATATTCAGACGAATTTTGAAATGTCAGAAGAATACTCTTGTCCGGCATCACCTGACTGGCAGTATGCTTCCAGTTCCCGATAGGTTCCCCTGAAGTGCCTTTGGTTTTCTCGTTTCTCCATTCTTCCAAAATTTTGTTGACATCAATAGAGAAACATGGCGTAATATAATCATCGTTGCGCGAGTTGAATAATCTCGCCGTAAGATAGAAGGTTCCGTGTATGCGACCGCCGACAACAGGTTTGGATTTAACATCCTCAGCCTTCAAAAGAACATCTAATTTAAGTCCAACACATTCAACCAGAAGGTAATAATATTTTCCGCCTGTATAGGCGTTTGTCATACGCTTTACTTTTTTTATAGTTCCGGTCATTATAGCACTGGCATCCGGTTCCCATGCGCTGTCATTTTCATCAACAGGGAAGGCACCAATGGGGATACAAGATTCCGCGGTGAGGGTTTTATCAGCACCTTTGAGAGACGCAGTATCAGGAAACAGCGTAATATCATGTCCAAAGGCTGCCAACTGAGCGGTAAATTCGCCGCTGTCATAATTTGCGAAAAGTCCGGAATTGACAATATCGATATTCAGCGGAAATTCGGTATCTCCGCTTCCGCTCCACATATAAGCAAGACCGATCATTCCGTTTTGCATCTGGTCAGTCCAGCCGTCAAGTCGAAGTTTCATGCGAGTGGATGATTTAAAATGTACATTTAAAATATTGATTTTGTTTTCATGATTCGCGATTACCTCACACCAGATCTGCATACCGTCCCCAGTCTCGGCTGTTAAGTATTTTCCGCAATCAGAGTTTACCCTGTTAAAATGGACACCTTTACCGGTACTGTTCAAAAAACCCATAAGCTCATTACTGTTGAAATTTGCGCCGAGATTAGGCAGTCGAAAATCTGCAAGTTTTTCATTCATATTTATCACCCCATGTTATATGCACAGCTAAAAGTGCTTTCGGCTGTGAAGTAGTTTGCGGAAATTCCCGCAGGATCTGCCACACAAAAAATTCTGAAAGGCAGTTTTTACTGCGGGAACCGCAAAAAGCCTTAATTTGTGAAATGGTTTCGCGGTTTCAATTATTGCGGTACTTGTAGAGAGTATGCGTATTTTTCCGGCAAAGCCGTCGAAAAACTGCATTTTACATAAACGCAGTAAGATTTGCGGATCCCATAAGTTCTGCTTCTTAAAATACAGCACGAATTGGGAAAAAATCAGGTTTGCAAGCTCGCAAACAGAGCGAAACAGCCTGCTTTACTCGGTTATTTAATTTCCCACACAAATGTTGCTGTATCGCTTGCTTCAACATTTTCAGGCTTAATATTAAAGATACTGTCAAATGAGTCAACAGCGCAATTCCTGTCGAATTGTGAACGTGTATTCGATCGGACGTTAATTTCACCCCAATTATAATCGATGTTAATAAGGTCACCAAGTATAACGCCGGAAACGGAACACAGAATTTCCGCCTTTTGCTTCGCGTTTTTTGCGGCTCTTCTGAGCACTTCCTCTTTGACAGCGGTTTTGTCCTTGACAGTAAAACTGATATTTATCTCTGGTTGTACACCACTGGATGATACCGCCGACAAGGCTTTTGAGAGTCTCACAACATCAAAATCAAACTCCATTTTCAATTTGTGGCTCACAACATATCCGTTAAAAACATTATTGAAGTTTCCGTTTGAATCGCGGACACTGTTATATTCGGTGCGAACATTGAAGTCTGTTGTCCTGATAGCGTCTTTGTCAAATCCGGCTTTCACGAGTGCCTCGCTAAGTAACTCAATATTTGAAGACGCGAGTTCACAAGCTTCGCTATAATTTTCTCTGTTTGTTTCCAAATTAAATGAGATTACTACATAATCGACTTTTGCTGAAACGTAACCTGTTCCTTTTACTGTTATTGTTCTTACCATTCAAATCGGCTCCCTGTTTTTTGCTGTTCGCAGTTTCAAACCGCGGTTCTTTGCGAAAACACAGTCTAATATTTTCAAACACTTTTCAAGAGGACTTTTGCGGGGCAGCTTATCCATATCGTCATTATACCACGAATGATGTCCAAAAAACTTCCCTGTATATAAAAATAACGCATTACCGAAAGATGACACATCACCGTTCAACAGACATAAATAAGTGATGTAAAATACCGCACCGCAAAACACACAAAGTAACAAGCGTACCTTTAGTTCTCCGTAAAAGACGTAATCGGAGTTTAGCGGCTATGTACAAATTGTCTCACATCATATAATTCACGGATAAAGTAAAACGCCGCTTCCCACGGCGGCGTTTCCCGTTGGCACAAGTCCGGCGACCCGCCCGCGTTGTGAACGCAAGCGAGATATGCTCTGTCCGGCAAGAGGCGAACCCAGATGGCAAGCCCCACAGCGGGTACAGAGCAACAGCGACACTGTTTGCCATATTTTCATGCAATGTCAACTATCCACAGCTTGCGGCAGAAGCCGCCGATATTGATTTTTACGCACTTGCAGGGTAATATACTACTGTCTCGTTTATTTCTGTAAGGTTCGATATGAACCACTCTCCGGTGGTGTCGGTCTGAAGTATCGCGGTGACGGTGACGGCATCCATATAGCCGCATGCTGACAGTTTCTCACGGCAGAGGAGGACTATAAGATTCGCCCAAGCCGCGTCTGAGTCTAAAAGGTATTGCTGATATTCGGCACTTGTCATGCTGCCTGTATCTACACCTGTGACATATTGCTCGGTATATGTCTCAGTAACTGTGCTGAAGTCATCGAGTACGAGTACAAACAAATCCAGCGGCTGCACAGTCAATTCCACGGTGTAGGTGCCATCGTCCTGCAAAACAGCCTCGTCTGCAACTGTGTAACGAGCCTTTTCATACACGGAGCTATAAAGCTTCATAATCTCATCCTGAAGACTATCCGTCATGTAATCTATATCGAAGTACACAGCGAATGTATTTGCCGCATCGTTGAGGTTAATATTGTGGCGATCAGCCGCGTCCTTTTCACTTAGCTGCGCCAATTTGAGATAGTCAACATCGTACAGAGCGAGATAGTTCTGGTCAAGGGTACCTTGAACAAGGCGCACGATGTGTTCGGGTCCCAGTTTTCCGCAGCCGGTAAACAACGCGGCTATAACGGCAACGCACAGGAAAAGTGCGATGACGCGCTTTTTCATTTGTGATCAGCCCCTTCAAGAATATTAAGCCCCGCAAGGTATCTTCGCACCATATCGAGGGCGTGGTTCACAGCAAGCACTCGAACCCGATCCCTGTCGCCGCCGAGAAAAAGCTCACGGCAATACATATTGCCATCGGCGGCTATAGCGACATATACCAATCCGGCTGGCTTGCCGCTGCCATCGGAGTCCGGACCCGCAATTCCGGTTATTGCAGCAGAAATATCCGACTTGAATATCTGTCTTGCTCCCTCTGCCATCTGTAAGGCTGTCTCACGGCAGACAGCACCTTGCTTGTCAAGAAGTTCCTGCGATACACCGAGAATCCCGTGCTTAGTATCAGTCGCGTAAGTCACAGCACCGCCTCGAAAGACTGCGGAGGCTCCTGATACATCGGTTATGCGTTTAGCCAAAAGTCCGCCGGTACAGCTTTCAGCCGATGAGAGAGTTTTGTGCTGTTCTTTCAAAAGTGTGAATACGGCGTTTTCAAGTGTTCCGATATCCACTCCATAGATAACATCGCCAAGCGTTTTACGCACCTCGTCAATAATTGGACTCATCATTGACTCTGCTTCCTCTTCGGATCGAGCCTTTGCTGTAAGTCTAAGTCTCACCTCTCCTACTCCCACATAGGGTGCGAGAGTAGGATTTTTGAGATTTACCATCAGCGAATGCAGCTTTGATTCTGTTGCTGACTCGCCGAGACCAAATATATGTATATTATGTGAATATAATCTCCCGTCAGAGAATTTACGGAGATACGGCGCGGCACTCACCTTGAACATTGTGACACACTCATGGGGCGGTCCCGGCAGCATGATTATGTGTATACCGTCCGCAAAAAAAGCACACCCTGGAGCTGTGCCGCAGGTGTTCCGAAAGACGGTACATCCTTCGGGCAGATATGCCTGACGGTAGTTATTTTCAGTTACCTCGCAATCGCGGCGGCGTTTTGCGAAGTAGGCGCGTATATCCTCAGCACACTCCTCATGATAAACAAGTTTTTTGCCGAACGCAGACGCAAGAACATCTTTGGTAAGATCATCATAAGTCGGTCCAAGACCGCCTGTTGTTATAAGCACATCAGCGCGTTTTTTTGACACCTCTACAGCAAGTCTCACACGTTCGGGGTTGTCTCCCACTACTGAGTGATAGTATACATTTATACCAAGCTCCGAAAGCATTACGGACAGATCCCGCGCATTTGTATTTACAATATTCCCCAGTAATAATTCTGTGCCGACTGACAGAATTTCAGCAGTCATTGTATCACTCCTTGTCCTCAGCGTTTGCGTTGTGCATAAATCTCTTGTCCAATGCTTCTCTGAGATCATTTGGCATACCTTTGTTTATCGGCATGGTAACTGAATTGCCGATACGCTCAATCGCGCCTACGGAAAACGTGTGTATACTGTTCATCTGCGTTTGAGAAAGAGTGCGGATAAGATCGTTTTTTGTATGAATCTCACCCGTTTGTGTGCGGCGTGTGATACCGAGAGCGGGTATATTTTTGTCCGCGAACGGAGCGGAATCACTTGAATGTACGCGAACATTAATATCCGCAGCCCAGCCGGTTTCTTTATTGTACTGTTCAGCAAAGCTCTTCAGATCGCTGCCGCCCGTGACGATAAGCTCGTTATTGCCAAGAACTGTTCCGCACATATCGAAGTTGAAGCAGAATTTGACGTTTTTCTCAACAAGCTCTGTATTTTGCTCAATGTATGCGCGGCTGCCGCAAAGTCCGAGTTCCTCACAGCCGCACCAGATGAAGCGCATTGTACGGCGAAGCGGATGATTCACAAAGTGCCTGTAAAGTCCCATAAGTGCCGCTGAACCGGATGCGTTGTCCCATGACCCTGTACCCACGGGTACGCTGTCGTAGTGAGCTGTGAGAACTATGGACTCATCAGGCGTAACAGTACCGGGAATTACGGCTAAAACGTCCTGAGAGGGGCGTTCGACCTCATGCTGTTTAAGATGAACGTGTATAGTTTCCGCGCCGCCTTTCAATATATCAAGAGCGTCGCCTGAACGAATAGTAAATCCGGGTATAATACCGATTTTTATATGACCCGGGCGGAGATTCCGCGAGTACATATCAAAGGTTTCGTCAGTATCGTAATATTTCCCAACGATTGTTATAAATGCTGATGCCTTTTTATCACATAGCAGTTTATATGCGCTGAATGTGAGCTGATTTACGATTACCGCGCAGCCTTCGAGAGATGAATATGCAGCCAGATTCTCTTCGGTGCATTTTTCCGCGTAGACAAGCTTCAAGTCCGCGTCAATATCTCCGGAAAGTCCATATCCCATAACATCCACTTTGCGGCTGAACGGAGAAACGACTTCAAGCGAGCACTCATCTATATCGAACGAGGGGAGTTTGAATTCCATAAATTCAGGCTTGCCGCCAACTTTTTCTATCTCTTCTTTCAGGATGTTAGCGGCGCGAAGTTCCTCCGATGTCCCCCCGCGCCGCGTGAAGCTAAGCTTCTCTATGAGTGACATCTGATAATTTGTTTTAGTATTTTCTATTTCCATGATATAATTTTAACTCCTTAATTATTGTATATTTTCGTGCAGTTTAATATGCTCAACGCCATTTAAGGCTTCGTTCACAAGTGATTCTATGTTTAGGGGCGATTCAGCTTCAAGTACATCCTCAAGACGCGGTTTTGTTCGCGGGTGTTTCGGGGTAAATACGGTACAGCAGTCCTCGTAAGGAAGAATTGAAGTCTCAAATGTTCCGATTTCCCGCGCTTTAACCGTTATCTCGGCTTTGTCCATGCACACAAGAGGACGTATGACAGGGAGCGAGACGCACTCCTCGGTGACGCGCATTGCCTCCATCGTTTGACTGGCAACCTGACCGAGGCTCTCTCCGGTAGTAATAGCCTTGCAGCCGTTTGCGACGGCTATTCTCTCAGCTATACGGGTCATGAAGCGGCGCATGATGAGCGTAAAGTATTCTTCGGGGCATTTGTCACGAATTTCCTCCTGAATATGCGTAAACGGAACTACTTCCAGTGTCATTCTGCCGCACCATGGAAGAAGCTGCTGTGCAAGCGTGATAACTTTTTCTTTCGCAAGCTGCGAGGTATACGGGAAAGAGAAAAAATGAACCGGAATAATATGTATACCGCGCTTTGCCATCATGTATGTTGATACAGGGCTGTCAATTCCTCCGGAGAGGAGGGAAACCGCGCTGCCATTGGAGCCTACAGGCATTCCGCCCGCGCCATGTTCCGGTTCGCCGTGTACATAGGCGGCGAGATCGCGAACTTCAAGATTTACTGTGAGTTCCGGGTTGTGTACATCAACCCTGACATTTGGAAAGCTCTCCGCCAAAAGTCCGCCAACGTACTGTGAAAGTTCTATGCTCGTCATTGGAAACGATTTGTCGGAGCGTTTTGACTCTACTTTAAATGATTTTGCTCTTGAAAACGATTCTGCAAGATACTCTTTTGCTGTTTCAAATATCGCGTTGGGGTTCTTGTCGCAGGCGGCGGCTCGCACAACCGATACCGCGCCGAAAATTTTACGCGCCGCATCAAATGTTTCGTCCATATCGCACTCGTCATCAAGCGGCTCGATGTAAACTGTGGACTGAACAGAGTATATACGAAAGTTTCCGATATGTGCAAGGCGGCGTTTTATGTTTGTGAGAAGCTTATCCTCAAAGAATCGTCTGTTCAGTCCCTTGAGAACAAGTTCCCCCTGCTTCAAGAGTATTATATCGTTCATATGTTCTCCTTATGTGGGCTTAAGTGATGTTCAAAGCCAAAGTGTATGATAATTATTAGTATAACCTGAATCCGTGCAGTTCAAGATGTACAGTTCGGCTTGGACAGTATTTGCGCGGCTTTCGAATCTCTATAGATTGCTGAAGCATTCACCCGTATGCTGAAAGAGAATTGGCAGCATATACGCCGTAATATATATTTGAATCCGTGAAACTCATTTTCCGAAAACCGCACTGCTCCCATCGCCAAAGATTCGCAGCTCAGAAGTTCCGGATTTCAGGTGAAACTGTCTGCGTGGAAATCTATTATTTAGTAGCGTATGGGTTTCACGGATTCAGGGTATATAAATTTTCCTTCGATCAGATTTGAATCAGATCATTGTTTATTCTCAGTATCTTCAAGCGATGACAAATGATTCTCCGCCAAGGTTCTGAGCAAATTGGGGTTTTCTTTGAGCTTTTGCTGAAGCGAGACAATTTCGTCGCGGGATAATTTCGTAAGATTCATTATCGTCTCTGTTGACATATTGGCGTTTATCATTTCAAGAGCAATATAGGTTATACCCTCGCGTCTGCCCTTTGTCATGCCCTTTTGTTCACCCTCTATGATACCTTCTCGTCTGCCTTCTTCCTTGCCTTTACGTTCACCCTCTATGATACCTTCTCGTCTTCCCTCGCGTTTTCCTTCCATTCTGCCCTCGCGTCTGCCAACACGTCTGC
>CAZKLU010000003.1:0-64174 GCA_964553775.1 uncultured Oscillospiraceae bacterium | reverse complement strand
GATATATGATACGCGGCGGCAAAATCGCGGAGCCTGTTCGCGGAGCGTCGCTCGTTGGAACGGGCAGCCATATATTGATGGATATAGATATGATAGGAACCGATATGGTTTTGGGTCAGGGTATGTGCGGCTCCTCAAGCGGGATGATACCGGTTAATGTGGGTCAGCCGCTCATACGAGTGAAAAACATGACTGTAGGCGGAAGATAAGGGGGACGTATTATGGATTATACAGAATTTAAGAATCTTGTTATAGAAGCCGCGAAAAACGCCGAAGTTGAGAGCTTTGAAATTTATTACAGCACCACCGACAGTATTTCGGCATCGGCATTCAAGGCGGAGATTTCGGAGATGAGTTGCGTATATGAGGGCGGCGTTTGCTTGAAAGTAATAGCTGACGGCAAAATCGGGAGTGCGTCAACCGAAAAGCTGACGGCGGATGAGGCAGTATCGTTGGTAAACAGAGCCGTCAGCAACGCGAAGTCTATAGATATTGACGATCCGGCTATAATTTATAATGGCAGTGGCACATACGCGGAGATTAAAAACTCAGATTTGCAGCTCCCGTCTGTTGATAAGGTGCGGAATCTTCTTCTTGACTGCCAGAACGAGCTTTATAAAGCCGACAGCCGAATTGTTGACGGCTCACTGAGCGAGGCGGCTTTTGAGAATACACGAGTTGCTATATGCAATTCAAACGGTGTTGATCTCGACTACTCGAACGGGTTGTCAGTTTTAGGCATTTCCGCGCAGGTTGCGGAAAATGGCGAGACAGAGGTCGCGTATGAACTCCAAACGGGTGATTTCAATGTAAACACCGCCACGAAAAGCGCGGTACAGAAAGCACTGAAGAAGCTTGGAGCGGGCAAGGCACCCACAGGCACAATTCCGGTAGTGTTCGCGCCGACCGCTATGAAGGATATGTTATGGGCGTTCAACGATGTGTTTTCCGCTGAAAGAGTGCAAAAGGGTTTAGGAGGAATGAAAGCTCCTGCCGGATCAGTGGTGGCATCGGAAATTGTAACAATAGTTGACGACCCAATGCGCCCCGGTGCGCCTATGCCGAGAACATTTGACGATGAGGGATATCCAACTTATAAGAAGAATGTCATAGAAAACGGCGTGCTGAAGACACTTCTTTATACGCTTGTTTCTGCCGCGAAGGAGAACCGCGGTTCAACAGGCAACGCTTCAAAACCAAGCTACTGGTCTTCAACCGAGACAGGGTTTTTCAGTATGTATATAGCACCCGGCAGCGAGACTGAAGAGGAGCTTTTGAATAGAGTGGGGGAGGGAATATATATCGACTCTCTGGGAGGAACGCATTCGGGAACGGACGAGGTATCCGGAGACTTCTCACTTCAATGCGGTGGTTTCCTTATAGAGAACGGGAAACTCACGAAGCCGGTGAAGCTCTTCACAGTTGCCGGTAACTTCTTCAATCTGCTGAAAAATATAACGGGGCTTTCAGATACGGTCGAATTTCCAATGGCGACAGGCAAAACCTGTTTTGGCTCACCTCTGGTTCTTGTCGAAGGGCTGACTATAGCCGGATAAGATCTGAAAGCCGTGAAGATTTTTGTATCTTAGGGTTAGCGGAATCTTTTTCGGGTGCTTTACACATGAATTTGTAAAATGCGCTTTTCTAATAGAAGCCCCGAAAAAGATCGCTTTTGTTTCCGCAAATCCGGTGCGGCTCTGACACTCAATTCCTGTTCCCGTGAGTAAAAATGTACATTGTATATGCGCGGGGTTGTGAGTACACTTCAGGAAATTGACAGGTTTCGGCAGCGCGTGAGCAGACCCTGCGGCTGATAGGAAGCGGTTTACACAACAAATTCATAAATAAATCCCAAATTTCCTCTTGTAGTTTCCGGAAAAATGATTTATAATATAGTTGGTGCCGATAGCTGCCGCATAGATAGACGGGCGCGTCGGCGCGAGCATATAATAGCCTGTTGCGGAGCGATGAACCGTTGCGGGTATCAAATACGCGAATTGGAGAGTGATTCTATGGTGAAGTTTCAGAACAATCTCGGTTGTATCAGCATTGCTTCTGAGGTATTTACTACTCTCGTGGGCGATGCCGCTATGAACTGCTTTGGCGTTAAGGGCATGGCAATGAGATCGGTTACGGATGGTCTTGTCCATCTTCTCAAGCGTGAATCCATGGGCAAGGGAGTTTACCTCACCTACGGCGATGAACCCTATGTGCTTATAGAGCTTCATATCATCGTGAATCAGGGTGTGAATATCCCTGTTCTGTGTACCAGCATTATAAATGAGGTGCGCTATAAGGTAAAAGATACAACAGGCGTGGAAGTTCGAAGTGTGGACGTATTCGTTGACTCAATAAGCTTTGATTAAAACCGCGGCAAAAGAATATACATTGATGGAGGCATGAGGTTTGATACAGATAATTGACACAGCCTTATATAAGGTAATGTTATCCAGTGCTGCGGCACTGCTTGAACAGAACAGGCAGCAAATCAACGAGCTGAACGTATTCCCTGTACCTGACGGTGACACGGGTACAAATATGAGTCTTACACTGAATTCCGGAGTAACGGCACTGACTGCGGGTGGAACTGTTACAGTGTCCGCCTGTGCCGATGTTGTAGCAAGCGCACTTCTAAGGGGCGCAAGGGGAAATTCCGGAGTTATACTGTCTTTGATTTTCAGAGGTATGTATAAATCCATACGCGGTCTTGAGCAGATAAACGCGCAGGACTTTGCGAACGCTTTATCTTCCGGTGTGAGCGCGGCGTATAAGGCGGTTATGCGTCCGACTGAAGGTACTATATTGACAGTTTCACGCCGTACAGCCGAGGCAGCGCAGAGTTATGTCAAGGAGAACGATGATTTTGAGGGTCTTTTTGAACGCATGATAGTAGTCGGCGATGCCGCGCTCAAGGAAACAACTTCCCAGAACCCTGTTTTGAAGAAAGCGAAGGTTGTGGATGCTGGAGCTATGGGGTATCTTTGTATTCTCAGGGGAATGTTGTCGGCTATCAAGGGTGAACCGGTCAAACGGAGTGTATCTGACACCAAGGTAAGCACCTCAGCGTTTTCCGCGTTCACGGACGAGGATATTACCTTTACATTTGATACAGTGTTTATTGTGAGAAAGACTGCTAACAAGTCTGTAAAGCCGCTTGAAGCGTATCTCAACAGTATCGGTGACAGCCTTGTTATCAGCGAGGATGATACGGCATTCAAGGTACACGTTCACACCGATATACCGGGGAACGCTTTGTCTGAAGCGCAGAAGTACGGTACTCTTGAGATAGGCAAAATAGAGAATATGCGCTTGCAGTATCAGGACGCTGCGGCGGGACGTAAGACAAGGAGTGCCGATGAGCTTGATGACGAGGAAGAAGAGCATGAAAAGGAGCTTAAACAGTACGGCTTTGTCTCTGTGTGTGCCGGTGACGGAATTGGAAACGTATTTAAGGATCTCGGAGTTGACGCTCTTGTCACAGGCGGTCAGACTATGAATCCGGCGGCGGAGGATATATTGAACGCCGTCAATTCCGTACCCGCAAAGACAGTTTTCGTGCTGCCAAATAACAAGAATATAATAATGGCGGCGCAACAATGTAAGCGTATGACAACAAAGAATGTTGTCGTGATACCGTCAAAATCGATACCGCAGGGAATTGCGGCTATGTTCTGCTTTGAGGAGTCGATGAGTGCCGAAGAGCTTGAAACAGTTATGTCAAACGCTTGCGACAATGTCCACACGGCTATGGTGACATACGCCGCAAGGGATTCGGTTTTTGACGGCGTTGAGATACACGAGGGCGAATATCTCGCGCTTTTGGAGAGTTCGCTTCTTACATCTACCGATGATATTGACGCGCTTATCGGTTCTGTTTCGGCATCACTGCGCGAATTTGATCCGGAGGTGCTGACTGTTTTCTACGGGGAGGACGCAAATGAGGAAATGGCGCGGCTCGTGGAGAAACATCTTTCCGCAAGCTATCCGGCGGCTGACATAACTGTTATAAACGGGGGTCAGCCGGTGTACTACTTTATTATATCGGCTGAATAGCAGTTTACCGCGCAACGGAGCTTTGCGGAACGCTCCGGCGCGGTATAGGCATATTCCAGTTGATGAAATGCACGATCCTATTATTACGGAAATCATATTTATTCCATTTCCAACACACTGCATCCCATACGCTCACCGTCTGTGGCTCCGCGTTCCTAAGTTGAAAGGTTATCTTTGGCATTGTTGTCAGACAATGGTTCTCAGATATAGCCGTGACAAAAAACAAGTACGGATTTTATTTCACGCATTTCGACATGAAACTCCACGAGACTAACGAAAAAATTGATTTCCGTTTTTATTCATGAATACAGACACTTTCTCCTTAATAAAATATTGCATGAAGCAATATGAGGCTGGCTGTTCACAAAGAGCGGACAGCAGAGGAATTACAGAGTTTCGCGTCTTCGATGTGTGAACAACAAGCCGCGAATTATATCCGCGAACTTATTAGTTCGTGTGAAGGGGGAGTGTCAATGGTGTCGTATGAGGAACAAAATAATATCGCCGCTGATAATAATATAGTGATTGAAAATCGCGGACGCATATCGGTATCTGGCGTTACTGAAGTTGAGTGCTTCAATGAGCAGCAGGTTGTGATGGGAACTACCCTCGGAAAACTCACGGTACACGGTGATGATATGCACATGGAGAAGCTTTCTGTAGATAGCGGTGATGTGTTGATAATCGGAAGTATCGACAGCGTGGAGTACGAGGACGTGCAGGAAGAGCGCGGAGGCTTCTTCTCGCGTCTTTTCCGATAGCCTATGTGGGTGGGAATATCGGTCGAGCTATGGCGTGTTATATGTTCCGCTCTTTTGGGAATATGCGCGGGACTTTTGTACGATGTGTTCCGCGTTATCCGAAGAACGGTCAATAACGTGGCTGTGACGTCCGCAACCGACATTGGATTCTGGGTTTTCGCCGCAATTTCACTTTTTATACTTGGTCTTTCAATAGGCGAGGGAAAGCAGCGGCTCGTATTCATGGTCATAGCTTCTATGGCGGCGGCGGTGTACTTTTTGACGTTTAGCAGACTTGTCATGCGCTTGGGGATCTATGTTGCGGGAAAAATTGTCAGAGCAATCGGATTCATCATGAAGCCATTGAAAACATTGACAAAATTTCTTGCGGAAAAAGCAAAAAAAGTCTTTTCAAAAGCAATAAAATGGTATAAAATAAAGTATGGACGAAAGCACACACGAGGGGTGGAGGTGAATGGAAATGCGTCTCAGACGCACAGGTATACTTACGAAGCTGATTTTGCTGGTGTTGGCAGTGTACGCGATAGTGGCACTGTCAAGGCTGCGAGGGCAAATAGAAAATGCTCAGGCGCAAACAGAAGAACTTCAAAAACAGGTCGCGGAGCTGACGGTGGAAAACGATGAAATGCAGTACGCTATAGACAACAGCGATGACGATGACGTAATTCGAGATATAGCGCGGGAGAAGCTGAATCTGGTGGAACCCGGTGAAGAAGTTTATTACGCTGGATAAACGGAAAGGGTTTGCCTGATAATGAAATTAGAAAAGGACGCTATTGTAAAGGGCAGGGTAACGAGTATAACAAAATTCGGCGCGTTTGTGGAACTGCCTAACGGAAAATCGGGATTGGTCTACATATCTGAAATAACCAACGCATTTGTCAAAAACATATCCGATTATCTCTCTGTCGGACAGGAGGTTACGGTCAAGGTGTTGAGTATTGATGGCAGCAAAATCAATCTCTCAATTAAGCAGGCTGCGGAGCCTCCTAAGCCGGAACCCGCAGAGGAAAATCAGCAGAATGTTTCGGTGGATCATGATTTTGAGGATAAGCTCAAACACTTTATGAAGATATCCGACAGTAAGCAGTCAGATATAAAAAGGCATTCCGAGCGGCACGGCTCACGCAAGAGAAGGTAACCCACGCATTACGGCAGTTTCCGATATGCGGCGGGTGCGGAAATCAATTTTCAATTTATTTGCGGTTATTTGCGGTTTATACTCGCTGCCGCAACGGTGAACACATATAAGTGTTCGTATATGCTCAACACGGAAATGGATTTTGGGCTTGGATTGGGCATATTCCGCCGTTGCGGAACGCGGTTTATGTATACAAAACAGACGAGGTGGAATATGACAGACAGGACGCACATACGCAACTTCTCGATCATCGCCCATATAGACCACGGCAAATCAACGCTTTCCGACCGGCTTATAGAGCTTTGCGGAGCTGTGCCGGAACGTGAGATGGAGGATCAGCTTCTTGACAGTATGGATCTCGAACGTGAACGCGGTATCACCATAAAGGCGCGGGCAGTGCGGCTTTTATACACGAGAGATAACGGTGAGAAATATGAGCTGAACCTTATCGACACTCCGGGTCATGTGGATTTTGGCTATGAGGTATCGCGTTCACTTGCCGCCTGCGAGGGTGCCGTTCTCGTTGTTGACGCGGCACAAGGCGTTGAGGCACAGACACTGGCGAATGCGTATTTGGCGGCGGATCATGACCTCGAAATACTGCCGGTAATCAATAAAATCGATCTTCCCGCTGCGGATCCGCAGAGAGTACGCGATGAGATTGAAAATGTTATCGGAATAGAAGCACAGGACGCTCCGGCAATTTCAGCGAAAAATGGCATAAATATTGAATCTGTGGTGGAGGCAATAATTGACCGTGTTCCACCGCCGAAGGGAGATCCGGAGGCGAAGCTGAAGGCTCTCATTTTCGACAGTCAATATGATTCATACAGAGGAGTTATAGTATATATACGCCTTATGGATGGAACACTCAAAACAGGCGATACGGTAAGAATGATGGCATCCGGCGCGGAGTACCAGATTATAGAGTGCGGACATCTTCTGCCGATAGGTTATGAGCCTTGTGACGAGCTTACGGCAGGGGAGGTTGGTTACTTTACTGCGTCTATAAAAAATGTCCGTGATACACAGATAGGCGATACTGTTACACTTGCGAGTTCTCCCGCTGAAGATCCGCTCCCCGGGTACCGACCAGCGAGACAGATGGTGTACTGCGGCATATATACCGAGGATGGCAGCAAATTTCCTGATTTGCGAGACGCACTTGAGAAGTTGCAGCTTAACGATGCTTCGCTGTCGTTTGAACCGGAGACGAGCGCGGCACTGGGCTATGGATTTCGCTGCGGATTTCTCGGTATGCTTCATATGGAGATTATACAGGAACGGCTTGAACGTGAGTTCGATCTTGACCTTATAACGACTCTTCCTTCCGTTATATACGAAATAACCAAGACGGATGGAAATGTTTTAATGGTTGACAATCCTCATAATTACCCGGATCCGGCATCAATCCTTGAGACAGCGGAACCATATGTAGCTGCGTCAATCATTACACCTCCGGAATTTGTCGGAAATATCATGCCAATGTGTCAGGAACGGCGCGGCGAATACCGCGATATGCAGTATCTCGATTCAAATCTTGTGGAACTGCGGTACAGTATGCCGCTCGGTGAGATAATATATGACTTTTTCGATACGTTGAAAGCGAGAACTAAGGGCTACGCTTCTCTTGACTATGAATTTTCAGAGTACCGCCCATCTGAACTGGTGAAGGTCGATCTTTTGCTGAACGGCGATCAGGTGGATGCTTTGTCATTCATAGCGCACAAGGACAAGGCATATCCGAGAGCGCGTAAGCTGTGTGAGAAGCTCAAGGAGAATATTCCGCGTCAGCTTTTTGAAGTTCCGATTCAGGCGGCAATCGGCGGCAAAATAATTGCGCGGGAGACTGTAAAAGCTCTGAGAAAGGATGTTCTTGCCAAGTGTTACGGCGGCGATATTACACGGAAGAAGAAACTCCTGGAGAAGCAGAAAGAGGGCAAAAAGAAAATGCGCTCACTTGGCACGGTTCAGATACCAACGGAAGCATTTATGGCTGTTTTAAAGCTTGATGAATAGTATATGCTTGCGCTTCGTGGGTGAGTGTGAAATTTCGTGTTTTAGATATAATTGAGTATAATAAGATATTAAACGTGGGAGGGACAGAAATAATGCACGACAGCAAAGATATAGGGCTGGATATGGATCCGCAAAGAATGTCTGAGATGAAAAAGCTTTTAGAGCTTGCGGAGTCCGCAAGGGTGAACACCAAGCTTGACAGGCTGCAAACGGAGCTTGACAATGCGTACCGGCTTGTCGGAAAGCTTTACGTCTCACGACACAAGGACGCGGCAAGAGCGGAGTTTTCAGATATTGTGATGAACATAGATGATTTGGAGCAAAATATCTCTGAGCTTCGCGGCGGTGTAAAAGCGGTCGCTTCCGAATCGGAAGAACAAAGCGAGGATTACGGCACTCTGGCAAAAGCTTCGGCGGAGGATGATTTCGGCTCAGCACAGGAAGACACGCCGGATAACATTCAAACTGACTTTTTTGGAAGTATGAACAGCAGTGTTGAGGTTCCAGGTGTAACAATGCCGATAAGCGCAAAAGAACCTCCTGATTATGATGATGTAATACCAATGACAGGCTTCGTAAATCTTGATGATGTTACTGGCAGCACGCAGCCTGTTTTTCCGAATGACACGCTATCTGACAACAACAAAGCGAATGTATCAGCGCCGGTAACGCAGAGTATTTTCAGTTTACGGCAAGATGAACAGCCAAATACTGACGTTACACAGCCTGTTTTTTCACATGATATGCCGTCCGACAATAACAGGACGGACGTATCGGCACCGGTGACACAGAGTATTTTTGAAGTCAGGCAAACCGAGAAGTCAAAGCCCGCAGAAACCGCATCCCGTACCGGACGTGATTTGACAGGCAAAAAGCGTAATGAAGAAAACGAGAACGCGGATTACTTCGATGATGACGATGATGATGAAGATGATGTGCAGAATGAAGTCATCGCGGCAGCATCGGAAGATGAGTCTGTTAAATCCAATGACTCCGCAAAATATACGCAGAAAACCGTGAGATGTGAAAGCTGCGGAGCTATCATAACAAGCGGTCAGAACATTTGTACCGAATGCGGCAAGGAGATTGACTGGAGCAAATATCGCGATGAGAATGACCACAGCGATGAGGAGCCGACAACTCTTGTGAAAACTGAAGGTGTGTCACCGTATGAAAGCACACCCTCATACAATATTTACGCACCAAGTGCTTATCAGCAGAATAATCCGAGTGTGAGCAAAATAGGTGACGTTGGAGCCACAGTGCCGGTCGGCGATTCTCCACATCTCAATGATTCGCAGGAAATAGGAGAAACGCAGCCGATTGAGTTTGTTGACCAGTTCAGCAATCCATTCTCATTTAATCAGTCCTTTGATCAAAATCAGAATTTCGGCGGTCAGCAGGAACTGCCGTTCAACCAAGTACCAAATTACAACGCGCAGCCTTCACAGTTCGGTCAAAACGGTGGCACCGGAGACGGTGATTATCTGTCAAATCAGGGACCGACAATACCTCTTAACAGCAAAATTAACATTCAGCCCGAACAGGGACAGGCAGCCCCGCTTGAGGCGCAGTCTAATCAGGGTTTTTCAAATGGAGACAACAAAGGCGCGTCCTCTTATGCTCAGGGAGCATCGTTTGATGTTGGAGCGGGACAGGGCAGGGTAAGCTACTGCCCGAAGTGCGGTCATCGTATTGATGGTTCGTACCTGTTTTGCACGGAGTGCGGAACAAAGCTGCAAAATTAGACACGCCGATGAATGAAAAGTCCTGCATGAGAGGCAAAATCAGGTGAAAGGATAACAAATAGACATATTTTCATTTGATTAACAGCTTTTGACGCTGGAACTTGGGCGTACTCAGATTCTGAAAGATTGTGGCTTTGAGTATAATATTACGCTTCCAAATTAAATATAATAATCCGATAAGACATACGTCTTGTCGGATTTTTTTGGAGGCGGTATTCTTGCGTTTGACAAAAACATTATTTCGCAAGCTGAAAGCATTTGCTCATATTCAAACGAACCTGTTGTCGGTAGGCATAAGCGTCACAACAGTGATTTTGCTGTGTGCAGGAGTGATGACTATTGACTCTTACGCTGATGTGCAGTACGATACGGGAGTTCAACAGGCGGTTGTGCTGCTTATAGACTGCTCAAACAGCATGATTGGAAAGTCCATGGAGGAAACAAAACAAGCTGCCATAGCTTTCACAGAATCAATAATGAGAGAGGAACAAGCTCTCGCTGTTATCGCGTACAGCACAGATGCCGAGACAATATCCGGCTTTTCCGATGATATGGTTCAGCTTACGGAGTGCATAAACGCTATTGAAGCCGGAGGAAAAACAAATATGTACGAGGGACTTTCCACCGCGTTTGAGCTGCTGAGATGCAGCGGAGCCGAGAGAAAAACTATCGTTATGATGAGTGACGGAAAGCCAAATCTTGGACTTGTAGGCGAGAAACTTACATCGTACACCGATGAGATAAAAAAGGATAATGTGACAATCTACACAATAGGCTTTTTCAAGTCACTGAGCCAGAAGGAAACAATATCGGCGCAGGAGCTTCTTGAGCTTATAGCAAGCGATGGGTGCCATTATGAAGTGGGAGATGTCGATTCATTGAAATTTGTTTTCAGTGATGTGGCGGATGTAATGAACGGAGGGAGATATATTTATATTAGTGTCGCGTGTCCGGTGGATGTATCGGTAAGTGTCAGCGGTGAGACTCTGTGCAGAGAGAATCAGCGTACCAACTTTGGAACACTGTCGTTTGAGAAGAGCGAGGAGGGAGATGTTAAAATTCTGCGTTTGAAAGAGGGCACGGACTATCCGCTCAGGATTACAGGCACAGGTAACGGCACGATGAATTGCACTATAGCGTTTATGGACGAGGAGGGAAGTTACTCTGATATGCGTAATTTTAAGAATATACCGGTTACGCCATCGACAACTGTGGATACACTCGTTAGCGTTGGAAAAAGGAGCAGTCTCCATGTAGACAGCGATGGAGACGGAGAATACGACAAGGTAATAATTTATAAAGGGAACACGGAGACAAGCGAAAACTATATGTGCGTTGTCTGCGCTGTTTTGTTTTTGACAGCCGCCGTGACAACCGGCATCTGCCTGTCAAAAAAACATGGAAACGGCATCGGCAGGGGAGTGTAGAAGCTGTTATGTCGGCGAACATGGAAATTTTCGCAAATTTGTGCTTGGTCAGCCCCGCCAAATTGCAAAAAATAAAGCCGAAAAGAATTTCGGCTTTAAGTATCGCTGTTAATCTGTAATCTCTGATTTTTAATCGTTATTTCATACCGACTGCGGGTATTATCCCAACGCCGCCAACGCTGCTGTCAGGTTCTCTATGAGTGCTTCGGCTTTTGCAAGCTTATCCCTCTCGGTCTTTACAACCTGTTCCGGTGCCCTTGAGACAAACTTTTCGTTTTGCAGTTTCTTCTCCTGAGCCAGTTTCTGACCTTCAGCTTTCGCAAGCTCTTTTTTGATTCTTTCGCGTTCCTTGTCAATATCCACAAGCTCCGCAAGCGGCATATAGAGCTTCGCCCCGCCTGTTACAACAGACACCATGCCGTCTATCGAGTCGGGTTCGACATTCTGCACAGTCACACTTTCACAGTACGCGAGTTTCTTCAAATACGCCTCCGCACTGTCAAATGTTGCCGCACTGTCCGTTACAACTATCAAATGCGCCTTTTTGGATGGAGGTACGTTCATCTCGGCTCTGCGGCTGCGTATTGCCTTTATCGCGTCCATTACAGTCTCAAACGCGACCTCATCCTCTGGATATGACAGCTTCTCATCGTACTCTGGGTATGGCTGAACCATTAGTGCGTCACCCTCATGCGGAAGTGCCTGATAGATTTCCTCGGTTATGAATGGCATGAACGGGTGCAGCAGCTTCAATAGCTGTGTCAGCGTATATAAAAGCACCCTCTGCGTGTCTGTGTCACCCTCTGCAAGTCTCGGCTTCGTCAGCTCTATATACCAGTCGCAGAACGTGTCCCAAATGAACTCATAGATGTTCTGCGCGGCTATACCAAGCTCGTATTTCTCAAAATTGTCCGTGACATCCTTCGTCAGAGTGTTGAGCCGCGAAAGTATCCATTTGTCGGGGAGCTGAAGATTCTCCGGAAGAGTGCAGTCCTCAATAGTCAGATTCATCATTACAAATCGTGAGGCGTTCCAGATTTTGTTCGCGAAGTTTCGCATAGCCTCGCACCTCTCCGGATAAAAGCGTGTGTCATTTCCGGGGGAGTTGCCTGTTATGATATTGAATCTCAGAGCGTCCGCTCCGTATTTGTCAATAACTTCTATCGGGTCAACGCCGTTTCCGAGTGATTTGGAGAATTTGCGTCCATCGGCATCGCGTATGAGACCGTGTATTAAAACTGTGTGGAACGGGGGCTGCTTAGTATGTTCCATACCGGAGAATATCATTCTTGCCACCCAGAAGAATATTATATCGTACCCGGTCACAAGAACATCAGTGGGATAGAAGTACTTATAATCCTCCGTCTCATCTGGCCAGCCGAGCGTCTCAAACGGCCACAGTGCGGAAGAGAACCAAGTGTCAAGCACATCGGGGTCGCGATAAATGTTTTTTGAACCGCACTTCTCGCACTCTGTCGGGTCGGTGCGTGAAACCGTGATGTGTTTGCAGTCGCGGCAGTGCCATGCGGGAATACGGTGTCCCCACCAGAGCTGACGTGATATGCACCAGTCTCGCACGTTCTTCATCCAGTTGAGATACGTCTTTGAGAATCTGTCAGGCACAAACTTTATTCTGCCGTCCTCCACAACCTGCATAGCGTCTTTTGCGAGAGGCTGCATCTTCACAAACCACTGGTCGGACGCGAGAGGTTCCACATCGTTGTGGCAGCGGTAACAGGTGCCGACGTTGTGTATGTGGTCTTCAACTTTTACAAGATACCCCTGCTGCTCAAGGTCGCGCAGTATAGCTTCACGCGCCTCGTATCTGTCCATACCGTTATATTTGCCGCCGTTTATAATTTTTCCATCGCCGTCTATCACGAGTATCTGCTCTAAATTATGGCGCAGACCAACCTCAAAGTCGTTCGGGTCGTGGCATGGTGTCATTTTAACACAGCCGGTGCCGAACTCCATATCAACGTATTCATCAGCTACAATCGGCATTTCGCGTCCGACAAGCGGGAGTATGCACATCTTGCCAACTATATCCTTGTACCGTTCATCGTTCGGGTTCACAGCGACACCGGTATCACCAAGCATCGTTTCGGGGCGCGTTGTAGCCACAATCACCTCGCCGGAGCCATCGGAGAGCGGGTAACGAATGTACCAGAGATGTCCGGGCTTTTCCTCATATTCGACTTCCGCGTCTGAAAGAGCCGTTGTGCAGTGGGGACACCAGTTTATTATGCGCTTGCCTCTGTAGATAAGTCCCTTTTCGTAGAGCGAACAGAACACCTCGCGCACTGCCTTCGAGCATCCCTCGTCCATCGTGAAACGTTGCCTTTCCCAGTCGCAGGACGAGCCGAGCTTTTTGAGCTGCTCAACAATTCTGTCGCCGTACTTATTCTTCCAGTCCCAGACGCGCTCAAGGAACTTTTCCTGACCCAAATCGAAGCGAGTAAGACCCTCTTCATTACGCAGAACCTCTTCAACTTTGATTTGTGTGGCTATACCGGCGTGGTCGTAACCGGGCAGCCAGAGCGCACTGTAGCCTTTCATGCGTTTATAGCGAATGAGAATATCCTGAATTGTCTCATCGAAAGCGTGTCCAAGATGAAGCTGCCCTGTGACATTTGGCGGCGGTATGACGATTGTAAACGGTTTCTTAGACGGGTCGCGTTCAGCGTGAAAATACCCGTTTTCCATCCACATATCATAGATTTTCTTCTCGACACTTTTGGGATCGTAGATTTTTGGAAGTTCTTTCATATCGTATCCTCCTGAAAGTATGTTCAAAACAGAAACAAGTTTCAGTTTTGAAGATTTGACGCGAATTGGCGGAGCTGACCGCGCATACATTTTGACTTGCAAATAAAAAGCACTAATGGCAAATCAATACGCTTTAGTAAATGACCGAAGGAAAAACGAAACGCCCTGAGAAAAATCTCAGGGCGCAATAAAGCGCGGTACCACCTGAGTTCCCCCTTGCGGGGACACTCGTAACCTATAACGCGGTCAGCCGTCAGCGGCTACTGAAATATCGTTGGTTCCATTTATACGCGGGGCAGCACTAAGCGCGAACGCGATGAAACGCTCAGGATACTAAGTTCACCGTTGAAGCTCAGGGATGACTTCACTCCATGCCGACGGAGCCTCGCACCAAACGGCTCCTCTCTGAGACAGCTTTAAATGGGGTTACTACTTCCCGTCACAGCCTTTTTATGATTCAATTATAATAAATTCTATCAGACTTTCCATTGTATGTCAAGGGCAATTTTGCACACGGATACATCAAGACGCACCCATTGTATTTGGTTATTATACACCGTTTCGGGATTTGAAATCAGTTTGACATACAATACGCGCAGTTTACGCTTTTATTTGTTTTTCTTATATATAGCCCAAAGCCCGTGCAGAAGGAGGTTCTCATTGACATCGATTTTTTTTCGGCACAGAGGTATGACGCTCGCCGCGATTCCTCCGGTAGCGACAGCGGTGACCTTATCTCCGAGTTCCGATTCTATTCTGTCTACCATTCCGTCAATCATAGCTGCCGCTCCTAAAATACTTCCGCTCTTGATTGAGTCCACCGTATTTCGCCCGATACAATGCTTCGGAGCGTCAAGCGAGACATTCGGAAGCTGCGATGTTCCAGAGCTTAACGCCGATAGCCCCAACGCAACACCGGGACATATACTGCCGCCTATGAACGCTCCGTGTCTGTCAATCACTGATATAGTAGTCGCTGTACCCATATCGATTATACATAGCGGCGGCTTGTACTCGGCAAGCGCACCGGCTGCGGCGGCTACAAGGTCGGCTCCCGCAGTTCCCGGATCGTCTATTTGAAGATTTACACCTGTTTTGATTCCCTTGCCAACTACAAGCGGCGTGACCTTCACCGAAAGCTCCACGGCTTTTACAAGATTACCTGTCAGCGGCGGTACTACTGATGATATTATCGCGCCGTCTATATTGTCGGGTGACAGATTATATAGTGAAAACATATTGTGAAGATAGATTGCGTATTCAAAATCCGTTTTGAGAGTGTTTGTAGCGACGCGGACTGTTTTGCATATCCCGCCGCCCTCGATAAATCCGAGAACTGTATGCGTATTGCCTATATCAATCGCAAGTATCATACTATACCCACTTTCTATTTAAGCTGTGAAGTTTATCTCAAAGCCCAGTGTCATAAGTTTAACGAATTTGAAATTACCTGCCGTATTCCACCACATACCAAAAAGTAACGGAAGCACTATAAAGCTTCCGGCTTCCGTGGACGCGGCTTTTGTACAGCAGGATATTTTGATGAAGCTAATGACATTGGCTCAAAACCGTAAATCTGAATCCGTGAAACCTAAGAAACCTCTGAACAAATGCGTCATCGGCACTTTGCGGTTCTTTCGCCAGAAATACATCCTTCAAACTTGAAATACATCAAGTATTCCTGTGTTTTCGCGCTTTTTTTGACGAAAAATCTCTCGCAAATCGTTCTCTCCGATTTATTCAGAGTTTCCTTAAAGCTTATCACGGTATTCCAAGTGCGCCGAGTGCCTGCAAATTTTGTGCCATACTTTGACGATTTTTCTTGCCATACACAGGCAGCCTTTCAAATTGCCATTGTCCGGCGCAAAATCTGACAGTGCAATCGGCGCACTGAAAATTTGTGGATAAGCTCTTATTTTCTAAGTGCCGTCCCGCTTTCGTGACCAAAGGTTTCCGACTCAGAAGCTCCAGATTTCAGACGGAGCCTCCCGCGTTGAAGCCTGTTATTTGGTGGTGTGCGAGATTCCGGGTTTCATGGATTCAGGAGAAATATAATAAAACAAGATTTTAGTATATATAACCATTACTGCGAAATATGCAGCGTTTTCCGCCCGACACGCACGAGCGTTGTTATTGTACCGGCAAGCACAACATTTACAGCAAATTCCACAACAAAATTAAGTCCCACAAGACCGAATATCATATATGAGAAAGCGTTCATTCCCGCCGCTTCTCCCCACGCTGTTATTGTTGGCATGAAGAATATCGCGCAGCCTATTAAAAACACTCCGGTATTGACAATCGGCGAAGCCACAGCGGACATTATGGATGCCAAAAATCCGTTTTTTGGCTCCAACGCTCTGTAGATAAGTCCTGCTGCCCAGCCTGACAGAATGCCTTTCGCCATAACAGTTATCACGGTTCCAACCGCGTTTATTGTCATGAAAGCTGCCGCATCGCCAGAAATCATCACAACTATTCCGAACACACCGCCAAGTATCGCACCCGCTGCCGGTCCGCACAGTGCCGCTCCGACTACTATCGGTGCGAGTACAAGTGTAATTGAGAACGGTCCAAGCTTTATAGCCGAAGCTACTAACTGCAGAACAACTATAATTGCTGTGAAAAGTGACATGAGAACAAGTCTCTTAATCCCGCTGCTGGTTTTTGCATTTTCCATTTTAATTTTACCTCCTGCTGCCGCTCCTTATCAGGATGCGGCGCAATAAATTATTTATGTGTAGAACTGTTCGATCTGATTGTGTACTTTCGAGATCATAAATTTAATCTCAGGATAACGCTCTGATAAGAAGCTCACAACCGGTTTAATTACGACGTTCTCCGTCGGGAAGTGTCCCGCGTCTATGAGATTTATGCCGTAGTCTTTAGCATCAAGGAAGTTATTATATTTGCAGTCGGCTGTAACATAAGTGTCGCACAAGGTGTTTACAGCAAGCGGCAACTCTGAACCTCCCGCGCCGCCGCAGACAGCAACGCAATTTACCTTGTCAGTTGACTTTACATAGCGAAGCCCGTTTGCCCCAAGTACGGTTTTTACAGTTTTAAGAAAGTCCTCAAAGTCCATTTCAACTATTGTGCCGACTCTCCCCATACCGTAGAGCTGTTCGGAACTGTCAGTGCCGTCAATTGTTATCGGTTCGGTGTCATGAAGCCTGAGAGCGTCCGCAAGAGCGTCATTCACACCGCCGGGAGCTACATCAAGATTTGTGTGCATACAAATCGCGCTGATACCGTTTTTAATGAGCGCGGCTATCTTGCGTCCGACTATATCGTCCTCCCTGACTTTCGAGAGCTTACTGAATATGAGAGGATGGTGCGATACTATAAGCTCCGCGCCGAGTTTTGTTGCCTCGTCTATGACATCATCGGTTATGTCAAGAGCGACAAGAGCTGTTTTAACAGTTTGTAAGGGGCTTCCAACGAGAAGTCCGGGATTGTCGAAGTCGTACTTCCACTCAATCGGCGCAAGCTCACAAAGAGCATCGTATATATCGCTAACCGTTGTATCGTGTTCCATTCTGTTCCTCCATTTCTCCAAAGTACACACACGCTCCCGCAGAACCTCAATGCGTGTCTCGTCACGTTTTGCCGCTTTGAGACTGCCATCAATTGCGCGTTTATTTTTTTCCATGAGTATGTCGATATACTCTATAAGAAGAGGGTCGCGTCTTCTGTAGAGCGGGTTCAGTACAAAGCTGCTTACAGCGTCTCTGAAATCAGAGGTTCCGGCGGTCTGAGCGTCACCGGTAACGGAGAACGCTGCGTAGAGTTTACCGGAATCTTTGACAATGCAGGCATCCACAGGCGAAAAACCGTTATCACGGAGCCAGATACAAAGCTCCGGCAGCTTGCTCTGAGGCTCAATGACTATACGCGGAACCTTTTTCAGCCACGCGGCGGGTTTGAGTATAGAAATGACTGTCTCACCGCCCATACCGGCAATAATTACGGTATCGAAGCCAGAGCCTATTCCCTGAACGCCGCTTGTAAGATAAAACTCAATTTTTTTCTGAACACCATATTCACGGGCATGAGCGACCGCGCTTTTCAACGGGTCACGGCGTACATCCGAAGCGGCAACACGCTTGCAGCCGTTCTGAGCGTAGTATATGGGTACATAGCCGTGGTCGGTGCCAACGTCAAGTACGCGCTCCGGAGTACCCGCGAGTTTCACGACAGCCTCAAGGCGAGGTGAAAGTTTAATTATTTCCATCGTTTTTACGCGCTCACGTTTTCCGCGACATAGGCGTTCAGCGCATCTATAAACTTGTCAGGGTCAACACCGTGTACCATACAAGCCTCCTCGATGCTCTCGTTTGTTGCCATCGCGCAGCCGAGGCAGTGCATACCTATAGACTGGAAGAGCGGGGCGGTCTGAGGAGCGACCATCATGACCTGAGAGATTATAGTATCCTTTGTGAATGTCATCCGTGTACACCTCCTTTCATAACAAGTAATATTTACTGCGGGTGATTTTATTATAACCGCATATTTCGATTTTTTCAACAGAAAATTGTAAATTTTGAGGATTCGCGTGTGAGCTGACGCAACTCGTCAATATACGACATTGGGCGGCACACGGATACCGCTCCATCAAAATCAATTTCAGTACAGATTGCTACGAGAATACACTACGGAAACCGATTATCAGCTAATCTCCGCGTACTAACCCGTATTACTATATTTCTAAACGCATTACCGCGTCTAAGACATTATCCGGTGTTTCAGCAATTATCTCCGCTCCGCCGTTTACAAGCTGCTCTTTTGTGCGGAATCCCCAGAGTACTGACACACACGGCACACCCGCAGCCTTTGCTGTCGCTATATCGACTTCCGAATCTCCGACATACACGGCGTGGCTGACATCGATTTCAAGCTCTGAAAGTGCCTTGAACACAAGATCGGGTGCCGGTTTTCTCCGCAGCTCATCGGTCAAACCAGCGGCAGAGGACACCCAATCGCTGAAAAATCGATTTACAATAAGCTTCGTATGCGGGTCAGGCTTGTTTGTAACGACAGCGAGAGCATAACCGCGCCTTGCAAGTTCACTCAGCAGCTCCGGAACGCCATTGTATGGTCTTGTTGTGTCAGTGCTGTGTTCAAGGTAGTATGCTCTGTATTCCTTATAGAACCTGTCAAATTCCGCTTCATCCATCTTCACGTTCTCCGGCAGTGCGCGTCTAAGCAGGACTTTGGCTCCGCTTCCGACAAACTGGCGTATTTCCTGAATTGAACGCTCTCTATACCCTCGCGAGAGAAGCATATGGTTTACGCTGGCGCAAATGTCCCCAAGCGAGTTCACAAGAGTACCGTCAAGGTCAAAAAGAACGGCTTTTTGTGCGCTTTGAGTTGCAAGTGGCTTAAATTGTTCGCTCATTGTGTAATATCAATTCCCCAATCATCGGTAATCTTATAGAGAAGTCTCGCAAGAGCGACCATTCCATCGCGTGTCATGAGAATACTCGCCACCTCATCGGCAACCTGTGCCGACACATCCGTCAGAGAACCATCGCGGACGCTGAATGTATGTTCTGTGTAGATGTGAGTAAACGACAGAGCGACTTCTGATTTCATTTTGTTATGTGTGACATTGAATGTGTTGGCAAATGTTGGCTTCATGCTGATTCTTTCTCCTTTCTCAATGCTTCGGTAAGTGCGATAGAAATCTGGTCAGGACATGAAGTTCCTCTCATTCCGCACTTTATACCGCTAAGGCGCGGGATAACATCCTCGGCTTTTTGTCCTATGATAAGTGAGCGTATGCCCTTGAGGTTCCCGTTGCACCCGCCGACAACTGTTATATCCTCAATAACGCCGTCACGGAGTTTGATGGTATATTGCTTTGAGCATACTCCTTTGGGGTAAAATACTGTTTCCATTGATGATTCCTCCTGAATATTCAAATTTATGCTGATATTATAATACATATTTTCCGGTTTCGCAAGCATATAAAGAAAAAAGGCGCATAGAAATTTATAGTGGGAGTGCTGATATGGCGGGGCGTTAGGACAGATTGACAGATATACAGATGAGTAGACATTAAGCGCAGGGCGCGTCGTTTTTGAATAGTTGCACTGCGGGAAATTGGTATTGCGCTGTCCGTTTTTGCTGCTTATATTTAATCCTACAATTCAAAAGAAAGGAGCCTTTTACTTAATGCGTTCTCCTAAAGAGCTTAAAAACCGCGCTGTGGGTCTGATTAACGCCGCAAGAATACTTGCTGTGTCTTTTGCTGTTCTATTTGTGCTGCTTCTGATTTGCGGAGATGAATTATTAACCGTTGCGATGTTGCCGGATTTTGGACAAAGTTCACAGCCGTTTGCCGTGACATTGCTTGACTTTATATTGCCGACCGTCACTCCTGTTGCTGACTCTGAGAAGACAACGCCTGATATTGAAACAGTTTCAATCAATCATGCTGTTGTAAAGCCTGTTCCGATCGAAAGAGCCGAGGAACCGGAACCGCTGCAGAACGAGACACTCACAGCTTCGCAGCTTTACACCGCCGAAACTGTTGACACCACAATAACAGGCGACACCGGCGGATACGATAATGTGTCCTCCGGTATATACATAAAGAACAGAACAGGATACACCATTGACATAGACGCGCTTCTTTCAGAGCAGCTTGACTTCTCTAACGCGAAGGTTCTCATAATACACACTCATGGGAGCGAGGCATATACGCCTGATGGTGATGATGATTACGAACCGACCGATCCATACAGGACTGTAGATGACAATTACAATGTTATCCGCGTTGGAGATGAGTTGGAGCGCATACTTACAGAGAATGGGATCCCAGTCATACACAATCGTGAGCTTTATGACTACCCAAGCTATAACGGCTCCTATTCACGCGCAATGGAAGCGATACAGGCTGTTCTTGCGGAGAATCCCGATGTAAATGTCGTTATTGACCTGCACCGTGACGCGCTTGAGGATGACAGCGGAAACGTGTACAAAACCGTTGCTGATATAGGCGATACTCCGTGCGCTCAAATTATGATAGTGGCGGGTACGGATTATTCAGGATTGTATCATCCACAGTGGCAAAAGAACCTTGCGTTTGCCTTGCAGCTTCAGCTTGAGATGAACAGTCGTTATCCCACTCTTGCGCGTCCTATATCCATCTCAGAATACCGATACAACCAGAGCGCGACCACCGGCTCTCTTATCGTTGAAGTGGGAACTAACGGCAACACGCTTGAAGAGGCGTTGACAGCCGTGCGGTATTTTGGAGACTGTCTGACAAATGTTATTTCCCCCGCAGATACATACCAATAGCTTCAGTCAATGCCGCAAAGCTGTCTATTGTCAGTGTCTCACCACGCGCATTGAGGGAAATACCGCACTTTGATATGCACTCTATAATCGCGTCCTTTGTAATATCGCCGTTCAGACCTGAATAAAGCGAATTTGAAAGTGTTTTGCGTCTCTGCCCAAATGAGGAGCGCACTATTTTGAAAAAAAGCTTCTCATCGGTTTCAATCGGAGGTTTTCTGAGGACTCTTAGCCTGACAACACTGCTTGTCACTTTCGGAGCCGGTTCAAAACACGCCGGAGGTACATCAAACAGCACCTTAGGTTCAGTATAAAACTGACAATAGACAGAGAACGCCCCGTACTGAGGTGTTGAGGGATGTGCCGTTATTCTTTGCGCCACCTCGCGCTGTATCATGACGGTTATTGATGAAAATAACTTGGATTCAATGAGTTTAGTCAACACAGGAGTTGTGATTTTATACGGCAGATTCGCGCACACGCAGGGGGTGAGCGTAGAGAAATCAAGCTCCGTAAGCTCTAACTTCATAATGTCGCGGTTGAGAACTGTGACGTTATCGTGAAATCCGACTGTTTGCTCTAATATTGGAATAAGCCGTCTGTCAAGCTCCACCGCTATGACTTTACCGGCTATTGCAGCGAGATTTTCGGTGAGACAGCCTATACCCGCACCTATCTCCAGAACCCCGTTTGACCTGTCAATGCCTGATTCCTCCGCTATTCTATCGGGGACCCACGGAGCTATGAGAAAATTCTGCCCAAGAGAGTGAAGCTGATGTATACCGTTGCTTTCCAAAAGCATGGCGATAGTCTTTTTGCTGCATAGATCCATAATATCACCTATAGTTCCCGCGCACTGAGATTATAGCGAACGACTGAGATCGTACCTCCGTCATCGTACCGGAGAATGTTTATGCAGGCGTTTTTCAGACGGGTCTTGCCGCTTCCAATTTCGCCGTTTGACAAAAATCTCAATACAGAGTTTATGGACGCACCATGTGAGACAGCCGCAAAGTCACGGACGCTCGTTTCAGCAAACTCCGTCAATGCGCTGAGCATGCGCCTGGAAACATCGTCCAGCGGTTCCATATCGTTGGCATACTTTTCGGGGTTGAATATATCAACTCTCATGCCGGAGACTGATTTCATGTCACGTTCGATAAGCCTTTGCTCTGTGCGAACGGTGCCGCCGCACTGCTGTGAGATAAATTCGGCAGTTCGAACGGCACGGCAGAGCGGACTTGTAAGGATATAATCGAAATGTAATCCGGCTTCACGGAGTGCCTTGGCACATTCAAACGCCTGACGTTCGCCATCTGGATTCAGCGGTATATCCTCGTGACCCTGCATACGTCCCTCCCGATTCCAGTTTGTTTCGCCGTGGCGTATAAGATAAATAAGCATTCGGTTGAAGTCTCCTTGTCGGTGAATTTTGGCGAATTGTGATATTTATTTGGTCACGCACCTCTGCGGGAACATAGTGACGCTGTAACCCGCGATTCTTTCTCTTGACAGTGATTATAGCACGATATTTTAAGATTTGCAAGAGGGGATGCTGGCTGACTGCTGAAATCCAAATTAAACCACGTTTGCGGTTTTGTGAGCAACCCCGTCCGCCGACGCGACCGGAGGATATTAAGAGACTTTTCAAAATATCTTCGCGCATATCTTACTTACCTCCTTGCGTATTTTTTGTTAATTTCATTGAAAATACGCGGAATTCTGGTGAAAAATCACCTTAAAATCCTTAAAATCCGCAGCGCAATCCGTATACGCTGAGGTTCTTAAAGGAATCTGAAAATCTGCGGCAATTCATTAAAAATTTAGTTTTAAGAAATATATATTTTACAGAACGTACAAAGTACCGTATGAATTATAGATTATTATGTACAAAAGGATTTAAAGGGGAGTGGATACCGCAATGAAAGAAAAATTAAGAAAATTTTTTGCGGGGAGATACGGCGGGGATTCTCTGTCAAAATTTAATATTGTCTCCGCGCTTATATTTCTTATAATATCTCAATTTACATACAATGTATTAAACGGGATATTAAGCAGTATTCTCTGGATTTTATCCATGATTACCATAATCTACACATATTGGCGTATGTTGTCAAGAAATGTCTATAAACGTGCCGAGGAAAACAGAAGGTATCTGAAAATTACGCGAGGTATCAGAAATATCTGCTCAATTCAGCTTCAACGTTTCAAGCAGAGAAAAGACTATCGCTTCTACAAATGTCCCTCGTGCCATGTTGTACTGAGAGTTCCTAAGAATAAAGGTAAAATTCAAATAACCTGCCGTAAATGCGGAACAAGATTTATAAAGAAAACGTGAGAAGCTTGCGGGCAGCGGTTGCGTAAAGTAATCCGCATAGTGATATGTCCAATAGTATAGAGAACTCTATATTTTTGCTTCGTTGTGTTAAGAGATTTATCAATTTCAAATTCTAAGCGCATTTGGGCATTTGACGATTCTTTTGAATGTATTTAGCTGCTTTTTCTATGGCGGTACTTATGGAGTATAAGAATTTCCTAAATAAGCCCAACAACATTTCTTAGTCCGTATCGCGCTTAATAAGCCTATAAAATCAAATTCTCCGTAAAGCCTGTGCATTACGGAGAATTTAACTATATCATAAAGGAGAGAGTGGATTAACTTTCTTTTACTGCTGAATCTGTGAAACACATTTCCTGAGTGCTGCCTTGCTCTCATCACCAAAGATTCACGGTTCAAAAGTTCCAAATTTCAGGCAGATCACTTATATGTAATCTCATTATTTTTAAACATACGAGTTTCGCTGATTCAAATTACCGGATACACGGATTATAAATCCGTCCCGCGGCACAGTACCGCATTTATTTTACCGGTGGTGCGGAGACGTTTTCTTCTTCGCACCGATTATGTCCGCAACAGGCGGCGTTTGGACAGGAGGCACATGCTGAATTGCCTTTCTTTCTGCCGCGTATACCCGACACGATTATCCAAATCGTGATACCAACTATCACCGCGCCGACTATTATTGATGAAAGATTCGCCGCGAGAAACTCAAGCATAGGAAGCAACCTTCTCTTTGCTCTTGAGATTGCCGTTCTCATCATACGGATTCGGTCTGAAGAGCAAATAGAGCATAGCAGCCAAAAGTACAAGCGCGATAATTGTCCATATGCTGAACACTCCGTTGAAAAGCTCACCAATCTGGTAAACTATCAGTGCCACCACATACGCGAAGCCGCACATATAACCGATTGCCGCGAATGTCCACTTTGCGTTGTTCATTTCGCGCTTAATGGCACCCATTGCCGCGAAGCATGGAGCGCAGAGCAGATTGAATATCATGAACGAGTAGCCGGAAAGTGCTGTAAACTCTGCCGCAATATCAGCGGTCAGGTTACCGGCGTAGAGTACACCGAATGTGGAAACGACTTCTTCTTTTGCTATAAGTCCTGTTATTGTTCCGACAGTCGCTTTCCAGTTGCCGAAACCAAGCGGGATGAATATGAAGCTAATAGCGTTGCCGACTGTCGCAAGAAGTGAGTAGCTGTTGTCCTCAATCAGACCGAACGCATAAGACGCACCCTCGATACCGCCGTTTGTGTTGCCGAATGCCTGAAGGAACCAAAGTATTACGCTTGACGCAAGAATTACTGTACCCGCACGCTTGATGAATGACCAGCCGCGTTCCCATGTGGCTCTCAGCACACCACTGACTGATGGAACATGATACGCCGGAAGCTCCATTACGAAAGGCGCAGGTTTTCCCGCGAACGGCTTCGTCTTTTTGAGTATAATACCAGATACTATAACAGCTCCAATGCCTATGAAGTACGCTGAAACAGCGACAATCCATGAATTACCAAAAAGTGCGCCTGCAAACATCGCAATTATCGGGAGCTTTGCGCCGCAGGGCATGAACGTTGTTGTCATGAGCGTCATTTTTCTATCGCGTTCCTGCTCAATCGTTCTCGAAGCCATAAGTCCCGGAACTCCGCAGCCTGTTGCCACAAGCATTGGAATGAACGACTTGCCGGAAAGACCGAAACGTCTGAATATACGATCCATGATGAACGCTATACGCGCCATATATCCTACATCTTCAAGTATGGACAGCAGCAGGAACAGAACAAGCATCTGCGGAACAAATCCAAGAACTGCGCCGACACCGCCGACAATTCCATCCAACACAAGACCTTTAATCACATCGTTGCAGTTTATGCTGTCAAGGAAACCTTCGAGAATAACTGGTATACCGTTTATCCATGTTCCATAATCGGATGGGTCGGGTTCCGGAACTGTGAGAGACTCGTTATAAAGCTCCTCAGTTACCTCAACTGTATCTGTATCGCCCGTCTCATCATCGTAGAAGTATACTTCGGTTTCGCCGTTTTCGTAGGCTTCAATGATTGCCGATGCTTCTTCGAATGCTCCGGCAGCTTCATCATAACCGTCAGCGTCACCTGATATAAACCAGCCGTCACCAAAAAGCCCATCGTTTGCCCAGTCAGTGAGCATTGTGCCGATTGATATAGGTGTTCCACCCATGGCAACCGCGTATACAAGCATCATCACTAAAACAAATATCGGCAAAGCAAGTATACGGTTTGTAACAACTCTGTCTATCTTGTCCGAGGTTGTCATTTTTGTTCCGCTCTGTTTCTTCTTAACGGACTTCTCGACAACCTTCGCTATGTACTCGTAACGCTGGTTTGTGATTATGCTCTCAGCGTCATCGTCAAGTTCTTTTTCGCAGTCTTTTATATGCTCTTCAAGGTGAGACATAAGCGCATTGTCAAGCTTCAACTCCTCGCGAACCTTTTCGTCGCGTTCAAAGAGCTTGATAGCGTACCATCTTACAAAGCGGTCATCAACCTTGCCTTGAATAGACTCCTCAATGTGAGCAATAGCGTGTTCAACGCTGCCCTCAAAGACTGACGGCATATTGACTGCTTTCTTCTCCTGCGCTAATTTAACAGCCTTTTCAGCAACTTCGGTGGAACCCTCGCCCTTGAGAGCGGAAGTTTCGAGTATCTCGCATCCAAGTGCCTTGCTGAGCTTCTGAACATCTATCTTATCGCCGTTCTTCCTGACAATATCCACCATGTTCAGAGCAATAACAACGGGAATGCCAAGTTCTATGAGCTGTGTAGTGAGATAGAGATTTCGCTCAATGTTTGTGCCGTCAACGATATTGATAATCGCGTCAGGACGTTCATTGACGAGGTAGTTACGGGACACGACCTCCTCAAGAGTGTACGGGGAGAGCGAATAAATGCCTGGTAAATCCTGAATTATTACGTCTTTGTGATTTTTGAGATGTCCCTCTTTTTTCTCGACCGTAACGCCCGGCCAGTTGCCGACATACTGACTGGAACCGGTCAAGTCATTGAACATCGTTGTTTTACCGCTGTTCGGGTTGCCCGCCAGCGCAATCTTATATTCCATAAGCCTCCGTCCTCCTTATTGCTTATAATATGTATATACGCGAACTGTAAATTTATACCGCCATAGAGCGGATTTACGAAACCTCAATCATTTCGGCATCGGACTTGCGTATACTCAGTTCGTACCCGCGTACTGTTACCTCTATGGGGTCACCAAGCGGAGCCACTTTGCGGACGTATATGTCCACTCCCTTAGTTACGCCCATGTCCATAATGCGCCGTTTAAGCGCGCCCTCGCCGTGCAGCTTAATTGCTGTTACGGTTTCGCCTACGGAAACATCCTTTAATGTTTTCATGCAGTCTCCCCCTTATTCTACTATTATTCTGTTTGCCATTGTTCTGTCAAGAGCAACGCGGCTGTCCTTTACCGACAATATCATGTTGCTTCCGATAGTACTCACAACGCTGACTTCCGCGCCCTTGACAAACCCAAGCTCCGCTAAATGCTGGCGTACATCGTCTTTGCCGGTTATTTTGAATATAACCCCGCAATCCCCGTTTGCCGCCATAGACAAAGGCATCATTTCTTGTCACCTCTTTTTGAAAGTTCGACAGCGTATGTTAGAAGATACTAACCTTCCGGCTCAAAACATAAACCAGACACTAAAACTTGACACGCAACCGATAAAGTCCTCACTTTAAGCAAGTAAAGCAAGTTTAACAGTTAGTTTTGCTAAACTAACTGTTAAAGAGTATATCACGTTAGAAAGTGTTTGTCAAGGGGTGAGAGAAAGTTTGTCTAATTTAACTGTGTAAAGATGTGCAGACAGTAGAGAATTTGGTGAAAGTGAGGCAGCGCGAGTAGATTTCAAAGTCACAGCACATACCCGTAGTCTGGAATAAGTTGTAGCCGTAAATATATAGATAACGGCACCTTACAGATGTTCTCATCGTCTTCGTCAGAACCGAAATTATTGTGTGAGTAATATACATGGACTAATTCTCCATTTGTGAATGGATCCACCACATGGGAGTCCAGGTTGCGTGAATCGGTACCCCGTGTGTAGTAACGCAATATGCTGTGGTGCAGGGTGAGCCTTCGGAAAGTGTTACCTTAAAAATACACTCCATCATTTTCAACAGCTATATCGTCAGCCGCAAGATCGTTCTCTGAGAAAACCTTTGCTGATTCTTCAATATAAATTTCCTGTATATCTGCTGTGAAGCCGTATAATTCTACTTTCAGTTCCGAATCTTCCAAAAGAGCGTAATCGATTATATTAACCACGCATGGTTCGCTGGATTTGTTCTAATGCGCGTACACAGTCATAGTACCTGTAACCACTGTTGCGTCTGTGATTTGTATACCGTATGAAGTCTCAGTGAACCATCTTATGAACATAAATCCGTCTCTTGTCACTGCTGGAAGTGTGCAGATTGCAGCTCCGGACGCAGCCTATACGGAGGTCGAAGAAGCTGTACCGCTGTTTATATAGTAGGTAGTCTCCTGCACTGTCCATCATGCCCTTTTTCTGTAACGTACCCAACATCTACATGAAACCAGTTGCCCGAATATACGCCACTGTATGTATCTGCTATAATATTTATATATTATGATGAAGTGCCAAGTGCCTTTTGCCATGAAAAATGTGTGTTCTGTCGGAAAAAGGCTGCTATCTGCCCAATATAGCGTTTTTTATAGCAGATAATAGCGAAAACCATCTGTTCACCGGCGGTGACTAAAGCTACTTTTATAGATTATAGTTGCCGTCCGACTCTACATCCTTTTTCACAAAGAAATAAAAAGTCAAACTCGCGAAACTTTTTGAAAAAATAAGAAAGAAAGAGAAAATAAAAGATTAAGTGAGCTAATCACTTTTAATCATTCATAATTGGTCAAAATGGGTATTGACGTTTTCTGACCAATGCTGTATAATAACACTCGAAAGGTCAAAGAAGGTCAAAGTCAAACACAGATACAGAAGTAAAGGAGAGCGAGACGGGATGATGGGTCTGAGCGACATGATAGCGGACTTTATAGATGAAATGTTACGCGAGGACGACACTGCGGAGGTACGCCGAAATGATTTGGCAAACAGGTTTGGGTGTGTCCCAAGTCAGATAAACTATGTAATAGCTACGCGCTTCTCACCGGAGCGCGGGTATGTAGTTGAATCGAGACGCGGATCCGGCGGGTACATAAGAATACACAGAGTACCGATTAGCTCGGAGCTTCTGCTTATGCACACTGTGAACGCTATAGGTGACACGATAGACTTACGGTCAGCGACAGCTATGTTGCAGGCTTGCGTGTCAGCCGGTGTTCTGAGTGATGACGCTGCCGGAGTAATGCTTGCGGCTATAGGTGACGCGGCTATGAAACCGGTAGAGCCACACAGCAGAGACAGCGTGAGAGCATCGGTTATGAAGCAAATGCTCCTTGCGGCACTTCGTTGAAGTTCTGAATGTCCGCTCAAATGTTTGCGGGACTTGGTATCGTGTCTAAACAAACTTGTCCAAGAAAGTATAAACACACCGAAAGTTCGTTACAATTATACCGTTGAGTATTGATGTTTATTAAATTGCCGCGTACACGTTGATATACACGGCAGGCTCACGAGTATAAAGAAAACACAATCATTATAAAACACAACAACAAATTACACAACAATCTGAAAGGAGATTATAATTATGAAATGCACAAATTGCGGCATAAACAATGCTAACTGCCATTATAAATACAGTATCAACGGAAAGGTGACTGAACAGCACCTTTGCAGCGAATGCGCTAAGAAGCTCCATCCTGAGCGTCAGTTCGCTGCCGACGCGAAAGAACTTTTCGGCGGATTTGAGGAGCCGATGAACGCTCTCGTTGGAAACAGCTTCTTTGATGATGACAGCTTCTTTGACAATGATGGCTTCTTTGACGATGATTTCTTCAACATGGGCAATATGATGAACAGAATGATGGGAGGTTTTATGAGACCTATGATGGGATTTTTCCCGACATACCGGATCTATGCTCCGAACACTATGAGAACGGTACGCGAACCTGCGGCTCCTGATACCGCTGCGGGCAGCTGCGCGGCTGTTGACCCTGAGCTTTCCCGCCAGCGTGAGATAAACTCGATCCGCGAGAAAATGAAATCCGCCGCTGAAAATGAGGATTACGAGACAGCAGCCAAGCTGCGTGACCAGCTTAAATCAATGGAAAACAAACAATAGCCGCTTCTCAAAGGTCAGAATTGGTTAATTTCACGGCAGACGATAAATCGAAACATATTTTATCGGTTTTTCCGTCTTATAAAGAGCAAAGCGGTCAATAATAAACTCGGCGGTTGATTGGTGATTATATCAACCGCCGAAAAATACGCAAGAGGAGGCGTTAATATGAGATTTGAAGACAGATTCACGGAGTACGCAAAGCGCGTATTCAACATAGCCCACGACAGCGCGGCGGAGCTTGGACAGGCTTACGTTGGCAGTGAGCATATATTACTTGGCATAGCGGTTGAGGGCGGCGGTACAGCGGCGAGAGTTCTGAGAGAAGCCGGACTGACACCGGAACTTATCAAGGCTTCTATAGAGAAGTATGTCGGACGCGGCGAGGGCGGTTCCACAACAGTTCAGGGTCTTACCCCGCGGGCGAAACGAATTATAGAGCTTGCGGCAGCCGAATCGGTGCGTCTTGGTCACAGTTACGTTGGCACGGAGCATCTTCTGATGGGTATTCTGCGTGAGTACGACAGTGTTGCGTCAAAGATTATTGTCACCTCCGGCGCGGATCCCAACAAGCTCTACACAGATATTCTGAACCTCTTCACGCCGGAGAAGCTCAAAAAAGCCGCCGCTCGTGACAGAGACAGTGTTCGCCACCCTGACACAAAGACACTTGACCAGTTCTCGCGTGACCTTACCGTCAGCGCGTCACATGGTGAGCTTGACCCCGTGGTGGGTCGCGAAAGAGAGATTCAGAGAGTTATTCAGATATTGTCGCGCAGGACAAAGAATAATCCGGTCTTAATCGGAGAACCGGGCGTTGGCAAGACAGCTATAGCGGAGGGACTTGCGGAGAAAATCGTATCAGGTGATGTTCCTGAAAATCTTATCAATAAACGTGTTGTCGCTTTGGATCTTTCAAGTATGGTGGCGGGTACAAAGTACCGTGGCGATTTTGAGGAGCGCATCAAGAATGCGCTTGAGGAAGTCAAAAAAGCAGGAGATGTTATACTCTTTATAGATGAGCTTCACACAATAATCGGTGCCGGTTCCGCAGAGGGTGCCATAGACGCATCCAATATTCTGAAACCCGCTCTTTCGCGTGGTGAGATTCAGGTTATAGGCGCAACCACACTGAACGAGTATCGCCGGTATATTGAGAAGGACGCGGCGTTGGAGCGTCGTTTCCAGCCTGTTCAGGTTGACGAGCCGACGTGCGAGGAAACTGTTGAGATCCTCAAGGGACTTCGAGACAGATATGAAGCGCACCACAAGCTCAAGATTACAGATGAGGCAATAGACGCGGCTGTGAATCTCTCATCGAGGTATATCAGTGATAGATTCCTTCCCGATAAGGCTATAGATCTGGTTGATGAAGCGGCATCCCGTGTACGCATGGAGGAATTGAAGCTGCCGCCGGATTTGAAACTTTTGGAGAGCGAAATATCGTCTCTATCCGCAGAGAAGGAGGCGGCTGTCAGGAATCAGGATTTTGAACGCGCCGCAAGTATACGCGATAACGAGCGGCAGAAGCGTCAGGAGCTTGATAAGCTCAGAGAGGAATGGACAAGCGGCAAGACCGGCGGCAAGCAGGTGCGCGCTGAGGATATAGCCGCCGTTGTGTCCGGCTGGACGGGTATTCCCGTCACAACGCTCACAGAGGACGAGAGCGAGAGACTTCTTCACATGGAGGAGATACTTCACAAGCGCGTCATAGGTCAGGACGAGGCTGTTTCGGCTGTTGCGAAAGCGATAAGAAGGGGCAGAGTTGGTCTGAAGGATCCGAAGCGTCCGATAGGGTCGTTCCTCTTCTTGGGTCCAACCGGCGTTGGCAAGACGCAGCTTGCCAAAGCACTTGCGGAGGCTATGTTTGGTGACGAGAATGCCATGATTCGTGTCGATATGTCTGAGTACATGGAGAAGCATACTGTGTCGAAACTCATAGGTTCGCCACCCGGTTATGTCGGCTACGAGGAGGGCGGTCAACTCACGGAGAAGGTACGTCGCCACCCGTATTCAGTTATTCTGTTCGATGAGATTGAGAAAGCGCACGAGGATGTATTCAATATCATGCTACAGATTATGGAGGACGGCAGACTCACAGACTCTCAGGGGCGGCACGTTGATTTCAAGAACACGATAATCATAATGACCTCTAATGTTGGCGCGAAGAATATAACCGACAAGGAAAAGCCTCTTGGATTCGAGGTGGGAGGCACCAGCGAAGAGGGCAGCGATGTGAGCTATGAGAAGATTCGCGAGGCGGTTATGGGCGATCTTCGCCGAACATTCAAGCCGGAGTTTCTGAACCGTATAGACGATACTATAGTTTTCCGCAGACTCACCAAAGAGGAACTTGAGAAGATATGCAGGGGAATGCTTGAGACAGTTGAGGAGCGTGTACGCAATATGGGACTTGAAATTACAGTCACGGATGAAGCAGTCGCGACTCTTGCTGAGAAAGGCTACGACCCGATTTACGGCGCGAGACCGTTGCGGCGCAAGATACAAAGTACAGTTGAGGACAGCATAGCCGAGAAAATGCTTGACGGCAGTATTAAGGAAAACGGCAAGGTTTCTGTCAGTGTAGAAAACGGCGAGGTAAAAGTCGCCTAAACATTTTATTAACAGAGCGATCCCCGTTCCCGATAAAGGAACGGGGATTTTTGCGTAGATATATCCTTTAGATACGCACTCATAATTCAACGAAATGTTTCAATATGGACGCAATCCCCAGTTGGCACTTCATGTCTTAGGTTTTTCTTTTAAGAGGAACATTTACGCGAAACTGCAAGTATGGATTCCCTATACTGCTTAAAGACGGTTCAAACATTTGCAGGTGTATCACCGTGAGAGAGTTCCGCAGTAAAAAGCGTCCAACAATTTCTTACATTCGATAAAAACGCTGATATTTGCGTTCTCGTCTCAACCGCGCAGAGCGAGAAGTTTCAACAGATCATCGCGTCAGCTTATCAATGTACTTATCCGCAAGCTCCGAAATGCCACGGAAGTCCACATATGGGTTATTGACCTGCTCAAGTCTGTCATGGTACGATTTGGCTTTCGAAAGAGACTCAATGACCTCGTTGAAAATTGTCTCCGGCAGCTTCGCGGCGGTACGTTTACTTATTGCGGCATCGAATCTCAGGTGACGATAGATTTCACCGTTGTATGGGAAATTGGAAGTCTGCGTAACGAATGCCAAATCCAGCTTCGGTATAATAAGATGTTCTGTATGCACGGGACACAGCGGTGACTGACAGCGTATAATGCTGTACCCGCACTCTACGGCGATGTTGGACAGCTTTTCAACCGCGAACGTGCCGTAACCACAGTCGTTGTCGAACACATACACGCGATCCGCAAGCTCCGGCACCGTCTCGTATTTGCATATTCTGCCGCGACAGGTTATCGCTGAGAGAAAACGGCGTTTAGTTGCGGCGTTGCGTATTCCGGTGTCCTTAAATTCTCTTGAGACAATGCCCATGACGCGCTTTTCAACAGTTTCAAGAGTGTTGGGATCAGCCGGTTCCTCAAGAGCATCGCTTGTCGAAACATAAGCAGCAAGCATCTTAAATGCCCGGTCATACGCTTTTTTGTAGGCATCCGTAAGCTCTATAACGGCATCACGGTTCTCGACAGCCTTGTCATTGTTGAAAAACGCTCCAATGTCGATGTACTCTCCGGTTGCGCCGTGATAAGTCGGTTCAATAACGTGCGGAGATGTACCATCTACAATACCGGCTTTCAGTTCAGGAAAATACGCTCCGTCAAGAGAATCCGGATCACCTGAGCAGTGAATATATTCAACTGAATTGCCTACAGCGTGAACACCCTCGGCTACTTTCCGGATAAATGACGATTTCCCGCACCCCGGACCCGCCTTGATTACATAAAGACGGTCAGATACAGTGTCAACGAAGTCATCATAAAGCGAATAGAAGCCATTTGGAGTATTCGCGCCAAGGAAAAAATGCGTTTCATACGATGATTTCATAGATGTTGCTCCTTTCATAGAGGTAATTAGTATTTGCAAATAATTAACCTTTGAACACTGTGAAGCAAAAGAATAATATTTTCAGATTTTCAGCGTTCCACTTTGCTGCTTGCTTTTCTGCTATTCCATAGCAACCGTTCACTCATCACCTTTCATTCCCTCATGCCCTTATACTTTCTCCTTGTGGCAAGTCCGCCACGAATGTGACGCTCCGCCTTGTTAAATTCCAGAACATCCTTGACCTTACTGTATAAGGAGAAATCAAGCTCTTTAAGCCGTTCGCTGACATCCTTATGAACTGTGCTTTTAGAGACGTTATACTGCTTCGCTGCCGCCCTGACTGTCGCGTGATTTTCGGCTATGTACTCCGCAAGCTCTATTACCCGCTTCTCAATGTCAACTCTCAATTTTTACCACTTCCAACTCTGCCGTTTGTCCCTTGGGAATCTGTAAGCATTATATGCCGCGTATACTCAAGATAGACCGAATATTTACGATTGAGTGTGAATATGATAAAACAGTCGAATTTAGGGGTGATATAGATGTTGTCGGCAGTATTTGCGGCGTTGCTTGCATATCCGTTTTTGCTACTGAGAGCCGGAAATGTTACGGGTTCTTTTCCAAAGCCGCTGACACCCGCCGAGGAGCGGGAGTACATAGAGCGTTACCTGAACGGTGACATGGAGGCGCGGAACATACTTATTGAGAGGAATATGAGACTTGTGGCGCATATAATCAAGAAGTATTATACTCACACAAGCGATCAGGATGATTTAATATCAATAGGCACTATAGGGCTTATCAAGGGTATATCAACTTATAAGCCGGAGAAGGGGACCAGACTTGCTACATACACCAGCAGATGTATAGAAAACGAGATACTAATGCACTTTCGCAGTCTGCGTAAATCCGCGAATGATGTCTCGCTGTCAGAAGCCTCGTCAGATGATGAGGGCGGTTTGTCGCTGATGGATGTGGTGTCAATGCAGGGAACCGTAATAAGTGGAGGAAGCAGCGCGGTAACGGAGGAGGATATACTTGAAAGAATAAGCTCACAGGAAATTTACAGTCAGCTTCACAAATACATCAAAACCGCTCTTGACGAAAGGGAACGTGAAATAATAGTGCTGCGCTACGGTCTTGACGGCAGAAAACGCAAGACGCAGAAAGAAACTGCGGAAATATGCGGTATATCACGGTCGTATGTATCGCGAATAGAGAAACGCGCACTTGGAAAACTGAGAGCCAGACTGGAATCAAATTTCGATGAAAGCGGGCTGTAAAAGACCGCCATCCTATACCGCAGGCACCCTAAAGAACCTGTCGGCGAACGCAGTGTGTAGCATAGAGCGTATGAAGTGATGTCGAGCGGAAATCAACTTAATATTGATTTCCGTGGCGGAACTTCTTGCTGAATTGAAAGTCGGCAGTCTGCCATTTGCTCCCAGGGAACACCTCTCGTTCCGTCAGGCAGGAGACAAGCCGGTAGGCGGGTGAATAGCTGATCGATTATTCCTTAAAACCATAAAGTTTAACAATTTATTGTTGCAAATAATCTCTCCTTTGTGGTAAAATTTAATCATGAAATTTAATACAAAGGAGAATGGTACCTGTTATGCAATTAAACGAAAAATCCCACGGTTTTACAGTTACTCGAACCAAACATCTGCCTGAGCTTGAGGGTACTCTCGTTGAGATGAAGCACGACCGTACAGGTTTAGAGCTTGTCTGGATAGACCGCAGTGAGGAGAACATGACGTTCGCTATCGCTTTTGCTACCTACCCTGAGAATGATACAGGAGTATTCCATATTCTGGAGCATTCCGTCCTCTGCGGCTCCGATAAGTACCCAATGAAGGAGCCGTTTGTTGAGCTTATGAAAACCTCAATGAACACGTTTCTCAATGCGATTACTTTTCCTGACAAAACCTGCTACCCAGTCTCAAGCCGCAACAGAAAGGACTTCATGAACCTCACACGAGTGTACCTTGACGCTGTGTTCCACCCGCTCATTTATAGTAAACCGGAAATATTCTATCAGGAGGGCTGGCACTATGCGTTTGACAAAGATGGCAACGTCAGCTACAATGGAGTTGTGGACAGCGAAATGAAGGGTGCGCTTGCCGACCCTGATGAGCTTTCCGAATCCGCTCTGCTTGCCGCGCTTTTCCCAGATTCTCCATACCGCTGGAACTGCGGAGGCGACCCCGCGAAAATACCCGATCTGTCGTATGAGGAATTTCTGAACAACCACAGGCGTTTCTATTCTCCCTCAAACGCTTATGTGTTCCTTGACGGTGCCCTTGATATAGATGAGATGCTTGCGACACTCGAAGAGTACCTTGATGGCTTGCAGACTGGTGAACGTATTGCGCCGCCGGAAATCCAAAAGCCCGTGGACGGTGGGACAACTGAGCTTGAGTATGAGGTCAGCGCGGAAGAAGACACCGCAAAAAAATCCCGTGCGGTTTGGGGTTTTGTCACCGGAACACATGAGGATATTGAAAAAACGGTTGCGCTTCATGTTCTCTGTGATGTGCTGTGCGGCAATAACCATGCTCCTCTTTGTCGCAAGGTTCTCGAAAAAGGACTTGCCGAGAGCGTGTCAATGAACGTGGCGGACGGCATGCTCCAAAATTATCTGAGGATTTCAGCGAAAAATCTCGCGTATGAGGATATTCCTGAACTGAAAAGCGTTATATTTGGTGAGATTGAGAGACTTGTCAAAGAGGGACTTTCGCATGAGGACATCACAGCTACAATGGCACTCTTTGAATTCCGTATGCGTGAGCGCGATTACGGCAAAATGCCCCAAGGACTTGTTCTCGGTATACAGGCACTGTCACACTGGCTGTATGGCGGCGACCCGTCAGAAGAGCTGGAAGTCGGAGACTTATTTGTGAAGCTTCGAGAGAAGCTCGAAAGCGGCTGGTTTGAGAATCTGCTTTCAAAGACTGTACTTGAAAATAACCACAAGTGTGAGATTATTTTGAAGCCCTCGCCTGATGCGGGAAATGTGCGCCGTGATACTGAACGCAAACGCCTTGAAAAAGAGAGCGCGGCATGGTCACAGGAAGAGCGCGAGATGTTAATAAACCGTGAGAAGCGTCTTGTTGAGATGCAATCTCGTGAGGACACGCCGGAGGTACTCGCAACGCTGCCGAAACTTACTCTCGCCGATGTGTCACCGGAGCCTGAACAGTTCCCGACAGAAATTATAAAGACAGATGGTGTGACGGTACTCCGCCACGATATACCGACATCCGGAATAGTCTACTGCACATTCTACTTTGACGCTATGCAGTTCACGGAGCAGGAGCTTCCGGCACTGTCGTTCCTGACGGGAATACTCGGCAAGCTGCGTACAAAGAAACATTCGGCGAAAGAACTTGCGTCAAAAATACGGCTTCTCTTCGGTACGCTCTCTTTCAGTGTACAGTCATACGGTCGCGTTACAGGCGGCGGGTACGATGTTAAGCTGCGCGTAGTCATGAGCAGCCTTGAGAAAAACCTCTCCGAAGCACTTGCTCTCATAATTGAAATTCTGACAGAAACGGAGTTTGACGAGGAAAAGAGCGTTCGCGAGCTGTTGCGTCAGGAAAAGCTTGAAATGTTTGACGGTATAGTGATGGAAGGTCAGTCAATCGGAATGGCGCGTGTATTGGCGGAGGCTTCTCCAGCTGGTGTCGTGATTGAGTGTACAAGCGGGCTAACCTACTACAGATGGCTTTCCCGTACAGAGAGCGACTGGAACTGGGACAAGACGAGAAACGAGTTAATGGATCTATCCAAATGCGCTGTCAATAAGCATAATTTCGCCGTAAGTATAACGGGTGCGGACGATGTTCTTTCAAGCGCAATCGCTTCACGAATTGCTCAGCTTTTGCCGGAAGGGGAGCGGAGACAGAATGCGGAATTGACCCCACGGAAGGTTTGCCGTGAGGGTATTGTGATACCATCTGATATGGCGTTCGCGGTTTCCGGCGGAGATATGCGCCAGTACGGCGGAAAATATTCCGGAAAGCTGCTTCTTGCCTCACACATCGCTACACTGACATACCTTTGGAACAGTGTGCGTGTTCAAGGCGGAGCATACGGCACCGGACTGCGGATCGGACTTACCGGAAACGCTGTTTGCACCTCATACCGTGACCCCAATGCGGCGAGGTCGCTTGATGTATACAAGGGAGTCGGAGAGTTCCTGCGCGGATTCTGCGAAAGCGGCATGGAGCTTGACGGTTTTATAATTGGCACACTTGCCGCAACAGAGCCTTTGCTCACGCCGCGTCTCAAAGGCGCGAAGGGTGATGAATACTACTGGATAGGTCTTACCTATGAGGACAGGCGGAAAACACGCCATGAGCTTTTGTCATCAACCCCTGAATCTCTACAGGAAGTCATAGATCCGTTGGAAAAAGCAATAGTGGACGGCGGCGTCTGCGTGTTCGGTTCCAAAGAGCAGCTCGATAAATGCGGGAAGTTCGATTCTATCGAGACGCTGTGATTTTTCATGCCGCAACATTGAAAACGGGAAGTTCAAGGATATAGTAAGACATGTCAACCGCGATTGCCGAGCCTTTCAGGTATCTTTGAAATTTCAAATAACCAGAAACTAAAACGCTCAAAAGTCTATAGTATTTCATGTTTTATAAAGGCTTATTATATGAGATTTTTTAGTCGCGGAAAAAAGAACTGAAAAGCTGCGAGACGAATCTATGAAAGTCTCAAACTTTTGTCCTGTTAGTTTAAGAAATCAATTATTCACGATTTACAATTTTTGAAATTTTATACCCTGACAATCTGTGTTGTTTTCAAAAGTGAATTGAAAACTGATTTTCGTGACTGTCCGTTAATGAACAAAGTAAAATATCATCCGCAATCAAATCGTAGAGCCAATGAAAATGTGAGGAAACCGTGTTTCATTGGCTCTTTTACTATACCAAAACTATATAGCATTCACACATTCTTTGGGAATTACTCAAAGTCCTTGAAAAGAATTGACGGATAATTGTCTCGCGATATGTTTTGTATAAATTGCTATCAGCCTACCCATGGCAGACTGGATTACAGCGGTAAATAGCCCTTCCTTGTTTGCAAAACGCACATAAATGAAAGATGTATCGGTTTCCGCGTTCATAGCGATGGCATGAAGAGAAGCTTCACAAAAACATTTATCCTAAAATTCCCACTCAAAGCTCTCCATTATGTCTTTTGTTATTCTAAATTCTTGCATAGTCTTATCCTGTCCCGTAAAGCAGTCAGTCTCAACAACATCGCTATCGTCATTATGGGTATATTGAGTTAATCCAATAAGATAGTCTTCTATTAAAAACATAATTCCCTCCGCAAATCCGGATTTATCTTGTATTTACACAGCAAGGCGGAACAATTACACCGCAAAGGCGTACTTTTATATTATTCTTCGGGTTTATATCAAAGTTTGCGGGAACATATCGTGTGTTGTATAATAGCGAGAAATAGTATTTGGAGCTTTGTTTACACAATCAGAGAAACCGGATTTTTATCAATCGGTTTAGTTGGCAACACAATTTCCCAGATTTTATAGACTGTACCGTTTACTTCAATTTCATCGTCTATTTCTACAGGTTCTTCTGTTTCAAAAACAAAAACTTTTTCTCTGCTTGTATTAAATTCCTCTGCCGATTCCACTTTCACTATATAAAAACCCTTCTTATAGTTTGTGACACATAAATAAAGCAATTAACATAAAATCAATCGAAGTCATCCTGCGCATACCGTGAGATTCAGAGTGAAAAAGCGCACGGGAGAGTTAAGCCCATGCGCTATATTTAGAGCCTATTCCAAAATTAACGTTACAGATCATGATTGAAAGTTTTGTGCCGTACTTTGTCAATTTTTCTCGCAATACTACGGGAAACATTGTCAAATCACCATTGTACGGCGCATAATTTGTCATCGCAATCGGCGCATTTGATAATTTCAGTATAAGCTCTTAAAACCAAAATGTTTTCTAATTTCAATTTCTTTTGATAATTATACGGAGAAGAAGTGCTTACTAAAATTATGAGATGAGTTATAAATGCTGTGAATTTGAAACCTGACAATTCAATATATTTGTCAATATGAAAATTGATTTCTGTCGGTTCACAGTGTTTTTGCTTTTTCCTTGATATAATCTGTCAGCCAACTGCCAAGTTTCCCTCCACGTTTGAGCGCGAAATCTATCGTTGCGGAGAGAAATCCGAGATAATTTCCCGTATCGTAACGTACACCCTCAAAGTCTACAGCCAGCATATGCGTTTCATGCGCGAGTTTTGCAAGACCGTCTGTAAGCTGTATCTCGCCGCCGCGTCCAGGCTTTGTTGCGTCAAGTATATCGAATATTTCAGGTGTCAGAATGTACCGTCCGAGTATAGCGAAGTTGGAGAATTTCTCCTCAACCGTCGGCTTCTCGTTCAAATCCTGCACCTCGTACACTCTACCGGCAAGCGGTGTCATTTTCACGGAGGAGTAGCTGCTTATCGCGGCATCGCTGACTTTCTGAACACCGACACAGCTTCCTTCGTATTTCTCAGACGCTTCAATAAGCTGTGCAAGCACAGGCTTGTCGTACATCATAACGTCATCACCGAGAAGCACCGCGAATGGCTCATCCTTTATAAAATGCCGCGCTCTTGCAATAGCGTGTCCAAGTCCTTGAGTCTCCCTCTGCCGGACGTAGAAAATATTCGCCAAATTTGCGGTACGGCGAACGGCTTCAAGCTCCTGAAATTTTCCGGCTTTTGAAAGCCTGTCCTCAAGCTCAGGGTAATAGTCAAAGTAGTCGTCCATCGCCGACTTTGCTCTGTTCGTAACTATAAGTATGTCCTCAATTCCCGATTCCACCGCTTCCTCAATTATATACTGTATAACAGGCTTGTCAACAAGCGGCAGCATCTCTTTCGGTACTGTTTTGGTGGCGGGCAACATTCGTGTGCCGAGACCGGCGGCAGGGATTACGGCTTTACGTATTCGCATGGTTATTATCTCCTTTGCAATAGATTTGTGTTGTTCACAATAGTGTTTGAAAAATGTATTGGTATAAGTAATATATAGGCTATGTGAGCCGTAAAAACACACATTGGAAAAGCTATAGGCTCATAAATATAAATATTGCTTACCGCAAATTATTTTGGAATGCAAAGTTATGTGAAATTTTGTCGTTCAAGTAAAAAGCTGCTGATTGTTAATTAAAATGAAAGGTGTGCTGAAAATTGCGGGAGCGTGTTAATTTCGCTGTTTTACAAACTGTGCTATTCGTTCCTCACGTATTTCAGGACGCAAAAAACCTATTCGCGAGAGTGCGTACATAAGCGGTATGCCAAGTATATAGACGGCTATTGCTTCTCCTGCCGCGATTGACAAAGCGTTCATAGCCCACAGACTCAGAAACGCGCTTTTTGAACCGGCTTCAGCGTAAGCAATTACCGCACTTACTATAACTCCGTTTGTAATTACCGGCGGCAGCGGCATTAGCCATTTGTTCTTGATTCTCGCCGTCGCAAGTCCCGCCAGTAATGTCGCGAGAGAACCGAAAATTACATCGACAGCTCCGTAAGAGCTGAGAAGATTCGTCAAAATACAGCCTACGAACAGTCCCCACGCCGTTTCCGGCAGGAAGAATGGCAAGAGGCACAACGCTTCTGAGAATCGGCACTGTATAGGTCCGTATGTCAGTCCAAAGATTGACGAGAAAAAGCTGAGTACCGTGTAAAGAGCAGCAACAACGGCGGCTATTGCGAGTCTGCGTAGCGAAAGTTTTGTTTTATTCATTTTTCATTCTCCATTTTTTATTTTATTGGCAGGGTGTGGAAACCTGCCGGATTTGTGTTTTGCCTTGATTATATTACACGTCCACAATTAAAAGTGTAAAATATGTTCACGCGAATTATGGTGTTTTAGTCATAGCCTTTACGAAAAGAAAAAATAAGTGTGTAAGCTGTCAGCGATTTTTGCTGATTGGAATCTGAAATAATTAACTTCCGAATGAGTGAACCATAAGCGCAGATTTTTGACTTTTGAGTGATTTGTTTCGGAAGTTTTTCAGTTTTAAGATTTTATAAATTATAAGGATGGAGTTTTGAAGTTCAGTTTAATCAGCGCGAAGACGCAATAATTTATAATGTCTTCAAGCTGCGCTTGTATTCCCTCGGAAACATTCAGTTTGCCGTTTTTGTCGAGTATTCGTTTTATACGCAGAACGCGCATTAAAATCTGGTCGGTCATTGAGCATAGAGACATACCGCGCCATGCGTCACCGTAATCTGTGTTTTTTTTAATCAGAAGTTCTCTCAAAGCGGCAATTTCCGACTTGTACAGTCCGTAAAGTGTCTCCGGCTCTATAGCGTTGAGCGCGTCAAAGTCGAGATCGGACGCGGTGCTGTCATAGTTTGGAACACGATCTTTTATGAGAAACATAATGCTGTAATTGATTATGCCGATATACTCAGAATCGCGGTTTTCAGGAATTTCTGTCACGCCGCCGCGTTCCTCTATGGTGCGTATTCGTTTCGCCTTGCGCCATATTTCATCAACGAGGGAACTGTCACGATATATAAGCCATGCGGGACCGTAATCATCGTTTTTGAGTTTGAAAAGCGCGAAGCAGTAATTTGTAATGCTGTCAAAGGAAGAAAGTAAATTATTCATCGTGTACCTCTTTTACCGCCAAGAAGTTCGGCGGAACGTTTCCGTCTGCATTTGAATCGGAAAGTTCAATTCAGCGTGAAACGTGATTTCTTCAAGATTTGTATGTGTTTTTAAGGGTATGTTCATTCTCTGTTCTGAGCGTAAATGTTTCCGGCAGATTATAGATTTCACTCTTTAGAAAAAGGGGATAAAAGTATTCATCTTTAAGGCGGTCAAACGTGAGCCACTCAAAAGTATGTGTATGCTGTCTTTCTCGAAGCGTGAACCTCTTACCTTTTTGAAGCAGGTCTGTATCTGACACATCCATAAGGAAGTAGATACAAAGCTCGTGATAATTCAGACGGTCAATATCCTCAGTGAAAAATCCCTGATTCAGCCAGAGCGGGCGTATGATGCCTGGTGTTATATACAACTCCTCTTCAACCTCTCTGGTGACAGCGTGTTCCGCAGTCTCTCCTATATGAACCCTGCCACCGGGCAAATAATAATATGGGGAGCGTTCATCGCGCATGGCTAAAACGCTGTTTTCGTTGATTATGATTGCGCACACACGATAGTTAAATTTGTCGTTACCGAGAACATAGGTTACATCTGACGGCTTTAACTCGTCAATAAACCCTTGCATCCGTTCTGTCACCAGTTTATCTTTTTTCATGGAAATAAGTTCATCCCTGCTGACCCATCTGTATGCTGATGTCTCGCCCTCTTGAAGGGAAATACAGTCCTTTTCACAGTCCGCAACGCAAAGAAATTCAACATATATTGTGTCCTTATCGACATCACGTCCGACCTCGGTCAGTTCTTCTGATTCAATTCCTGTCTCCTCCCGTAATTCTCTTATTGCACAGGCAAGAGCGTCTTCGCCTCGTAAAGCGGAGCCTCCGGCGGTTGCTTCCCACATACCGCCAAAATGCTTTCTACTGTCACGTTGCATAAGAAGATAGTCACCGTCCTTATGACGAACGATAACATCACTTACAAGGTGATATACCCCGCTCGGAATGTTTTCCCCACGGATTAAGGTCAGATTCTCAATTTTCTCTGATTTACTGTTATATGCGTCCCAAAGCTCCATAAATTACCTCTGTATATTCAGCCTTGCCCTGCTAAACTTTCCGGAAGAAAGTGTTGATATGTTCTGTCGGTGAGATTTTTGCGTTTCTTCTCCGCCGAAGTTAAAGCAAGCAAAGACTGTAAATTTGCTTTTAGTCTGAAGTCACTTAGTGACTATTCACCACGCTTACGTTGCGGATTTGGAACTCTATTGAAGCCGCGCCGCTACCTTGAACTGATAAACAGATACGCATATACCACGGCGTAAAGAATCGGCTGGTGCAGCACATATATCAAAAGCGCGTTTCTTCCAACCTGCGGAAGTACCGGACAAGTGAATGTATAGAACTTCTCCGGCAGCCGACCTTCTTTAATATACGCCCCCGCAACGGTTCCGAGCAGGAACACAAATATCCACGGGAACACCGGAAAATAGTCGGAGCTATAGAATCCTGGGTACATCCAGCCGAATATATACATATACCGCGACGCGCCGCCAAGTATTGTATCATCCCCGATGGTGTGGTTGCCGCTCAGTATGTATGACACCGCAAACAGCAGTACGAGGTATATTGCCGCCCGTAAAACGCGAGGCAGCTTATCAAGTTTGTCTGATACCATGCCATAGAAAATCATACATACACCTAAAAGGTGCAGAACACCGAAGCGTATGGGCGCGTTTATTATTGGCAGCGAAGTTACAAACGTCATCAGCAGCGCAATCGCGAGACATTTCACGCCGCGCTTTACGTTGCTGCGAGAGAAGTTTGACGATACGCCCGACAGGAATATGAACAGTCCCGCGAAAAAGTAGTGTAGCGGTGTAAAAATCGGGTTCGAGAAAAGCCACTCCGGTGCGCCGCAAAGCTCCACTAAGTCATAGAAAAAGTGGTGTATAACCATAAGTATCACCGCGAGACCTCTCATCGCGTCTATGCTGTCAATACGTTTGCGTTTATTCTCCGGCATTCCGTAACCCCCTGAAAATGCTATGACTTTTCAATGTTATACTATCGCGGTTCTGATTTTACAGGACATCTAACGTAACCTATATTATATCCCGCGTGTGTCAGCCTGAATGTTGAAGTCAACTTGGCACAGGGCATCTTTGAGCTGACAAGCCCTGATTTTGCTTATAGCGAGTGATAAAAATCCAATGTGCCGAATCTTCTGCCTGTCTGCGCTAAAAGGAAACGCTCACACACTCTTGAAAGCTCCGTGAGTGTTCCCGCACCGACTGAAAACGAATAGAGACGTTTCGACGGTGACGTGACAATATAGCTTATCGCGTCAAAGCATGACTTGGAGATTACGGCACAGTCGGTTCGTAAAGATTCATCTGTCTCTTTACTTTGCACCATACCTCCGACAAAATCAAACACTATCGGCGCATCGCGCTCCCGCTCTGCGGTAATTCTCGGTGTGAAGCCGCCTATACACATGAGACGAAGCTCAAACGCCGCTTTTATAAGCTTGTCGTTCTGCTTTCCACGCGAGAGTGCGTAGAGAGCGTTCAGTCCCAACCTCATTACCTCTATGTCGTGCAAATCCTCATCTGACATCGCGTCAAGAAGTTCCGCAAAGTACGAACCCAACGCTAACTTCTCAACACTTTCGCGTATGCCACGAAACTCTTCGATTACACGCGATTCTGTCAGAGTATACCTGTCACGCGAACTGAAAAGCGTCATCTCCGAGAGCGTCAGAAGCTGTGATGCCGCCGCGTTTTTGCAGCCTTTACGTTTCGCACCCTTAACCGTTACCGTGAGCTTGCCGTCATGCGGTGTAAGTACAGTCAAAATAACGCTTGATTCCTTATAATCCACAGCTCTCAGCACCAAACCCGCCGTTGCCGTGTACATTACTCTGTATAACCTAATGTTCTCAGGTTTGCGCCGTTGTCGCGCCAGTTTTCCTTGACCTTTACCCATGTGTTGAGATACACCTTACCGTCAAGGAGTTTTTCCATGTCGCGTCTCGCCTTTTCACCGACAGATTTCAGCATATCGCCGTTCTTGCCGATTATTATGCCCTTGTGACTTGCCTTTTCACAGTATATGGTGGCAAGTATTTCGGTTATGCCATCCTCACGCGGAGTAAAACCGGTAATCTCAATCGCGATACCGTGCGGAACCTCATTTTGAAGCTCCAGCAACAGCTTTTCGCGTATAATTTCGGCGCACATCTGTCTGACGGGCTGGTCGGTCACCTCGTCCTCCGGAAAAAGACCGGAACCGTCCTCCGCAAACTTCTCAAGTTCCGTTATAAGTTCATCTATGCCGCTATTTTTGAGCGCGGATATTGGAACGATGGCATCGAAGCTGTGCGCGGCTGAGTATTCTGCTATAACTGGAAGCAGCATATCTTTTTTAACACAGTCTATCTTATTTATAGCTAAAACCGAGGGAACACCTATTCTCTTTATCCTTTCAATGAGCTGCTTTTCCTGCTCACCCATTGGTTTTGGTTCCACAACGAGACACACAGCGTCAACGTCCGATACACTCGATTCCACAACGTTCACCATGTACTCGCCAAGACGGTTCCGAGCCTTGTGGAATCCGGGTGTATCCACAAACACAAGCTGTGTACTTCCACGCTCCGCTATGCCGAAAATTCTGTTCCGCGTTGTCTGCGGCTTTGGGGTTACGATTGATATTTTCTGACCGACAAGAGCGTTTATGAGCGTCGATTTTCCGACGTTTGCCCGCCCCGCAAGTGTGATCATTGCTGTTTTTGTTATCATTGTTCTCCTAACTGTTCGAGTATTTTATGCTACCCCCCGCAAGAATTGCCTGCGTTTCTTGCGAGAGTTGAATAGCGCAAATTTAATCAGATTATCCAGACTCTAAACCTTCGCGTTTGGTGTCAATTAAGATACAGGTGTTTTGTCATTCAGTGTAAGTCCGAGAGTGTCCATTATATATTTCTCTCTTGCTCTCATTTGAGCTTTCTCCGCACCCTCATCAAGATGGTCGTAGCCGAGAAGATGCAGAACAGAGTGTACAGTGAGATAGCACAGTTCCCTCGCGTAGCCGTGTCCGTACTCCATTCCCTGAGTCTCACATTTTGGAACACACAGCACTATGTCTCCAAGCTGAACATACCCTGTACTCAAATCACGTTCGCATATAGAGGAATCAAATTTGCCGGGTTCGAGAGTGTTCAGCGGGAATGAGAGTACATCGGTTACGAAGTTTTTGTCGCGCCGTTTTTTGTTTATTCGTTTCATAGTTCCGCGTCCTGTCAAAAGTACATCAACGTGGCACGGTACTGTTATTCCCTCGCACTGCAACGCCGCCTCCGCCGCAAGCTCTATAAGCTTCTCAGAGCGCGGGTGTCCAAGCCCTGTTTTTTCGCGGCGTACAGTAATGTCATGCGTCACCGTACACCTCCGCAACCTTATTTTCAAGATAATCAGCGAAGTATACGGGGTCAAATTTGCCGCCAAATGTGCGTTCCATGATAACCTGCGGCTTTTCCGCTGAACCGTATTTCCAGATTCTATCATTCAGCCAATCGCGTATAGGCTTCAAGTTACCCTCGCGCTCGCATTTCGATACATCAACACTCTCACGCATCTTATTGAGGAACTGCGCGCCATACGCGCTGCCGAGAGCGTAAGTCGGGAAGTAGCCTATCGCGCCGTTCGACCAGTGACTGTCCTGCAATATACCGTTGCGGTCGTTGTCGGAGGAGATGCCGAGATATTCTTTATACAGCGCGTTCCACATATCGGGGAGTTCCTTAACAGGGATGTCACCGCTCATCATAGCTTTTTCAAGTTCATAGCGAACCATGATGTGAAGTGCGTATGTCACCTCATCGGCTTCTGTGCGTATAAGCGATGGTTCCACGCGGTTCACCGCTCTAAAGAAGTCGTGTGACGTGAATTTGCCAAGCTCCGGCTGTAGTTTTACAAGCTCAGGGAACAGAAATTCGCACCACTCGCGTGAACGTCCGATTATATTCTCAAAGAACCTTGACTGGCTCTCATGCACCGCCATTGACGCGCCGGTTCCCAGACTTGTGTACATCAGCTCATCCGCGATGTGAAGCTCATACAGAGCGTGACCGCCCTCGTGCGTTACCGAATAGAGTGACGATATAAAGTTGTCCTCTTTGAAGTTTGTAGTGATACGCACATCGTATTTTGAAAAATCTCCGGTGAATGGGTGCTCTGTCTCTCCAAGAGAGCAGCGGTTGCGGTTTATACCCATGATGTCCATGATTCTGTACGCTAATTTGCGTTGTGTTTCCTTGTCAATGTGAACACTTGTTATCGCGCTCTCAAACTGATTTGAACGTGCCTTATCAACGAGCGGCACTATTCTTTGACGCAGTACCGAGAAAACTTCGTCGCATGTCTTCTGCGTAAGCCCCTCCTCGTATTTGTCAAGGCACCAGTCGTAGACAGGCATATCGGGTTCAACCAAAGAAGCAAAGCGTTTCGTCGTGTTTATCAGTTTCTCAAGGTACGGCATGAATATAGAGTAGTCGGACTTTTCCTTCGCGTCATGCCACGCGGCGGAAGAGTCGTTTTCGAGCGTTGCGTAATCGGCAAGCTCCTCGGCTGGTACCTTCAGAAGCAGCTTGAGGTCTTTTTCCCGCAGCTCCAGACGCCTTTTTGTATTCGCGTCAAGTTCATCGCGGTGTTCGCGCAGAAAATCCACGAGTCTTAGCGCGTCCTCTCCGACTGAGATTTTTCTCGATTCGTTTGTAAGATATGCAAGCGTCTTGCCTCTCGGTATACGCGAATCTTTTGGAGCTACGGTTTCCGCGTCAACGCTCAAAAGCCCCATAGCGTGACCGTAGGCAAACTCCGCGAGTTCCAATTCGTTAAGTTTTTCAACCGCTTCCGGTATTGTCATATATTCTCTTTCTCCTTTTCCGCAATAAATTGCATTGCAGCTTCCAAAACATTTCTGCCGCTGTCGAATGTCAGTGCTTTCATGGCTTTGTTGTACGGCATGAGCGTAACTGAGGAAAGCTCCTCACGTTGGCAGACTAAATTCTGGTCGCTGTATTCAGCGACAAAATAGACCACACGTTTTATCGTTTCGGGGTTGAGCGGGAGCGGGTACTGGTCGATTACCCGAAAACCAGGTACAATATTTACGCGCAAACCAACTTCTTCGTATATTTCCCTCAAAGCGGTCTGTTCCTCTGTTTCTTCACCCTCAACGTGTCCTTTTGGGAACCCGACATCTCCCGCAAGTGATTTTATAATCACAAAATTCAGTTTACCCCGCACCCGCGTATAAACTACCGCGCCGCAGGAAATTTCAGTTTTTTCCATTGGTATCCCTCCCTCATTTGTAACGCCGTTTCTGTACGGTATTTGACTGCTGCTTTGAATGTTCGTATTTGCCATAAGCCTCCACTATGCGCTGGACAAGCACATGGCGCACAACGTCCGCTCCCGTGAGATGGCAGATTGCTATATCCTCAATGCCGTCAAGAACCTTGACCGCCTCGTTGAGACCGCTCACCTTGTCCGGCGGAAGATCTATCTGTGTTGCGTCACCGGTAATAACGGCTTTGGAGCCGAAGCCGAGACGTGTGAGGAACATTTTCATCTGCTCACGGCTTGTATTCTGAGCCTCATCAAGAATGATAAAGCTGTCATCGAGTGTTCTGCCTCTCATATACGCGAGCGGGGCAACCTCAATTTCGCCGCGTTCAAGGAATTTTGCGTAAGTCTCCGCACCGAGCATTTCAAAGAGTGCGTCATAGAGCGGTCTTAAATACGGGTCAACCTTGCTCTGAAGATCCCCAGGCAAAAATCCAAGACGCTCACCCGCCTCAACAGCCGGTCTTGTGAGTATGATGCGGTTGACCTCTTTCGCTCTGAATGCGGCAACGGCGGCGGCAACGGCAAGATACGTCTTTCCTGTACCTGCGGGACCAATTCCGAGCGTGACTGTATTTTTCATAATCGCGTCAACGTATCGTTTCTGACCGAGCGTTTTAGCTTTTATCGGCTTGCCCTTAGAGGTGACACAGATAACATCGCGTGACAGCTCACCGATTTTGTCGCTCTCACCGGAGCGCACAAGACCGATGATATAGCGAACATTCTGTGCGTCTATTGCTTCTCCCTTCGCGGCAAGAGATAAAAGCCCCTCAATCGCGCTTTTAGCGAGCATTACATCCTCGGCTTCGCCGGAGATTTTAAGTTCCGAATCCCTGTCGGCAATACGCACGTTCATTTCCGACTCAATAAGCCGAATATTCTCATCAAAGGAACCAAACACATTGATGATGTGTTCCACTCTGTCTATATTCATAGTCTGCTCTGTCATATTGGTTGTTCCTTTCTGCTGTGGAATCTGCTTCTTATATTGTAGCATAGTGGCGGAAAATGTGCAAGACTTATTTTTTATGGAAATCACTTTTAATTTTCAATGCGGCTATTTTTCAGCGAGGGTGTGGAGCCGGTCTGCTGCCTGTCAGCGTGAAGGATTTAGAACCTGCCTTCAAGCCGATTGATATGTATAAATCTGCAATCAAACATAGTGCAGGCTGGAGTGCGTGAAGTGAAGTAAATCGAAAATTGATTTCCGCAAGGGTTCAGTTAATAAAGCAGCTATACTGCGAGTATATGTATTTTATAGGTAAGTTATCGATAAATAATCATGTATCCGTATTTGCAGGTGGAAAGAGGTGTGGGATGTTTTAATGGCAGATTATAAGTTCGGTGTTATACCATAAAATCTGAAAAGGAGAAAGGATACTATGCGGAAAACAAAACAGTCCGAAAAGCAAAATGTTTGCGCTGATTTCGGTATAAAAAAGCCAAAGGCGCACCGCAAAAATGCAGTGCGCCGTCTGTTTACAGGTTATATATTAACAGCCATATTGCGGAGACAGCAAGAAAAACAACGCCGGTTACAAGAATACATATTGGCATCTTGTCTTTCTTTTCACGCGACTGGCAGTATTCAAGATACGACATCCGCTCCTCAAACCTTGCCCGTGAGGGAGAAAATATGCGTGTCAGCAGATAGACTCCATATCCTATAGCGTTGAATCCGCCGAAACTCGCCACCCAAACCAGCACTCCGAATCCCGCTAATATCACGCCTGATACAAAGCATCCATCGCACACCATTCGCGCAACGCTCCACTCCATTGTCTCATGTTCGTACAATATAACGATCGCGCAAATTGCCAACGCCACAGCAAAACACACAAGCCACTCTCTGAGTTTCCGCCACAGCTCCGTTTTCATTCAAGCTCCCCTTTGTATTTTTCAAATTCATCCGTGTTGCAGCTTACAAAGTGACCGGGAGAAACCTCCCTGATTTCAGGTCCCTCCTTTGAATAGTCGTGGTCGAATGCCGGTTCGTATACAATACGCTTGCGCCGCTTTTCATAGTGCGGATCCGGCAAAGGAATCGCTGACAGCAGCGATCTTGTATATGGGTGAAACGGATGCTCAAACAGCTCATCGGAATCCGCAAGTTCCACAATCTTTCCAAAGTACATAACCGCTATACGATCCGAGAAGTATTTTACCACAGACAGATCGTGCGCGATAAACATGATAGTAAGTCCCATTTGGTCACGGAGATCGTTCAGAAGATTTATAACCTGTGCCTGAATCGAAACATCCAGAGCACTTATCGGCTCATCGGCAATGATGAGGTCTGGATTCATGATAATCGCACGGGCTATACCAATCCTTTGACGCTGACCGCCGGAAAATTCGTGAGGATACCGCTCGGCGTGTTCCCGCACAAGACCAACAGTCTCCAGCATTTGGTACACCTTTTCGTCAATATACTTCTCGTCCCTGATTCCCTGAATACGCAGACCTTCAGCAATAATTTCTCTTACTGTCATTCGCGGATTCAACGATGCTATAGGATCTTGGAAAATCATCTGCATTTTTGTGGAGAGCTTCTCCTTATCCGCTTTTTTCTGGTCGTTTTTTGCCGAGGCAATAGCGGCTTTCTGCTCTTTAATAAAAGAGTCAAGGTGTGCTTTTTCGCGGTTCGCGCCGTCTTTGTCACCGCGCTTTTTCAGCTCTGACATTCGAGCGGCTGACGCTTTCTTTTCAGCCTCAATCGCGTCTGTGTATGAACGTGTGCCTGCGGCTATGCGCCTGCCCTTAAAGTACACATCGCCGGAGGTGATGTTGTATAGCCTTATGATTGAGCGTCCTGTAGTTGTCTTTCCACAGCCGGACTCTCCCACAAGCCCGAACACTTCTCCTTTTTTGATGAAGAAGCTTACATCATCAACAGCCTTGAAATCGTTCTTTCCAAAATACTGTTTCAGGTGACGGACATCAAGCACTATTTCGCTCTCCGACTCTTTTTTCGGTGTAGTTGTTTGATTACGCATCTGCTGATGCCTCCAGTTCTTTCATCCTCGCAATACGATCTGTAACGGTTTTCGGCGGTTCAACTTTCGGAGCGTCAGGGTGCAGAAGCCACGTTGCCGCGCAGTGTGTATCAGAAATCTTGAACATCGGCGGCTGACGCTCAAAGTCTATTTGCATAGCGTATTGGTTGCGTTCGGCAAAAGCGTCACCCTTTGGCGGGAATATCATGTTGGGCGGCGTACCGGGGATTGCCTCTAACTTTTCTTTTGTGTCAAGATCCGGCATTGACGCAAGCAAAGCCCATGTATACGGATGAGCGGGTTCATAGAAAACATCGTCAGCCGTTCCGTATTCGACAATTTTACCGGCATACATTACCGCTACTTTATCCGCCATGTTTGCGACAACACCAAGGTCGTGCGTGATAAAAATTACGCTTAATTTGCGTTTGCGCTTAATGTCGTTGATAAGCTCCAAAATCTGTGCCTGAATCGTAACGTCAAGTGCTGTTGTCGGCTCGTCACAAATCAATATATCGGGATTTGCCGCAATAGCAATGGCGATAACAATACGTTGACGCATACCACCGGAGAACTCGAACGGGTACTGTTTGAACCGCTTTTCCGGTTCTTTTATGCCAACATCCTCCATGATGCGTATTGCCTTATCATACGCCATTTGTTTTGTGACCTCGTTCACCATGTCAAACGCTTCGTTTTCCAGGTTTTTCAACCGTTTCTGCGCTTTACCGGGGGAGACTTTCTCAACATTTTGCAGCAGAGCGGGAAGAAACTCATCATCCTCATAGAAATTTGGCATTTCTTTTTCAAGCGTCATATTTAGAAATTTTTTGCCGTCAGCCAAAACGCTTTGAGCTGTTGTTTTGTCCTTTGCTGTATATTCCTGCTCCAGTTTCGCGACACGCTGAACGAAATCCGTAAGCGTGGGATCGTCCTTTTTCAAAAACGCTTCGTCAGTTGCTTTTCCCAGTTTTATTCTAAGTTCATTAAAATCCTTGCGAACGAGCTTATCACTGTCACCGAATAAATCAACCTCGGTGCGTTCTATCGTGATGATAGCGGACTCGGCATATTCACGGGCAGTCGTGTAGGTCTTCTTGCGTTTTCCGCCATCCTTCGCGAGCTTCGAAAACGCCGTGAGCTGCTTCAAAACCTCACGCTCAGGACATCCCGCATCGATAAGTTCTTTTTTTAGCTGCTTTAGCCCCTGCGAAAAACGCTTTTTTGCGTTCTTGCGGTTTGTTTTGCCGTTCAGAATGGTTGCTTCAGTCATCTGTTTGCCTATACGCATGATAGGGTCGAGCGAGGACATGGGATCCTGAAATATCATCGTTATATCGTTACCGCGTATTCTGTTGAAGTCCTTTTCCGATGTCTTTAGCAGATCCCTGCCGTTATACAGAATCTCGCCGCCCTCAACAATACTGTTGGCAGCAAGAATGCCCAGAATAGCCTTTGCCGTGACCGACTTGCCGGAACCTGATTCTCCCACAATGCAGAGTGTTTCGCCCTTTTCCAAGTCAAAGCTTATGTCACGGACGGCTTTCACGGTTCCGTTGTTTGTTTTGAATGACACCTGCAAATTTTTAACCTGTAATGCTTTACTCATTGCTTATTCCTCCGCTCCACGCAGTGACGGGTTAAATGCGTCACGCAGTCCGTTACCAAAGATGTTGAAGCATATAAGCAATATAGAGAGGAATATAGCAGGGAAGAATACGCAGTGAGGATACGTTGAAAGTGCCGCCTGCCCATTCTCAAGCATTGTTCCGACTGATGTGAGCGTTGAGGATTGCAGATTGACAATGCCGAGATACGAGTAAGTAGCCTCCGAGAATATAATTCCCGGGATTGTCAGAACAGACGCTGTTATGATAAATCCGGAGGCGTTCGGAAGAATGTGACGGAAAATCAGTCTGCTGTCTTTCGCACCGAGTGTTCTTGCCGCCATGACGTACTCCTGACCCTTGAAGCGGTAGAACTGTGCGCGAACAGTTGACGATGTGCCTATCCAGCCAAAGAAGATGAAGCACATGAACATCGCAAATAGTGAACCGAGCTTTTTGGATAGATACATCTGGAAGAGTGTCATAAATACAAGGGTCGGAATTTCCCACAGAATATCTTTTATACGTTCAAGTACAAGGTCGAATGTTCCACCGTAGTAGCCTTCCAACGCTCCGATTATTATACCGAGAACGAGGTTGACAAGAGCCGCCGAGATTGAAAGTGTCAGCGACAATCTCGCGCCTGTTGCCAAACGGCTGAAAATACTGTAACCGTATTCATCGGCTCCGAATGGGAAACATGGTTCATAACCGTTTTTGTAGACGTACCAGTCGTAATAAAGAACGCGAACTTTTATCTGTGTTCCGTCAGCTTTCGTCTGATAGTAAGCGTAGCCATCCTCAGTTGATTCATCGGTCAAAAAGATATTTTGAACGTTGCCGTCATCGTCAAGCTGAGCTACGCCCTTTTGGTTGGTGAGAAACCAGGCGTTTGCGTCGTTTTGATAGGCACGGTTCTTGATTTCATTTTCATTTATCATAGGGTACAGGAGCTGATTACCGGAGCTTTCCTCATAGTCAAGAATCTCCTGATACTCCGATGGAGAGAGAAGCACATAGATATATCCGACTTTTTTGTAAGAATCGAGAGACACCTTGTAAATGGTCTGTTCTCTTCCCGCTACGTTCTGCTCATAGACATCGATAACCTTAGCGATTGCACCCGGAATGTTAGAGTAGTAATCGTAAGTCTGCTGGTTCATCTCCTGTGTTGAGCAGCCGTTCCAGAAGCCTAAATCAAATTTTGTAGTGAGCTTCGGCAGAGCGTAGGCGTAGTAAGCGTCCTTTTCTGACGGTTCGTATTTTGAGAGTATCGGCGCGAATATGGCATAGACAACCAAAATAGCGAGGATAATAGCACACACAACAGAACCCTTGTTATGCGCGAACCTCCGCATAGCGTCTTGAAAATACCCTATCGGTTTTGTAACAAGCTCCTTGTCGTGCAGCTTAACATCCTTCTGGACAAATTGAAATTTTTCCTTTGGAATCGGTTCATAGGTTGTGTTATCCATGTCAGAGTTCATTTGTCTTGCCTCCTCCCATGCGAATGCGCGGGTCAATAATTCCATAGCTTAAATCAAACAGCAGCCCCGCCGCAAGACCTATCGCCACATAAAACATACTGATTGCCATGAACACGCTGTAGTCGCGGTTCGAGATTGACAGCAGGTACGTTTTGCCTATGCCGGGTACGGCGAAAATCTGTTCAATTATGAGCGAACCGCTGATAACGTATATAACGTCAGACATGAACGTCGGCAGGAGCGGCACCATTGAGTTGCGGAGTGCGTGGCGCATAGTCGCCTGTCTGCGTGTAAGTCCTTTTGTTCTCGCAAGCAGCATATACTCGCTGCCGAGTGTCTCTGTAAGTTCTGCGCGTACAAGTCTCATATCTCCCGCTATTGTGCCGAATGACATCGCCAAAATAGGCATGATAGCTGAATGGAACATCGACCACGAGAAGTAATCGTTTCCGCTATTCATAACGAGCGGTGCCAAGCCGAGCTTGAAGCCGACGATATATTGAAGCAAAAACGCATATACAAAGGATGGTACAGAGATGAATATCATTATAAATACGTTGATAATCTGATCCTGCCATTTGTTCTTAAAAACCGCCGCGACAATACCGAACAGTATTCCAAGCGGAATTGAAAAAACTATTGATATAACGTTTATATACACCGTCGCGGGGAGTTTGCTCGCGAGATACGATGTAACCGGAGTTAGAAATGTCCCTATTGTTGTGCAGAAGCCCCAATCCCACTGTGTAAAAACCTTCTTCAGAAATACGCCATACTGTACAATAAGCGGTTCATTGTACCCCCAAGCATCGCGCATTTCTTCAAGTGCCTGCTGCATACCGCCCTGAACCGCGATTACGGGGTTAGGCAGCAGACGAATCAGTATAAACAGCATTGTCATTATGATAAACATACTGACAAACATCAATACAATACGTTTTACTATATATTTAGCCATTTTTTACGCCTTTCCGTAATTTCTACGCAAGCGTCCGAATGCCTATAACACAAGGCACAACAGCCGCAAAGGGCCGCCGTGCCTCGCAGTCGATTTAAACTTACGGTAAACGGAGACTATTTTGCCGTTCACCGTAATTTGACGGCATTCCGATCTTAAATCGCAGTTTAGTATGTCAGTTGGTTGTTATTTTCAGCGCAGTAAGCTGCCCATTCCTCGTCGTTCATGGTGTACGTCAAGCCCATGATACCGCCAAACTCAACGAGAACATTGACATACTCATCGCTCTCAAGAACGATTCTTTGCTCATAGAGATCCGCATTCGTGCTGTAATATATAGGTGACACGAAATACGTCTTAAGAAGAGCACACTCCATACCAGCAAGAATCTGGTTCTTTGTGTCAGTCGGGGCGTTGACATACTCACCCTGACAGAGAGCCGCGTACCACTCATTGAGCGTCTTTGTAAGCTCCTCGCCGTTTACTGTAATAGTTGCTTCCTCGGTGTAAGGATCGAAACCGTACTCATCGAGCAGCGTATCTGAGCAGTAGCACTCCATTATTGAATACGGATCCATCTCCGCGCCGCCCCATGCGGCAACGGTAATATCGACAAGACCGTTTTTCATGTTGTCGTAGTAATCGGGGTCTTCAACTTGATTGATTGTAATACGACCCTCAAGATCTGTTCCAACTGTAGCCGCGTTTATGGATTCCTGAAGGAAGTTGACTCTCCTGACGGACTGTGTATCGGAGTTGTAGGTGTGGAAGTCTAATGTAACCTGATCAGTTTCAGAGATATTGCCATCGGCAAGGCATTGATCATAGGCGGACTGGAATAGCGCGGTAGCCCTTTCCTTGTCATAACCTGTTATCTCGCTCTCATCGCTGGCTCCGTATACTTCACACAGTGCCGCTTTCGCATACTCGTTATCGCGGTAAAGCTCACCGGTGTCAGGGTCACAGACATACACCTTTGTCAGAAGTCCAAAGCCAACTTCGGACGCGCCCGTGAGTGACGAAACATAGTCGTTGCGGTCGATAGCCCATGTGATAGCTTCACGGAAATCCTTATAAGCCAGTATGCTGCGGTTCTCGCCCGGTGTCTCTTCAGCCTTCAAACTGTCAATATCTGTATTATAAGAGTAGTGATAGGCGTAGCTTTGCGGTGTGTAATATACATAGTCACTGCTGCCGTAAATTTCTATGTCATCACTGTTAAGACTTACGCTGGAAAGGTTGCCTTGGAGGAAGAGATTGAGCGCGGTAGAATGTTCGTTAATGTACTCGATAACGATGTCCGTGGTTTGGTACTTGCCCTCGTATATGTCGGAGGTGTAGCCGAACCAGTTCTCGTTTTTGGTGAGTGTCATTTCCTTGTCTTCCTGAAAAGTGGCAACTTTATAAGGACCGTATGACATATACTTGTCAGCGGAGGTGCCATATGAGGATTTTATAATATCGCCTGTCTGCTGCTTGTTAGCCTCGTAAAGGTCTTCTTTGAGAAGATAGAAGGCGGACATATTATAGATGAAATTAAATTCGGAGTTAGGGTAGAGCATGATAAATGTAAGAGAATAATCGCCGTTCTTGATAAGACCGACCTCATCCCATGTCGCGCCCTCTAAAACAGATCCGACATAAACATAGTCGGGCGTGTACGATTCGTAAGACATACCGGGGGCGAGATAGTTATCATAGACATATTTACCGGACACATAAGCCTCGGCATCGTTCTCGTCCTCAATGGCTGTATCGCGGTATTCAGTTTCGTCGGTTATCGAAACGACACCGGCTTCAACGATTCCCCAGAAGCCGTCCAAATCGACGCCGAACTCGGTGTACCCATCAGCCTCAGCCTCTTCAACAGTTGAATAGCCGAGTTCGCCAAGTGTCGTAACGAAGCCAACTTCTCCGGCTCTCTTGCTGTTGTAATAAGCCTGGGCGTTCGCGAACGCGGCACTTCCGGCATAGAAGTATGAGGCACGGAAGTTGCTCATATCGGGGTTCAGAAACTGCTGCAGAGAGTAAACGTAGTCATCAGCGGTAATCGGTGTGCCGTCCTCCCAGCTTACTTCGGGGTTCAGCTCAACCTGCCATGCGTAGCCCTCTGTAGCATCGGCGGGAATGTTATAGACTTCGTTTCCGGCAAAGTCCGCTGTAACGTCAACGGGCATACCGATTGCCGCTGAAGGAACGATTTCATAGCCGTCCTTCGTATCGTTCATCATAAACTCCCAAAGCGGCGTGAACGTGTAGACTATAACGTCACCCTCGTTGGCATTTTGCCAGTCTGTGGGGCTCCATGTGCTGGGGCAGGAATCGGTGTAGGTATAAGTATAAGTAGCGTTGCTGTCGGTGGATGTATCGGAGGAAGTGTTATTGCTGTCTGTCGAATCCGTTGTGTCTGTTCCCGTAGTGTCCTGCGTTCCGTCTGTCGTATCCGATTCAGAGCCGCAGGCTGCCAATCCCAACACCATTGTTAGAACCAGCATCAGTGCAAGAAGTTTTTTCCCAAAATTCATTTTTATATAACCTCCCAAGGTTTATTCACGCCTTTATTGCCGGAAAGCGGTGTCTTGCACCATACCGCTCCAGACAAAATAAGCCAAAAACGGGGGAAATGGGAACCCATTTTCCCCCGCGCTTTTATTATACAATACTTTAATGATTTAGTCAACAGAAAATTAAAAAAATAAAACATGAAATTTGCAAGTTCATTGAGCAAATTATTCAGCGGAATGACAAAATCTGAACGGCTCTTGCGTAACGGGGAGTTTTGTGATAATATAGATATACGCACTTTTTCGGTACATATCAGGAGAACATATAAAGAATACACTTTAATAAAGGGGAGAATGGCTGTGGAATATACGCACATTAAGCATCCGTTTGCGCCGATATATGATGAGAACTCGCGTATTTTGATACTTGGAAGTCTTCCGTCCGTACTTTCACGGGAGAACAGCTTTTACTACGGCAACCCACGCAATAGGTTCTGGAACGTTTTGAGCGAGATCTTTCACCGCGATGTTCCTGATAGCGTTGAAGGCAAGACGGAGTTTCTGTTGTCTATGTCAATCGCGCTCTGGGATGTTATTGCCGAATGTGACATTGAAGGCTCCAATGACAGTTCAATAAGAAACACCGTTGCAAATGATATTCGTCCCATACTTCGTGCTGCCAAAATTGAACGTATATTCACAAACGGCGGCACGGCTCACCGACTGTACTCACGGTTCATACTTCCAATAACAGGAATACAAGCGGTAAAACTTCCATCTACAAGTCCGGCGAACGCCGCATGGTCGTTTGAGAAGCTTACAGGAACGTGGAGAATTTTGGATAATTATGTTTAGAACGGCTTATATGACGGCAATTTCACCAATTTATAAGCAAAAATCAGCACAGACTTATATAAATGAACTAAAAAAACCACTTGACAAACAAACCGCTGTGTGATACAATATTATCCGTTGGAAGATTGCATATCGCGGGGTGGAGCAGTTGGTAGCTCGTCGGGCTCATAACCCGAAGGTCGTTGGTTCGAATCCTTCCCCCGCAACCAAAATGTGTCCGTCCGGTTCCTTTAGAATCGGACGGATTTTTCAATATTTAACTGGAAATTGATTCCTGAAGAGTGTAACACAATGTTTCTTGACTTTCAGAGCGCAGTTTAGTATAATAGGCTTTAGACAAGGAAAGGAGTGATACAAACGAAACGATTTGCAATATTTATCCTCGTCACCGCGATCGCTGTCACCGTGCCCACGACCGCCGCTTTTGCAGGCTTCATTACAACAAACCCTGAGAGCGAAACTGTGACATCGCGAGGTGCTTATAAGACAACCGGCATCTCCGCAAAAACATTCAGCGATGTTACATACAAAAACTGGTTCTATAAGAACGTCATGCAGGCTGCGGAGCTTGGCTTTGTAAAAGGCTACGATGATGGTACTTATCATCCAAATGGTTCTGTGACCCGCGCTGAGATTTGTCAGATACTTTATAATTATAAAGGTGAAGACGCAACAGCAATCACAAACTTTTCGGATGTAAAGCCGGAAAACTGGTTCTATACTTCGGTTAGCTGGGCAGTTTCGCAGGGACTTATTTCGGGACGTTCCGATGGCAGCTTCGGTCCAAATGAGGATCTCACTCGTGAGCGTCTTGTCTATTCGCTTTACGAGCTTGCGGGAGCACCGGAGACTGATGTGACGGTACTTGAAGCGTTTTCCGACAGCAGTGAAATCACTGAAATTTGTCTGAACGCGTTCGCGTGGGCTGTTTCAAATGGTATAGTCAACGGCGTGACCGAAACAACGCTTGAGCCAACAAGCACAACTACCCGCGCACAGGTAGCGACTGTCATGATTCGCTATGCAGAAATAATCAACGGCGATGAAATACCGGAAATTGATGTAGAGACGCAGGAAGGAACATCTGCTTGACGCACCTTAATCGTTCAGTCACCGCCGAAATAGTCTCTTGCCGACCAATGGGTTGACGTGAATTGCCGCCTTCGTGGCGGCATTTTTGTTTTCCCGCAAATTTTAGGGGCAGGACAATTAACAAATTATTACATTTGTGACTGCGTTTTCCCGCTCACAGGGTAAAGCGCAAAAATCACTGCTTAACCGACAAAATGGAAAAGAGAACCGCTTTTTGCCAAAGGAGGGTTATTTCTGTTCGACACAGCCGCAGCAGTCGGTGGAACGTGCAGGTTCTTTGAAAAGACTGAAATGATTTGATGCAATCTGTCTGCTTCTCATTCACTTTCCGATGAGGGCTGTTTTTCTATCTTCAAAAACATGAAATGTATCGAAAAGACTTGAAACGAGGATTATTATATGTTAAAATGTTCATAGCATAACAGGCAATGCCGGAGAGGTTACAGATTTCAAAACCATATCAGGGAGTGACTACTATGATTTATTGTCCATACTGCATGACTCCGATACCATCAGGTAAATTCTGTCCGATGTGCGGGACGAATATTATGAGCTACACGCCTATGCCGAATCATTTGCTACCCGGAACGGAGCTTCACGGACGATACATTCTTGGACGGGTTCTCGGTGAGGGCGGATTTGGAATTACATATCTCGGACTTGATACACAACTGAATATTTGCGTTGCAATCAAGGAATATTTTCCAACTTCGTTCGTTCAGAGAGACACGACCGTTTCACAGGAAGTCACCTGCTTTTCAAGAGATGGCAAACAGTTTTTTGAAAAGGGTAAATCGGGCTTTCTTGATGAGACGAGAACACTCGCAAAATTCTATGAGATTCCCGAAATTGTCAGGGTTATCGACTTCTTTTCACTTAACAACACGGCTTATATTGTGATGGAATATCTTCGCGGCGATACGTTGCGCGAGATAGTGCATAACCACATAATGACACCGGAGGAGCTTCTGCCGCTCATTGAGCCTATAGTAATCGCTCTTGGCAAGGTTCACGATGCCGGAATTATACACCGTGACATCAGCCCCGATAACATTATGCTTCTTAAAAACGGTAAGGTCAAGCTGATGGATTTCGGCTGCGCGAGAGATATTGAGGGTTCTCACACAATGACTGTGATGCTCAAGCACGGATTCGCGCCAATAGAGCAGTACACAGCTCATGATCAGGGATCATGGACAGATGTATACGCTCTTTGCGCGACGATGTACTATTGCCTTGTGGGGAAAGCTCCGGAACGTGCCGTTACGAGATTGGATAACGACATATTGAAGCTGCCGTCTGAGCTGGGCGTGAAAATTTCAAAAAAAGTCGAAGCCGCGATAATGCACGGTATGGCGGTGAGGGTGCAGGACAGAACGCAGACTATGCAGGATTTGCACGGTGAGCTTTATGAGGGTAAAACATGGAAAGAAAAGGGCGGCTCCAAACTGAAACGCGGTAAGGATCAAACCGTCAGACCGCTCAACCGCACCGCAAAGCCAGAGACGCACGAATCGCTTAAAGCAGAAAGCTTTGGTGTTAAAAGCGTCACGGCAGATGAACAACGAACAACATCGTCAGACAAAAAGAAGTCCCCTCCGGTTAAACTGATTGCGGCAATAGCGGCGGCGGTACTGGTGGTAATTGCAGTGGTTGCGGTAGTGGTTGTGACATGGCAAGACGATAAAAATGTCCAAAATAAGGTTGGAACCGCGGCAGACGGAGGAACAGAGGGAACGGACAACACCGATGAAACAAACGATAGCACAGATGCGCCAAAAACTGTGGAGATTGGCGGGAAGAGCTATTCAACGGACGCGATTGAATTGTATTTATCTGACCAGAAAATAACTGACATAACCCCGCTTGCATCGTTTACAAATTTGGAAACGCTGAACTTGAGCGGCAACAATATAAGCGATCTGACCCCTCTTGCATCGCTTACTAATTTGCAATCGCTGAACTTGTACAGCAACAACATAAGTGACCTAGCCCCTCTTGCGTCACTCACTAATCTGGAATCACTGAACTTGAATAGCAATATCATAAGCGACCTAACCTCTCTTGCGTCACTCACAAATTTGGAATATCTGTATTTGTACGGCAACAACATAAGCAACATAACCCCGCTCACATCGCTTACAAATCTGGCGGGTTTGAGCTTGAGCAACAACAACATATCTGATATAACACCTCTTACGGAGCTTACTAATCTAACAAGTTTGGTTTTAAGTAACAATAGCATAAGCGACCTAACCCCGCTTGCAGAACTTACTAATCTAACATATTTAAGTTTAAGCAACAACAACATAAGCGATGAGACAAAGAACGCATTTCTTGACACCTACGGCGACAGGTTCAGTGGGTGCGATATAGTGTGGGGTACTCAAAACCAGAACGAGGCAGAGGGAACTGACGAGATGTCGAAAACCGTGGAGATCGGAGGAGAAACCTATTCCACGGACGTGACGGAATTGGATTTATCTGACAAAGGAATAACTGACATAACCCCGCTTGCGTTGTTTACAAATTTGGAAACACTGAATTTAGACAGCAACAACATAAGCGATATATCCTCTCTTGAGTCGCTGACTAACCTGAAATATCTGAACATAGATTACAACCGTATAAGTGACTTGACCTCACTCACATCGCTTACAAATCTGGAAACGCTGTCCTTGACCGGCAACAGCACAGCAGCTTTGGATCTTACCCCGCTTGCATCGTTATCCGGTTTGAAAGAGTTGAGTTTATCACTCAATCTTATAAAAGACTTATCCCCTCTTGAATCTTTGCATGATTTGGAAATATTGCGCTTAACTAGCACCAACATAAGCGACCTGACCTCTCTCGCGTCACTTACTAATTTGCAATCACTGTATTTGGGTGACAACAATATATCCGATCTGACCCCGCTTGCATCGCTCATGAATCTGAAACATCTGGGCTTAGGCAATAATAATATAAGCGACCTAACCCCGCTTGCGTCACTCACAAATTTGGAAGAGCTGGGCTTGCACGACAATAGCATAAGTGATATAACCCCGCTTGCATCGCTCACGAATCTGGAATCGTTGTACTTGTACAGAAATATCATAAGCGACTTAACACCGCTTGCGTCACTCATTAACTTAAGAATACTTGACTTGAGATTCATTGAAATAAGCGACATTTCCTCGCTCCCACCGCTTACTAATTTGGAGCTACTTGACTTGGCTGGCAATGAAATAAGCAACATTTCCTCGCTCACATCATTTACTAATTTGGAATCGTTGGGTTTAGGCGATAACAATATAAGCGACCTGACACCGCTCGCGTCGCTCACGAATCTGGAATCACTGTCTTTAGGTAGCAACAACATAAACGACCTGACACCGCTCGCGTCACTCACAAATTTGGAAGAGTTGAGCTTGCACGACAACAACATAAGTGCCGAGACAAAGGACGCATTTCTTAACACTTACGGCGACCAGTTCAGCAACTGCACCATATATTGGTAACTCACACGCATAGCAAAAACCGGCACAGTCTCAAAACCTGTGCCGGTTCGTTCGCTTTATTGGGGGACGCGCCGCTATATATCGGCGAAGTCCTCGACTTCCTCAGGGGTGAAATTCGGCTTCGAACCGAAAAGCTTCGTTTTGATATTCCCGCAAAACTCGCATATCTGTTTGCGGAAAACGATGGCAAGCGACACCGCTGTCGCGACAAACGCCGCCGCGCTGACTATCCAGATTATTGTTTTTCTGTCAATTTTCATCCGTGGAACCTCCTA
>CAZKLU010000002.1:10572-64775 GCA_964553775.1 uncultured Oscillospiraceae bacterium | reverse complement strand
TATACTTTTTCGCCACCCCCCGTGGCTTCAGGTCGCGGTTTCTTTTTTGCGCGCCAAAGCCCTGTATCGAAAGGTGGAAAGCGGCATATCTAACATATCAGCCGCCTTGACCGCTGATATTTCGCCCGATTCCCACATTTTATAAACTTTTTCGAAGGTTTCAGGGAGAGGATTTCGAGGTCTTCCGAGCTTCACACCGCGCATTTTTGCCGCTTCAATTCCCTCTTTTTGTCTCTGCCTGATGTTCTCTCGCTCGTTTTCCGCGACAAAAGACAATACCTGAAGCACTATATCCGCCAAAAAAGTTCCCACGAGATCTTTTCCGCGTCTCGTGTCAAGAAGCGGCATATCTATGACGCAGATGTCCACCCCTTTCTCCTTTGTGAGCAGTCTCCACTGCACCTGTATCTCCTCGTAATCTCTGCCGAGCCTGTCTATACTCTTGATGTACAGAAGGTCGTTTTCATGCAGTCTCTGCACAAGTCGTTTGTAGTTCCTGCGCTCAAAGTCTTTGCCCGATTGCTTATCCATGTAGATATTGCGCTCCGGCACCTGAATCTCCCTCATCGCCATTAGCTGTCTATCTTCGTTTTGCTCTTTTGTGCTGACGCGAATGTATCCATAAACTTTGTTTGACATCTTTTACACCTCAAATATATTTTGCAATTTGATTTAGCGCAATTCTAACATATAATTCGATGTTTTTGAAACAAAAACCGACAAAATTAACAAAAAAACGCGGAACTCCGGCGTGTGAGTTCCGCGTTTGCGTATTATTAACATAAAATGGGTGTAATTATATCATGTCTGCGGCAACAGCTACAGTCGCTGTCGCGGATGCTGAGTCATCAGTGATGTTGAGTGTAACGCTGTCGCTGTCTCCCGCTCTGATAATGGCAAGAGCTTCTCCGTAGTAGGTGTCAGTTTCGTTGGTGAGGTATCCTCGTTCGTTATACGGGCAGGCATTACCGAGCGCAAGGAGTGTGCCACCGGTGACATCGGCTTTAAGCGTTCCGCGTTCCATAGGCTTTGTTATGCCGTTTGTATCTGTGTAGCGAAGTCTTATGTAGAGGAGGTGTCCGGGCGCGATGGTTTCCGTCTCCGGCTCCGCTGTGATTATTGTGGACTCCCCCGCTGTTTTGAGTGTGCTGCGACCGATTTCCATACCGGCAGTATCGAACGCTACAGCTTCGAGTGTTCCGCTCTCGTATGGTACTTTGAATTTAAAGATGCAGTCGTTTTTTGCTTTCTCCTCCCCGACTATTTTGCCGTTGAGCGTGAGACAAACCCTGTCGGCTCGTGCGTACACCTCGACTTCCGCGATTTTTCCCTCGCACCCGCTCCATGACCAGCTTGGCATTGCGTCTGTCATTTTCCACGCCGAAGGACTGTGCTTCTCCCCCGCGAAGCACACAGGGCGCACCGCGATAAACGGTCCCGTGTCGCGTTCCAGCGCAACCTTAGTGTAGAGTGCTTCTCCAAGCGGTTTGCCGGTGAGGTCGATTCTTCCGGAACCTGCCGATACCCAGCCGTACCCGCTGTCGAATCGTTTGGCGTACTCGCTGTACTCCCATGAGCCGACACCGACTTCTCCGAGATAGTCCATCCCTGCCCACACAAAGTCTCCGACGAGACGAGCCTCTTTCTTCGCAAGCTCTCTGAACTTGTAAGCATCGTTGCAGAATGTTTCAGAGCCGAGAATGAGCCTGTCGGGATATTTTTTGAGGTCGTGTTTGTAGCGGTATATGCCGTAATTATAACCCGCTATGTCCATATTTGCGAACGCTTTCTTTGTTGCCCAGTCGCACGGCGGAATAGTTGCTCCGCGTTTCATGAACTCATCGCCCAGAATCCCCGCCATGTCGTTAAAGAACTTGCTGCCGGTTGAGCGTTCGTTTGGCAGCTCGGTTTTTCCCTCGGCTTTGAGCTTCTCGGCGCGTTCCGCTTCTTTACGGGCTTTTTCATCGCTGTACTGTCCCACGCCGATAGAAGTGAGGAAGTTGAAGAAGATATTGATGCCACAGGTGACGGGGCGTGTGCTGTCAAGCGAGTGTATGTACTCTGTGAGTGTTTTTGCAAGCTCGATGCCGCGTTTCTGTGCAGTCTCGCCGACTTCGTTGCCGGTGGAGTATATAACGACTGACGGGTGGTTGTAGTCTTTATCTATCATGTCGGCAATGTCAGTTTCCCACCAGTCCTCAAAGTAGTCAACATAATCGTGCGCTGTTTTGTGAATGTACCAGTGGTCAATATACTCGTCCATGATGAGCATACCCTGTCTGTCGCAGGCGTTGAGCAGTGCTTTGGAGCATGGGTTGTGTGCTGAACGAACGGCGTTGTAGCCGTTCTCTTTGAGCAGGCGTACCTTGCGTTCAACGGCATCAGGGTCACACACCGCGCCGAGAAGTCCGTTATCGTGATGTATACAGGCACCTTGTATAAGATAGCGTTTGCCGTTGATTTTGAACCCGTGTTTGCCCCATTCGATAGTGCGGAACCCGAATGTTGATTCAGCAACGTCACCCGCAAACTCAGCGCGGCAGGTATAGAGCTTTGGCGAACGTGTACTCCAAGGCTTTGCATCCGGCACTTCAAGCTCAAATGTGACGCTGCCATCGCTCTTGTCCGATACCGACGCGATGGTTTTGCCGTTGTCAAGTATTGAGAGTCTCACCAGCCCGCTCCCGACTGTAGCGACTTTGATTTCGACAGTTGGCGGGTCGAGTGTGAGTGTGCGGATTTTAAGACCGTTTACCTTAATATATTCCTTATCCGAAATCCATAGATTTACAGGACGATATATTCCAGCTCCTGAGTACCAGCGCGAATTAGGCTGATCGGCGTTTCGCGCTATGACTGTGAGGGTGTTTTCGCCGTCTCTGAGCTTGTCGGTAAGATCAACGTAGAAATTTGTATAACCGTATGGGCGTATACAGAGCAGTTCCCCGTTGAGCGACACTTCCGCCGCACGATACACTCCCTCAAATTCGAGCAGCAGCTTCTTGTTTTTCCATGCGGGTTCCGGTGTGAATGTCTTCTCATAGATGTAATCGAACGCCTCATACCAGCCCGTGTTGACACCGCCCGCCGCAGTTGGTGAGCGCGGTTCGGAGAGTGCCGCGTCGTGTGGTATGGTTACGGGCTTGCCGGGTGCGTTGTCTCCCGCGTGTCTGCAAGTCCAGCCTGTGTTAAAGGGGGTTGATAGCATTTTACATCTTCCTTTCTCAATAAATATACAAGGTTATGAATATACCAAAAGTACCGCGTCCGAAGCAAGAATAGGCGCGGTACTTAACAATGTATGCGGGTTTATGCGTTGTCGTCTTTGATACTTTGCAGTGCCGCCCATGACACAACGATGAACACGATGGTATATATAATAAGGATAAGCCACGAAGAGACAAGGTGTTCGGGAGTATATTTAAAGAAGCTCTCCGCATCGTGCGGTATCATAGAAGCCATATCCGGCTTCTCGACCTGCATTTTGAGTTCCAAGTCGTTGAGGTTCGCGATAGTGCCGTAGCTCTCCATGCTGAACCGGCAGACAGCGATATAAGAGATATACTCCGACGCGCCCTCAAGTTTGAATATAATACCGCAGAACAGTATTTGCGGCAGCAGCAGAATAGGCGCGACGGTCATAGCTCTGTCAGGGTTTTTGAAGAGTGACGAAACGAAAAGACCCATACCGACCGACGCGAGGGCTGTGAGGAATGTAGTAATATACATTTCAGCGAATACGGGCATTATAACGCCATCCTCCGGCATACCAACAAGCAGACAGAATACTCCTGACAGCATAAGCGATTGTATCGCGCAAAGCACACCGAGAACAGTGAGTTTTGAGAGTATGTATGAGCTTAACCGCAGTCCGGTCATGTACTCGCGTTTGAGAATTGTACGCTCCTTGCATATTTCCTGAATAGCGTTGAGCATACCGATCCAGAACGCACAGCATGACAACGCAAAAAGCAGACTCTTGGTGGTTTCGTACTGTTCAAATTGTTCCCCGTCCGCAACGAGTGAAATAAGCACTGCCAGCAGCGGTGCCTGTGCCATGAGCATAATGAGCCGCTGTTTGTCGTTGAATATGAGTTTGAAATATCTTGAGCAGAGTACACCGAACTGCTTGAGCATACTCTCTTTTTTACGCACGACACCCTCTATAGGTGTTCTTGTGAGCGGTGAGTGAATCGACTGCTGTTTGTACCGTTCCGCCCAGAGTTTAGCGTCGCTTGTAATCATGTTATATACATCGACTATGTCATTCACGCCGAAGAACTGCAGTGCTTCTCTGTACGAACCGCAGAAGCAGAGATACCCTCCCTTGCCCATGAACACTATTTTGTCGCATAGCTGTAGCTGGAGTGTGCTGTGTGTTACGAGAATGACAGTTTTGCCCTTATCAGCCATCTGACGCAGTGAGTGCATGAGACTCCGTTCGGTACCCGGATCAAGACCTGATGCAGGCTCATCGAGGAACAGCAGATTTGGGTCAGACAACAGCTCTACGGCGATGCTGGCGCGTTTTCTCTGACCACCTGAGAGGTTGCCAATCAGCGCGTCACGTTTGTCGTTAAGCTCGACTGTCGCGATTGCTCTGGTAATAGCCGCTTCACGATCCTGAGATGAAACGTCCGGCGGCAGCCGCAGTTTAGCGGCGTATGAAAGCATATCATAGAGTGTGAGGTTATCGTACACAATGTCAGACTGCGGCACATAGCCGATGATTTTTTTGAGTGAATCGAAGTTCCTGTATAAATCGATTCCGTTAATATAAACCGCGCCGCTTGCCGGAGACAGGTACCCGCACATAGCGTTGAGTACCGTTGATTTGCCCGCGCCGGAGCCGCCGATTATAGACACAAGCTCCCCGGGGTGTATATCGAGACTCACCTGTTGGCAGGTGACGAACTGTTTGCCGCGTTGTTTTCTGAGAATAACAACATCGCGTGTATCGACAGAAATGCCATTTCTCATAACACCGGTATAATGAACAGACTGACCGGAGAATATGAGAAGCGAGTTTGTAATAGTGATAACGTCTTTCTCGTGAAGCGGTACCCTGCCCTGAATACGTTTGCCGTTTACGATAACGCCGTTAGTGCTGTTTGTATCGATAACGCAAAATCCGCCGACACCGTCAGGTGCAACAATGGCGTGGTGCAGTGAAACGCTTATGTGCGGCAAAATAATATTGCAGTCCTGACTTCGTCCGATTGATATACCGCCGCCGACAGGCATTGACTGCCATTTGTCTGATGAACCTGATGACGAAATAACGAACAGCACCCCCGGCGCGACAGCCTGTGTGCCGTCAATACGGTACAGGTCACCGTCCGCAATAGCACGGCTTTGTATACGCGCCTCGTTGCAGATGATACCATTCGTGCTTTTGGTGTCGCAAATATACCACATACCGTTAGACAATATAAACTCGCCGTGTTTAGCGCGTGAAACCAGCTGAGACTCAAGAACGATGTCGTTTGCAGGATCGCGTCCGAAGGAGACAGAGGTTTTGTTAAACGACGCAAGGTTCAGGGTAAACGGTGGTCTTCCGGAATCAAAAATGGTAACAATCTGCGCCGCTGTGTTACGAGGTGTTTGAAGTCTCGGGTCAAAAAATGAGGTATGTTCTTCCATGACTTATCCCCTTGTTAATTCCTACCTTGGATTTCGCGAGAAAGCCTCAAAATCCCGTAAGATTTCAAGGCTTTCCCATGGCACGCCCAATGCGATTCGAACGCACGACCTTCAGAGTCGGAGTCTGACACTCTATCCAGCTGAGCTATGGGCGCGTATTCAAATTGAATTAACAGTATTATAACAAAGTAATTTGATTTTGTAAAGGGGAATTTTAATTTTTTTGAGTGAAAAATTGCGAAACACGGCTGCTGTCAGCGGGGTGCGGCTTGTCTATTGCACATATGTGGGTGCTTGTGTTTAGCGCAGCGTGTTGAAACGGCGGAGCGGCGGGGTATATTTACTCCCTTATAATGGTGAAAGAGAGTAAAATATACCTGCAAACCGCAATATTTGCCATGTATTATAATCACGCAGACTGTATAAACAGATTGTGGGATGCACTGAATTTGCGGAAACAAAACCGGTTGGTTTCGGCGGCTTTTTCGTTTCGCGTACACATCAGGAGCTTATTCCTGTAAAGTTCCATCCTGTAACTCCTGAGAATATGTTGCTTTGACTTGGCACTGCTCCTGTTATTGTTCCAATGTGTGTCAATACCTGATACTGCTTGTACGCTATCGGCACTATCGGCGCGTTTTCTTTTACATACTCGCAGAAGCTCCTCGCCGCTTCCGTGCGCTCCTCAATAGTACCTGCCGCTAAGAGCGCGGTATTCATTTCGCCGTAGGATGTGTCACTTATCGCGCCATAGTTCAAGGATCCGCCTGATGTCAGAAGCTCTGAGAAATTAAAATCCGCTGTCAGCTTCGCTTCGCCTATGTACATTGAGAAGGCACCTGTTTCCAATGCCTCGACATATTCGTCCCACGGCAGTTCCTGCACTTCCATTTTTATGCCCATGTTTTCCATGTCAGTCGCGATTCTTGCCGCCGCCGCCTTCTTGTACTCGCTCTCCTCGTTCACTATCAGAACAAGCGACATGGTTGAGCCGTTATACTCCAAGTACCCGTCAAGATTTGCGTCCTCCATACCAAGGTTGTCTGCCGCCGTCAGAAAGCTCTCACGAGAATACTCTGTGTCCTCTTCCCAAGCAAGATCATATACGTCTGTTGTGGAGCTTAAAATCAGCGGTGCCTTATCAACGTATCCCATATATATATCCCCGCATATCGTGTCTCGGTCAATCAAATACGACAATGCGCGTCTTATCTCAGGGACGGATGTTTTGCCATATGAGGCATTGAATCCAACGTATAGAAAATCTGTAGTGCTGTACGTTCTTGTCTCGTGCAGTGCGTATACTTCAACGGAGTTAAGTCCCGTCATATCAACAGAGAGTACATCTATGTCACGTCCCAGAAAAGACTCCGCCATATCGTTCTGTGCTACCTCACGAAGATAAATAACCTCCGGTACTCCGCTGCCCGTCACGCTCCTGTAACCTGAGAACAGCACCAGCTTCTCGCCATCGTACATATATGGACCTGTACCGACCGGGATCGAGTCATCAACTGTATTTGACTGAATTATCGGCGTATCAAGCAACGCGGGAAAATTATAATTAGCACTTGTAAGCGTAACTGTCAGCGAGTATTCACCCGTGGATTGTACTGAGCTTACGCAGGAAAGCCGCGAAGCAAATTTGTCAGTACTTTTTGCCATATTGAGCGAGTACGCGACATCGGACGCTGTCATCGTACTGCCGTTGTGAAACAATACGCCCTGCTTGACTGTGAAATTGTATGTTATTCCATCATCCGTTGAATATTCCTCGACAAGCACCGGTTTTGGCGAGAGCTTGTTATCAAGTTCAAACAGGCTCTCAAACATCAGCCCTCCGACGTTCTGGTTGTGGCTGTACGTTGAAAGAAACGGGTTCAGAGACTTGTCGGAACGATACGGTATTGAGAATACTGTGTCGTAATCGGGAGTTTTCTCCGGTTCCACGCTCTGTAATTCCGTGTCAGAACCCTCGAAAATTTCATCCTCAGATTCCTCCTCATCAACGCCTTCACAGCCGGTGAGAATGAGCGCGAAAACCAGCAGCAGTATCAATATTCTTGAAGCTCTCCTCACTTTCACGACCCTCTTACCATAATAACCGCCGCCTGACTTCCGCGATTTCCGCCTGTGTACCTGTGCGACCAGTACTTTTCATTCATACAGCGTGTGCAGTCCGAAGTCACATCAATATTCCGCGTGTCAAGCCCTGCGCGTATTAAAAGCTCACGGTTCACGCCTTTAAGGTCAACATGGTACTTTCCCTCTGTGTACCCGTCTGTAATAAACGGCTCTGCCGCGTCTCCAAGAACATCTCTCACAGCATCAGGCACCTCAGCATCAGTCTCAAAGCAGCTTTGGCATATGCTGGGACCGATAGCACCGCATATATTTCTCGGCTCACAGCCGTAACGCTCCGACATCGCGTTTACAGTTTTCCCGACTATATCGCCAACCGTTCCGCGCCAGCCCGCATGAGCCGCCGCCGCAACCTTGAGTATCGGGTCATATAAAAGTACCGGTACGCAATCGGCAATGAAGATTATGAGCGGCAGCTCCGGTACATCCGTCATGAGAGCATCACATTCGTACTCCACAGACTCATAAGGTTCCTTCGCATCTGCCGGTACCGCCTCTCGAACTACTGTACCATGCACCTGTTTTGAAAACACGAAGCCGCCGCTTATCGAGAGCGCGTCCTTGAGCCTTTGGTAGTTTTCACGAACGTGTACCTCATCGTCACCGCGATTTGTGCCGAGGTTGAGACTTTCGTATATGCCGGTACTCACGCCTCCCTGTCTCGTGGTGAATCCGTGTGTTGCGGGAATCACAGAAGAAACCAAGACGCTAACGCCGTTTGAGTGGGTTATTTGACAGAACATGAAATCACCTGTTAATCGTTTTTACCGCAGCATTCCTTATATTTAAGCGGTCTGCTGCCATCCGCTTTCCATTTGCCGCATGGACACGGGTCATTGCGTCCCGGCTTTTTCGCGGCGCGTATCGGCTGACGTTTGACAGTCTTGTCACCACCGACATTTGCCGCGCCCTCGGTTATTTTACGCGCCACACTCTTGCGCTCTATCGGCGCGGTTTTGATAATTCGCACGGTAAACAGTCTCCGCACAAGCTCCTCATCTATGCCATTCTGCATAGCTTCAAACATCTCAAGACCTTCGCGTTTATACTCGTCCACAGGGTTCACCTGAGCGTATGCGCGGAGCCTTATTCCCTGACGAAGCTCTGTCATAGCGTCAAGATTATCCATCCAGTATTCATCCACAACGCGCAGAAGCATATTTCTTTCGATCTCCCGCATGAGCGGAGTTCCTGACTTCTCATCGATACCAAACTCTTTTTCCCGCGCCTCATAAACCTTCTCCGCTCGCGTCTCCAGCCACGCCGTCATACTCTGCGCGTTCATTGAAGTTATCTCGCTGTCGGGTATATTGACATCATCATTTGTGAGGAACATTCCGATAAATTGCGATGTTATGCTGTTGAATGCCGCCTTGTTGAGCTTTGGCTCATCGTGCTTTCCCCTGCTGTCATCGGACATAACTTCCGCCATGCCGTCATTCACGGCTGACGCTATAACATTTGAAATTTTGTGCTTTATTACACCGCTCAAATCCTCGCCGTCAAGCACTCTTTCGCGGTCGCGATAAACTATCTCGCGCTGCTGATTCATAACATCATCGTATTCGAGTACGTTCTTGCGGGACTGGAAGTTGCGGCTCTCAACCTTCTTCTGCGCGTTCTCAATGCTGCCGGAGAGAATTTTCTCATCTATCGGCTGATCCTCCGGAATTTTAAGGCTGTCCATCATGCCCATTATGCGTTCCGAACCGAAAAGTCTCATTATATCATCGGTCATTGCTATAAAGAACCGCGTTTCACCGGGGTCGCCCTGTCTTCCCGAACGCCCACGAAGCTGGTTATCAATACGCCGTGACTCGTGCCGCTCCGTACCAAGTACATATAGCCCCCCCGCGGCGCAAACCTTCTTTGCTTCTTCCGTTGTCTCCGCCTTGTATTTCGCCATACTCTCGGAAAATTTGGCGCGGGCTTCAAGTATTGTCTCATTGTCAGTGTCGGCAAAACCGGTAGCTTCAGCTATTACCTCATCCTCATATCCGGCGCGTTTAAGATCGGAACGAGCCATAAACTCCGCGTTGCCTCCGAGCATAATATCCGTACCGCGCCCCGCCATGTTCGTTGAAATAGTGACGGCTCCGAGCTTTCCTGCCTGAGCGATTATTTCAGCTTCTTTCTCGTGGTTTTTTGCGTTCAGGACATTGTGTTTGACACCTTCACGCTTTAATAGCTGTGAGAGCTTCTCACTCTTTTCGATGGATATTGTACCGACAAGCACAGGCTGCCCCTTCTCATGGCAGCGTTTTATCTGTTCTATTATCGCGTTATACTTACCTTCATCATGCTGGTAAACAATGTCCTTATTGTCCTTGCGTATAAGCGGCATATTCGTCGGAATTTCCACTATGTCGAGGTTGTATATAGCCCCGAACTCCTCCTCCTCGGTCATAGCGGTACCCGTCATTCCGGAGAGCTTATCGTAGAGACGGAAAAAATTCTGTATCGTTATTGTTGCGAGTGTTTTATTCTCGCTCTTTACATCTACATGTTCTTTAGCCTCGATCGCCTGATGAAGTCCCTCTGAGTAGCGTCTGCCAAACATAAGTCTGCCGGTAAACTCGTCTACTATAATAATCTCGCCGTCTTTAACCACATAATCCACATCGGCTTTCATAAGACCTCGAGCCTTCAAAGCCTGATTTATATGGTGGGAAAGTGTCGCGTTCTCAATATCGGCATAGTTTTCAAGGTTAAAAGCACGTTCCGCTTTTGCGATACCGGAAGCAGTAAGTGTCGCGGAGTGTGCCTTCTCATCCACGATGTAGTCAGCGTCAATTTCCGATTTGTCCTCTTTCTCATCAGTTGACGCGAAAACAACCTTCCGCAGACTCGCGACAAAATCATCCGCCTGACGATAGAGGTCTGTTGACTCGTCACCCTTGCCGGAGATTATAAGCGGCGTCCGTGCCTCATCTATTAGTATCGAGTCAACCTCGTCAACGATAGCGAAGTTGTGACCGCGCTGAACCTGATTCTTTTTGTAGAGTGCCATATTATCGCGCAGATAGTCGAAGCCCATCTCGTTATTTGTGCCGTAGGTGATGTCTGCGGCGTAGGCTTTGCGCCGCTGTTCATTGGTTAGTCCGTGAATGATAAGGCCAACATCCATGCCAAGGAAACGATAGATTTTACCCATCCACTCGGAGTCACGTTTCGCAAGATAGTCGTTTACGGTGACAATGTGTACCCCTTTACCCGCTATAGCGTTAAGGTACGCAGGAAGAGTAGCGACAAGGGTTTTCCCCTCGCCGGTTTTCATTTCGGCAATTCGTCCTTGATGGAGAACGATACCGCCTATTAACTGAACACGGAAGTGACGCATACCAAGAACACGGTCTGACGCTTCTCTCACCGCCGCAAATGCCTCCGGAAGTATATCGTCAAGCGTCTCTCCGTTATTATAGCGTTCTTTGAAGGACGGCGTAAGCGCACGAAGCTCTGAATCGGAAAATGATTTGTATTTTTCTCCGAAAGCGTCTATTTTTTGAATTATCGGGTCGAATTTTTTTATTTCCCGTTCACTTCTGGTCCCGAATAATTTAGTAAAAAGTCCCATAGTTTTGCCTTTCTTTTACATTCTTTACGTTTGCGTTAAAATTTTTGCAGATACTATTGTATCACAGAATTGGTGATAAAAAAAGGTGAAAAACGTAAAAGTAATGTAAAAAATGGATTTCATTTAGTTGAAGATTGCACTCCGCAAAGCCGGTCTCCCGCCCGATGTAAAACGAACCCCTTTGGCACGGTGAGCAATAAACGCTTTGTCTCAACCGTTCAGGCTTCCTTTCCGCACATATATTTGGGTCATTATACCGCTATATTTACCGTAAAAGTATCAAAAAATCTGTCGTATTCCGAATTATTTATCCGGTTTTTATCTGAATCGGCACAGTCGGCAGTATGGACTTTGTATGTATCAAATGCTATAGTAGACGTAATAAAGTTCTGATTTTATATAATCAGCGTTCCATGATGATTTCCCGCTAAAAAACTTTTGAAAATACTGTGTAACGAAATGCTCAAAGAACCGGAATATTCTGCATTTTTGGCTCTTTGTATATTGTACGCAAAGGTAAATTAGCCGCATTTCCTGAGAAGTTCTCCGGCACCTGCTTCAGGAGATCTGTTCCCTGCTCCCTTTGAAAAGCTGACGGAATAAAGTACCGATTGAGAAAATAACTTCATCCCGAATCCGTGAATCTTGCGTGATTTCAAATAACGGGTTTCCATATGGGCGATTTCTCCTGTATTGCGGAACTTTTGAGCCGTAATTCTCCGGTAATGCGAGCGAGGCAGTTTTCGATATACGAGTTTAACGGATTTGAGTTCATATTATACCACACGATTCTTTGCTTGTCCAGTGATTTTAAGGTTGTAACGCTCAAAACCCAAAAGATTTTCAGCTTTAATAATTTATAGAAATTTATGTACGCAGCTTGCTTCATACATAAATCTGAAATGTATTCAAAGTCCGTACAGCCGAAGAAAAATGGTTTTACTGTGAATGTGTCAAAAAAATTATCGAATCTCAAGTATTATTACAGGCTTCTACTTTTGGTTGAACTCATAGGAAACGATAATTTTATTGCTATTTCTCTTTATTGACGGAACCAGCTGAGAAAGAAAAAAAGAATTATTGCTGCCAGACCACAACCTCATCGGCTCGGAAATTCAGCATCAAGTCCCGTTGAATAAAAGACGATCCGCAGCGGTAATTGAACGGCAGCGGCAAACACCGCGTCAGCAGTTCTGAAGCTCCTGCTAAGCAAAAACTTGCATTTACTGTAAATATCTTAAAAACACTCCAAATTTCGGATGATATTATAGATTCCCGTTTATGGCGGCACTCGTAGAACGTAATGATTTTGCTTTTATGTATAAAAAGCACTTGCATTTTTCATTAAAACCGGATATAATAAAGGTAAACCCAAAAACAAAGAAGGGGGATCATACTCATGGTTCATCATGTGCGTTCCTGCGGCATATCAGGAATAGATGGTTTCAACGTGTCGGTTGAATGTTCGCTATCGGGAGGTCTTCCCGGCTTCGATATAGTAGGACTTCCCGATGCCGCGGTCAAAGAGGCGCGTGACCGTGTGCGTTCCGCTATCAAAAACTGCGGTTACCGTTTTCCGGTATCAAGGGTAACGGTGAACCTTGCTCCGGCAGACAGGAAAAAAGTCGGTTCCGTGTACGATCTGCCGATATTGTTGAGCATACTTGCCGCCTCTGAGATCATTGCCCCGCTGCCGGAGGATTCGGCGTTTATTGGTGAAATATCGCTAATGGGAAAGCTGCGCCCGATACCAGGGGTGCTCTCAATGGCGTTACACGCAAAACATTCTAATATTAAAAAACTGTTTATTCCTAAAGATAACACCGATGAAGCAAGGCTTGTGGACGGAATAGAAATCTATCCCGTTGAACACGTCACAGATCTTCTCTCATACCTTCAGGGTTTGCTGAACCTGGAACCCATAAGCGGCGGCTATGTCGCGCCGGTACCATCATATGATGTTGATTTTTCTGAGGTAACAGGTCAGGAGAGTGTGAAACGCGCTCTTGAGGTGGCATCAGCAGGAGGACATAATATACTTTTGATTGGACCCCCAGGCTCCGGAAAGAGTATGCTTGCAAAGCGTATACCGACAATATTACCCGATATGACACACGAAGAAATACTTGAATCTACCTCTATATATTCCATTTCAGGAAGAACCATTTTCGACACAAAAGTCATCTCCGAGCGACCGTTTCGCTCTCCACATCATACCATGACACATTCTGCTATGTCTGGCGGCTCCCAGCTTCTCCCCGGTGAGATAAGTCTCGCCCATAACGGCGTACTGTTTCTTGATGAGCTTCCGGAGTTTCACCGTGATGTAATAGAATCACTTCGTCAGCCAATGGAAGACGGTGAGGTGACAATTTCGAGAGCTTCCGGTGTTGCGCGTTACCCAAGCCGATTCATGCTTGTCTGCGCGATGAACCCGTGCAAATGCGGCTGGTATGGTGACTCGTCCGGTAAGTGTACATGTACGCAGCAGTCTGTGGATATGTATAGATCCAAAGTTTCTGGACCGTTACTTGACAGAATAGATATATATGTAGAAGTACCGTTACTGAAATACGAAGCCTTGCGCGACCGTGTTCCATCGGAAAAGTCATCGATAATAAAAGCCCGCGTAAACAGGGCAAGAGCCGTACAGCAGGAACGCTATAAAGGGCTTAAAACCACCTGCAACGCTCAGGTTCCTCCGGATGTACTCCATAAATTCTGTAAACTTGACAGTGAGTGTGACATACTCATGCACAATGCCTATGATTCCCTCGGATTATCAGCCCGTTCGTATGATAAAATCCTGCGCGTCGCGAGAACGATTGCCGATTTGGATGATACGCCCATTACAGCATCGGTTCTTGCGGAAGCAATACAGTACAGAAGCTACGATTTTAAATCGCAGAAAAACATACGCCCGCCAAAAAGCAGAAAGAAAACAGAGCAGTGACAAGAAATCAGAAGGCAGGCGCAAGGGCGTAACCTGTATTGCGCTTGAAATGATAAACGCCAATATGTCAACTGAGACGATAATGAATCTTAGAAAATTGCCTTGCTTCAGCAAAACTCAGCTTTAGTATAAAATCACTTATCATCGCTTGAAAATACCGAGAATAAGCAATAATCTGATTCAAATTTGATTGAATTAATTTTATATGCCCTGAATCCGCAGAACCCATTTGCTTCTAACATAACAGGTTTCCATGCGGACAGTTTCACTTAAAATCCGGAACTTTTGAGCCGCGAATCTTTGACGTTGGGAGCGGTACGGCTTCCGGAAATTAAGCCACATCCTGCCGCTTGCACTGACAGGAATAACAATTTACACAGATTACCTGACAAACTCAAACACCCCTTTACCAAACCGTGCTGATTTATTATGTGATTCTTGCGGATTTATTTATAATATTCAGCATTTGTTTCTGCTTTGAATACTCTACGCACATTATACCGGCAGACCTATACATATACCAATGTATACTTTATTCGTGAAAGTAAAATTTGCGGAATCTGTAGGCTGTACCAAATTTGCAAAAATTAAAGTAACTTTTTGGAGGCTTTGCCACCCATAAATACATTTCAGATTTTTTCGGACATCCCATGCAAAAAAATCCCGCATAACCTTCAAAGCTGATAATCTTTTCGGCTTTGAGTATAACAGAAAGGTTGATGGTTTAATATGAAGCGTCTATGTGCAGTTATTCTGTCCCTCATCTTCTCAATTTCTTTATTTTCCTGTGCAAAATCCGATGACGGCAAGGAGAATGTAACCAATGACTCCTCTGATACCATCACAGACAACGATACCATCACAGGCAACACAGAATCAGTTGAAACAGAACCTGATGAGCCAACGGAACCACACGTTCCGGAACTTGATGTTGAAAAGCTGATTGCGGAATCCGTAAACTTCACCGATGGCGGCGCGTGCGGCGAAAGTCTCACATGGAGATATACGCAAGGCACCATTGTTATATTTGGCTCCGGATATATGGACGATTACGAGGTCGGCTCCAGACCGTGGGAGGATCTTATTAACAAAATAACAACCGTTGTTATAGATGAGGGGTGTTTGCACATCTCAGACGACGCATTCAATGGCTGCCGGAACCTTACCGCTATCTCGCTTCCTGATACACTGTTTTCTATGGGTACATTCGCGTTCGCAAGCTGTGGTCTTACAGCTATTCGTATTCCAGCAAACTTAAGCGCAAATGGCAATATGCTCGCGTCCGCATTCGCCGGAAATGATATTCAGCTTTTTGAGGTTGACGAAAATAATACAAACTATTCCTGCGTGGATGGCGTTGTGTTCGACAGTGATATGAAAACACTGATGTGTTATCCCTGTGCCGATGAGAGAGCAAGCTACGAGATACCATCCGGTGTTACCAAAATAGTCGGCTACGCTTTTTTTGGTTGCCAATACCTTGAGCATATATCAGTGCCGTCAAGCGTCTCTCAGATCGTCAACCGTGCATTCTACGGCTGCTTCAGCTTGAAAACAATAGATCTGCCCAACTCCATTACATCTATAGCAACTTATGCTTTCGCGTCATGCGGCTCACTTGATAGCATTACAATACCTGACAGTTGTATCCGTCTCGGTGACTACGCGTTTTCCGGCTGTAAAAATCTCACTGAAGTGACTATCCCCTCCGGTATCGCAAATATAGGAAAATATTGTTTCACCGACAGCGGTGTCACTTCTATTACTTATAGCGGCACACTCACAGGGTACCCATGGGGAGCATCGATTGCGTGAGCGGCTATACTCTCAGCTAAGAAGTTTTTCAGATTTGAATGTTATATATATTTCTACACAAAGCTTTGCTGTACAATAAATTCAAAAATACATTTAGATGAGAATACAACAAACGACTTATTTTGTTTCCGCAAATGCGATTCAGTTTCATACTTTACAGGTTTTGTGTTCTCATGTACAATAGGTATTGACAAATCTCGTAACATGAGAGCAAAGAATTTAATAGTCATATTTACAAAAAATTCACAATAAATCCAAATGTTTTTCTTTCATTTTGACAAAGCAAGGTGTATAATAGAAATGTAAGATGGAGTTGCTTAAAAGACGCAATCTTCATAAGACGCAGAAAACACTGTTTTGCGGCATAAATTGTCTGTCGTTACGCTATACATGGAGCTTGCAACGGCAAAAGTATCGCTGGCAGTTGAAAGCGTAGATTGGAAGAATGCCGGAATTTAAGCACGTTCACCTGATTCGCGAAATCGTTGCCGACGGGCGATGGTTTAGGATACGCATGATTTCTGATGTCCCGGCAGTAGTCGGGAATAAGCGAACAGAAGTCGATGCAAGGGATAGAAGATATAAAGATTACATAGTAACTTGAGCACCGCCGAATATGGCAGTGCTCAAGCCCATATTTGACGTAGAAATTATTTTCTTTCATTACGGTTTTGCGGCACATTCGATGCTTCATCCGCCAACAGAGGTTGTGTACTGCATTATTTTGGGAATTGTTTCTCTGAAAGCCTCAAAAGCTTCTATCTGAACATTGATTTCGATTCTTATTTGCGGCGGCAATATATTTGGTATGAGAATTTTGCTTACTAACTCTTCAATATACTTATACTTTGCCATAGCCGCGCCGCTTACCGCAAAAATTGCTTGTATTTGATTTTATGATTTCCGGTGTAAAACTTTGAAGGCTAATGAGCTTTGAATTTTTTCAGTATCTCTTCACGCACATCTTTCGGCAAATTTTGCTGATTACCGCGCAAAAAGTGTGTCTCCGTCAGTTCGTTTTTCTTTTACTCAATATATTTATGCTTGAAGATTCGTTCACACTAAGATACTTAAAAGCAAGGCATCATACAAAAATTGATTTCTGTATCTGATATTTCTATTTGCCAATTAAATTGATTTAATTTTTGCGTAAAACATATGATAACAACAGTACGCGAAATATTGTAAAATACCGGACAATCTTGACAACTCAATATAACAGACTTAACGGTTCCTGTTTTTGACTGTCAATGGATAATATTTTTTGATAAAGCGGACAATCTAATGAATTGCGGAAATATAACCTCTAAAAACAGCAATCATAAGTATAATATCTTTAATTTTCAGTATTAAAAGGTTATGCCAGTAATTCCAAACATTTGCCAATAATAATTCCATAAAAGCAAGATTATCGGGGATCCGCAGGCTGCACTGTTTTCTTAAAAAACAAAAAGCCTATATGCGGATTTTCTGTGCGGAATTTTCCGAACACTTTCATAATTAACATTTTAGTACAGTCAGTCTCTGAGGGGGCAACGCAGTGAACAAAGGGATAAAGAGTGCGATAAAACGCGGGAAACGAGGATTTCTTCATCTGATAATGGGACGAACAGGCATTATTTGTCTGTTTCTGATCATTGATATTATACTGCTTCTGTCCGGTTACTTCTGGCTTGACAGGTACTTTGAACTTATTTTCAGCGGAAGCACAATTCTGATGTTTATAATGCTGGTTTATATATTCAATACCGATTACCAGCCAACAGTAAAACTGACATGGTGTTTTATAATCGCTATCGCACCGCTCTTTGGAATGTTTCTGCACCTTTATATCAAGCTTGACATCGGTCATCGCTCAGAGCAAAAACGATGCGCTGCGACTGTTAAGGAGACTAATTTGTTCCGACCCGACAGCCATAAGCTTTTAGAAAGTATGCGTGACACGGAACCGGATTTTTACGGTATTGCTTACTATATTGAGTCAACCGGTTCCGACTTGTACGCGGGGACAGATACACGTTATTTCCCAATAGGTGAAAGTATGTATGCGTCAATTCTTGAGGAATTGGAGAAAGCTGAAAAGTTTATTTTCCTTGAATACTTCATAATTGACGAAGGAATAATGTGGAACAGCATACTTGAGATACTAAAACGCAAGGTGGAAAGCGGTATTGAGGTTCGTGTTATGTACGATGGAACCTGCGCGTTCACAAAGGTACCGTATTCATATTTTGAAACACTTTGCAATATGGGCATAAAAAGCAAAATGTTCGCTCCGTTCCGTCCATTCGCTACAACGAGCTATAATAATCGTGACCACCGAAAAATACTTATTATAGACGGAAAGCTGGCGTATACGGGCGGAATAAATTTGGCAGATGAGTATATAAACGAATGCGAATTATTCGGTCACTGGAAAGACAACGGAATACTTATACGCGGTGAGGCCGTGCGCGGGTTCACGCTTATGTTTCTCCAGCTTTGGAACGAGTCTGAACGTAATCGTGAGTATGAGAAATACCTGCCCGCAGCAAGTGAATGTACCGTTCGATCTGAGGGGTATGTCATTCCATATGGTGATAGTCCTTTGGATGATGAACGTGTCGGCGAGAATGTCTACTTAAACATACTTGCTTCCGCAAAGAGGTATGTACACATAATGACACCGTATCTTATAATCGATGATGAAATGATGTCAGCACTAAAATTTGCGGCAAAGCGCGGTGTGGATGTAAAAATAATTCTGCCGCACATACCTGACAAGAAATACGCCTATGCACTCGCGAGAACACATTATGTCGAGCTTATATGTGCCGGTGTGCATATATATGAGTATACGCCGGGATTTGTCCACGGAAAGGTAATGACAGCGGATGGAATACACGCGATCGTTGGCACAATAAACCTTGATTATCGGAGCCTGTATCACCATTTTGAGTGTGCGGTATATTTATATAAAACTCCTGAGATAGATAAGGTTGAACGCGACATGCTCGACACAGAGGGCATATCTCACGAGATAACGCTTCAAGAAGCGGAGCATACCGGTTTGCCTATGAAAATCGCGGGTGCGATACTGAAGCTGTTTGCTCCGTTACTGTAAGTGATTCCTGATATGAAAACTTTATAGCAGCAGCTCGGATCGGTCGCACGTCATTTTTGTACTCTCACTCTGCACGATTTCTTCTGAACCGGACTTGCCGGTATAAGGTTTTCCTGTTTGCTATATTATATCCAAATCCGTGAAACTCATTTCCCTCTGTCACCTCACTCTCATAGCAAAATATTTGCGGCTCAAAAGTGCCAAATTTCAGGTGACACCGCCCGAAATGTGACTCATTGTTTAGAAGAATATGAGTCTCAAGGATTCAGGTTATACCGATAAACACCAGATATACGAAGTCTGCAAGCTGAGCTGAATTTGCGGGCATAAAATCTGCTTATTTCGTCAGCTTTGCCTCTCTTGATAATTTTATGAAAAAACTATATAACGGTTTCCAAAAGGTCCGTAAATTCCCGCGTTCTTAAAATGTTTTATAAAGATGTCATCTGGCTTTAGTTTCTAAATCCAGTTTAGCAATTTTGTGTATGGGTATAGTGTACAAAAAATTGCGAAAGCATCAAAGCTGAAAAAATTTTCGGCTTTGAGTATATCGCTATCACACATCTCCCAATTTAGGAATAAATTTCCTTATTCCGCAATACTACGGTTCCGCAGTGTTAAATGGTGCATACCATTTAACTTGCAATTCTCGGCAATTCGTTATAATCTACTTTCCTGTTGACAAATCTCCCCCGCTCGTGGTATAATTGTTGCATTATTAAAGCACAAATGAAAAGAGTGTGACAAATATGAATACCAAAATTGAAACATTGCAAAAATGGATCGATGAATCGAATCGCATTGTGTTCTTCGGCGGTGCCGGTGTCTCCACAGAGAGCGGAATACCCGATTTCAGAAGCAAAGATGGTTTGTACAATCAGAAATACGACTATCCGCCGGAAACTATTATCAGCCGCTCATTCTATGAGCGGCACCCGGATGTATTCTACCGCTTTTACCGTGACAAATTGGTTGTCGAGGGCGCAAAGCCGAACGCCGCTCATCTTTACCTTGCGGAACTTGAAAAACGCGGCAAGCTCACAGCGGTGGTAACACAGAATATTGACGGACTTCATCAGGCAGCCGGAAGCAAAAATGTCTATGAGCTTCATGGAACGCTTCTCGAAAACTACTGTGTAAAATGCCATAAGCGATACCCCGCCGATATTATAGCAAAATCTGAAGGAATACCGCGCTGTTCCTGCGGAGGTATGATCCGCCCTGATATTGTTCTCTACGAAGAGGGACTTTCCGAAGAGACTATGATGGGTGCAATCTCCCACATAAGGAAAGCCGATATGCTGATAATAGGCGGCACTTCTCTCGCCGTGTATCCGGCGGCAGGACTTATAAACTATTATCGCGGCAATAGATTAGTACTTATAAACAAAAGCACCACACCGTATGATAGAAACGCCGATCTGCTGATTACCGATAAAATTGGCGAGGTTTTTTCTCAGCTTAAATAATTTAACGCTGTATACAGTAAACGGCAGCAGCGTTGTCTATGTAAAATAAACAAAAAAGTGTTGTTTTATACGAAAAATATAAAACTCCGCAAATGAGCAGCTTCTTCTTCCGGAGAATTGTACTGATAAGCCGATTTTTAAGGTACTCTGCATTTTCCGGAACAGTTTGCTTTATTGGCGGCTTTTCCTTTGAATGTATCGCGGACATTTTTGCGTAAGGAAAACCCTTGAAAACTCGTCGGCAAACTGTGAAACTGCGTTTTTCTTTGAGTATAATTGTTTATAATTCCCGATTCCGGAAACTTGCGCTCCCGCTTACATAGAAAAATTGGCACTCTCACCGTTTACTATTGAAGCTGTGTTTACGCAGTTTTTACGTCTTTCCTCGGAGGTTACTTAATGCATAATTCCACCAGGCGTTCTATACTCTTGATATTTCTGGCACTTCTTGTAATCCTGACAAGCTGTTCAGAGTCCGAAGATACTTCCGTACCAGCCAACAACACCGACGATAATTCGGTTACTGCTGAACAGCTTGAATATGAGACAACTCTCGCGTATATAGCCGAGTACCATCCGTTCAGTGAAGGAGTTGGCGAAATAACAGCAGTTGGTCGCGGTCCGATCAACCTGAACTTCGCCGCCTCAAATGCCAACGGAAGTTCGGCGATATACACTATAGATGTATTTGACGCACTTAGCTCCGGTTACCACGCCCTAACAGACTATTCCCCGCTTCCGGAAAGCATGGGTATTGAGAATATGTCATGTCTTGAAGATGGTTCCATAATCATATTGGAGCGTACAGTCTCCGGTCTTACGCTCCGGTGCCTTGACACAAACGGCGTGGAAATAAGTCAATCGAACCCCGAAGAAGCTACGGGCGAAACAGATTTCACCAGTATGGCAGTGGATGGGAACGGAAATATATACTTGTCCTGCGGAACAGAGCTTTATGTTCTCGGAAACGATTGGCAGCTTCTTTTCACGCTTACAGCTGACGGTGAAATAACCGATATGGCAACACTGTCTGACGGTTCTGTCGGGTGTCTTTATGAGACGCAGATGGTAGAATCCGGCGGCAGACTGCGGGTTGTTAACGCTGAGGCAAAAAGCTGGGGCAACCGCGTGAGCGTACCGCCTCAGGCGAGACTCTTTTCCAACAGCGGCGGGTATGATTTGCTGTACATAATCGGACCGTACCTGTACGGTGTGGACATAAGCGAACTGACTTCCGAACGTATATTGACATTTACAAGCAGTGCCGTAAATCCGTTCACACTGTGCTGGGTATGCGTTTACCCGACAGGGACAGTTTACGCGATGAACTCAGACGCAACCGAAAACGGTCGTGGGCTTATCATGATGAACGAGAAAAAAATCAAGGTTTACAGCGGCAAAACAACACTTACATACGCTTGTGAGGAGCTTGACGAAGATATTTGCCGTGAGATTCTTGAGTTCAACAGCACACGAGATGACTGCGGTATTGAAATAATAGACTACTCATGCTACGGAAATATGGCACCGGATATGCTGCTATCTGATATTGAGAATGGAAATGTTGCGGATATAATCGACACAACGCCATTTACTGTCGGATACGGCGGTGTGGATGAAGAAATTTTCACCGATCTTATGCCCTACATAAATAGTGATGATACGCTTGATCTTGTGACCTCGGCGTTTGAAGCCGCAAGCGTAAACGGCAGGCTTTATGAGTTATTCACGGAATTTCAGGTTGTCTCTGTCTTGGGTTCTGAGTACGATGTCGGTTCTGAGCAAAACTGGAGCTACGATGATTTTCTAACGGCTCTTGAAAATGTTTACGAGGGCGAGGGTATATTTGAGCTTGGCTGTACAAAATCAGATGTACTCAGAATGTGCTGCTATACTTGCATGGATGAGTTTTTGAGCGATGAATACGGCTTTGATAACGAGGCTTTTAAGAATATTTTAGCGTTTACCGATATGTTTCCGGCAGAGTTTGACAGTGAAGATTACACACCGGCGGAATATGACAGTGAGCTTGCTCGGCTCATGACGCAAAGGCAGCTATTAAAGCGCGTGGAGCTTACAGGCTTCACCGGATGGCAGGTATATGACAGGGCAATGGGAGGCGGAGTATTTGTCGGTCTTCCGGTCGATATTGGAAATGGCAGCGCGTTTATCACGGGCGGCAAGAATATGGCAATAAGCGCGGGTTGTGAGGACAAGGAAAGCGCGTGGGAAATTGTAAGGCTCATTCTCACCGAAGAATATCAGAAAAATCACATCACGTTTTTTCCTACAAACAGAAGTCTTTTAGAAAACATGGCAGCTGACGCTCTCAATGCCGACGGTGAACCCGAAATCATTGACAGCGGAATAGGAGTAACGATCGAGGTTCCCGCTGCGGCATCAGAGAATGAGGTGAACGCCGTTCTCTCTCTAATCGACAGTACCGTCAGTGTTTACCGCGAATATGAGGATATATATGATATAATTGAAGCATCGTGTGCCGGATATTTTGATGGAACATCTTCAAGCGAAGAAACAGCAGTGGATGTTCAGCAAAGCGTAAATGAATATCTGAAAGGGATAGGGTGACAGTTCTTGCGTACAAAGGTATTTTCAAAAGCGGGAAAGCTGCCTACAGGTCACGCATCCGACAAAATCACGAACGGGTGCATTGTTCTGGAGGGCGGAGCCTTCAGAGGAGTATACACTTCCGGGGTTCTTGATGCACTTATGAAAGCAAATATAAATATGGCTTGCACTGTGGGAGTATCCGCCGGAGCTTTGAATGGCATGAACTATGTCTCCGGTCAGATAGGTCGATCGGGGAGAATAAATCTCTTGTTCCGCCACGATCCGCACTATGTCGGTCTACGGGCATACGGAGTGAACCGCGGCATAATAGGCTTTGACTTTATTCTGGACTGTCTTCCGGACGAACCGTTTGACTGGGCAAGGTTCAATAATCCGAACCGCCGGTTTATAGCTGTTGCAACAAGCTGTCTCGATGGAAAGGCAAAATATTTTGAAAAGGAGAACTGCAACATAGTGCGTGCTGTTAAGGCCTCCGCTTCTATGCCCTATGTATCAATGCCGGTGGAAGTGGACTGCGTTCCGTGCCTTGACGGCGGATGTGCGGATAAAATCCCTGTGCGCTGGGCTGTAGATAACGGCTTTGACAAGATAATTGTTGTCCGTACACGGGAACGCGAGTTCAGGAAAAAAGTTAAAGAAAGCTCAAAGAAAATGGCGTACAGGGTCTATGGCAAATACGCTGATTTCTCAAAATCCCTTGCGTACAGCGAGGAAAATTACAACATAACCTGCGATGAAATAGACAAATTGGAACGTGAGGGCAGAATATTTGTTATAGCCCCCTCAAAGCATGTGACGGTTGACCGCCTTGAAAAGGACATGGAAAAGCTGGGCGCGTTATATAAACTCGGATTTTTAGATACGAAAAACAACATAAAAGCAATACGCGAATATCTTATGCCACAGCCATGATGTATACTTGGAGCTGTAAAGCCGGAATATTATTGAAGCAAATTTCCCTTGAATGTTAAAATGAGTTTTGGCTTTGTAAGCTATACATAAATCAAGCGGCTTCCCAATCAAAATTGCTGAGCGGTATTTCCCCGCTCCTGTTAGCGTAATTATAGTAAAGGAGTAAAATATATGAAAAAACTTGGATTCGGACTTATGCGTCTGCCGCTCACAGACTCTGAGGATGAGACAAGCATTGATATGCCTCAGCTCTGCAAGATGGTTGATACTTTCCTTGAACGCGGGTTCACATACTTCGACACAGCGTATATGTACCATAAATATAAAAGCGAGACGGCAATACGCGAGGCGTTGGTGAAGCGTCACCCAAGAGATTCGTTTACCCTGGCAACAAAACTGCCAGTGATGAAACTGGAGAATAAAGACCATCAGGTTCGCGTTTTCGAGGAACAGAGGGAAAAGTGCGGTGTCGATTTCTTCGATTTCTACCTTATGCACAACCTTAATAGACGCGACTATGATGCTGTTCAGGAATACAACTGCTTCGGCTTTGCCGAAAAGCTTCTGAACGAGGGAAAAATAAAACATCTCGGCTTTTCTTTCCACGACACAGCCGATATGTTGGACAGAATTTTAACTGACCATCCAAATGTTGATTTCGTACAGCTGCAGATAAACTATCTCGACTGGGAAAATCCAAAGGTTCAGTCGCGCAAATGTTACGAAACAGCGATAAAACATGGCAAAAAAGTAGTCATTATGGAACCCGTAAAAGGCGGTGTGCTTGCACAGCTTCCAAAGGATGCTGAAACGCTTCTGAAAGAGCGTGACCCCGATATGTCATCGGCATCGTGGGCAATACGTTACGCGGCAAGTCTTCCGAATGTCATGGTTGTACTCTCAGGTATGTCGAGTCTTTCTCAGCTTAACGACAACACGAGTTACATGAGTGATTTCAAAAAACTTACCGATGAAGAAATGAGTTTTCTCAGAGACAAAGTGGCAGGTGCTATTAGAACATCGCATCATGTTCCATGTACCGCGTGCCGTTACTGCGTTGACGGATGTCCTATGGGTATACCAATACCGAATTATATGGAACTATATAATATCCAGTATCGCGGAAAGTATCTTCGTACAGGCGAAAACGCTGTCAATGAGTACACAGCTCTTGAGGACAAGGGCGCAAAGCCGTCGGATTGTGTACAGTGCCGCTCCTGTGAGAGGTCATGTCCCCAGCATATTGAGATAAGCGAGATCCTCAAGGATGTGACAGCACTGTTTGATGAGGCGAGAAAGCAGTAGAAAACCATGAAAAATAATCTGTAAAATAGCTTACCCGAAAGTCCGGAAAAAATCTATATACACTGTAGAAGTCTCGAAAATCATTTCAAAATTTGAATGTTTTACCCCAGTCCGCATCTATGGCGGTACATATTTAAGTATGAGAATTTTGTTTTGCTAAATTAAAAGGGTGCTAAGAGCCGGAAGGATTTCCGGCTCTTAGAGCTTATCCCAAAATTTACAGTGTGCCGATTGCTCTGTCATATTTTGCGTCAGACGAAGGCGAATTGCCATAGATACCCGCCGTATAGCGAAATAATTGGCAAAGTATGGCATGGAATTTGTAAGCAGGCGATGTGCCGGTGATCTTGGGATAAGCTCTGAGTATAAAAATCTGAAGTCTATTCGTTTTTGATTATAATACCCGCCCCTTGCGTTGGGCGGGTTTGCTTTTTTACCAAATTCCGATAAGGCAGAATACGCCTATGAATATTTTTATGCCACTTGTGCAACACCTCACCGGAATCGCCATTAAAATTAAAAATTTATGTTGAAATTTTTCTCATCTCGTGATACAATAGAAATATGTATATTCCCGTTATTTCGACGGAGACGACACACGAGGAGGTAATTATCATGGCTATTTGCTTCAGATGCGGCGCGCAAAATCCCGATGGTTATAAGTTCTGCTTTCGCTGCGGAACAAGACTCGACAGCGAAACGGCTAATGTCAACCAGTACCAGAATCCATACAGCAGCGGTTCACAGTATGGAACTCCACAGTATGGAACCCGGCAAAACGGCGGTTCACAGTACGGAACTTCGCAAAGTACCGGTTCTCAGTACGGAAATCCTCAATACAGCGGCTCACAGTACGGAAATCCACAAAGCACCGGTTCTCAGTATGGAACTCCTCAATATGGTGGTTCTCAGAATGGGAATCCTCAAAGTACCGGTTCTCAGTATGGGAATCCTCAATACAGCGGTCAGAGTTCGCAAAGCAGGCAGATGCCGCCATATCAACAGAACTACAATGTGCCGCCATACGCTCAAAACGGTACAGGCTATGCCTGTCCCCCGCAACCACGCCACCGAACCAAAAGCCGCAATCGCATATTCATTATAGCAGGAGTGGGTGTTGCGGCACTTGCGATTATTATTGTGTTTGTATCTATATTCGGCAGTTACAAATATGTTGTTGACAAGTTCATCTCCTCTGTTTTTAACGCTGACGGAGCGGGACTTTTGGATACACTTCCCGATCGCTTTGTAACTTTGGCACGGGTTAACGAGGGAATGTCTGAAAAAGAATTAGCCGCAGAATTAACTGAGACACTTGAAAGTGCCTATTCATATATATATTATGAATATGATAACATTGATTACACATATACCATAACCGATACATACGATTACACACGTTCAGAAGTTGAAAATCTTGAGGAAAAGTACGACGGATTACTAAACATATCCAAAGCAAAACGGGTATATATTGAGCTGGATATGATATTGGATAATGACAAGTCTGATCCAGTTACCACAGATATAGAGCTTGTTGTAATAAGCAGCGGTTTCGGATGGAATATTGATCCTTACAGTATGTCCTATATCTTTTGACACCGGGAAGTGAAAAACTATGATAACCTGTAAATACTGCGGGGCGAGAAACGTGGATAACGCCGGATTCTGCTGGTTCTGCGGTTCATTGATAGACGAACCTCAATTTCCAACGACAGTAAAACCATTGGAGAACGATCTTCCGCATCCATCGAATTTGGAATTAGATACACGCGCCCTTTACGATGAAAATCTCAATTCCGAAACACCGACTTCCGCACGGCAATCCTCTCAGGAATTTTCAAATAATCAGGTTTCTCCGCAAATAATGCCGCAGCAGCCGGAGTCTCAATCCCCGCCGCATCCGCAGGAGCAGCAGTTCCCTCAAAGTCCGCCGGAGCAGCAGTTTACGTCACGTTTGACAGAACATCAGTCACCTCCGCCATCAGAGCAGCAGTTTTCGCAGAGTTCGCAGAAACAGCAGCTCCCGCCGCGTTGGAAAGAGCAGCAGTTTTCATCACATCCTCCGGAGCCTCAGATGTCACCGCGTCCCTCAAATCCGGAACGTGACACACGCAAGGAAGATGATAATTATGTACCTGCTCCTGATTTTTATCCGCCGCGCCGTCAGATAGAACATAGTGCGCCAAAACCGCGTGAGCAAAAACGTCAATCCCCGCCGCCGGAGCGTCAGAACGCACAGCCAAAGCAGCAGAACACGCATGAGAATAGTTATGAATCTGCGCCCTATCAGGAAAAACCGGCAAAAAACACCACAAGGAATCGTAACGCTTTAATAGGTGCCGTCATAGCTACAGGTGTAATCGCTATTGTATCTCTCATCTCGGCATTTATGTTAAGTACATCCTCCAAAACAACCGGTTCCTCAAAAGTGGTCTTGGAATTTCTTGATTCAGTCGTATCCGGTGACGCAAGAGGGGCGGCAGCCGCGATTCCCAGCGAGGTAACGCAGTATTATTACGACACAAGGCGCGAAATGGTGAGTGATATAAACGATAGAATGGATGACTGGTCTGACTTTCTGGATGATGAATTTTCGCACGGATGGAGTGTCAGCTATGAGATTGCGGAAACACGGAGCGTATCAAGAAATTTTCGCGAGGCACTTATAGATGATTACCATGATTACTATAACGCGGAGGCAACGGATGTAAAGGTTGTTACCGTGCTTATAACCGGTGAGTTTGACGGAGGCACGGACAGCGTTTACGCCGATATATATACTATTTGTATAGACGGTGAGTGGTATATAGAGTATGGCTCCCTCGATGCTATCTCCAAACAGTTAGGGTATGCGTTAGGGTATATTTGCTATTGAGTACAGCGTAGTATCCGGCTGCCGGTAACAGCGTAAGGCAGCCAGATGCTGCCTGTACTGCGGATTGAAATGGAGGATTATGGTATGGTTTGCACTAATTGCGGCAATAATATGCCTGATGAAGCAAGATTCTGCGCCGTCTGCGGGGCACCGCTTGCTTACATTTTGAATGGGAATAATTTATGTCCCTCAGAGTTTAATTACAAGTCACCTGACAGCTTCATGGCATTAGAGGAGTACCCTTCCGAACAGGGCACCAGCGCAATCACTGAATCTCTTTCGGAAAAAGACCGCAAGCGTCTGATGTCAGTTATCGCGCAAAGGCGGTCATCTGCCGGAGATGCTGTGACAGCACTCAGTGACGCTGAGGTTAAAAACATGATAGAAAATATCAAATTTTAGCATGTTCAGAGAGTTTTAGCCGAAAAAGCTGCTGATGACTGCGCTTCAAATTACAAGCGTTCAAAAATCTGCATTTATCAGCAAACGCGGCTCTGTGTACGATATTGAAGCAGCACTTTTTGATACATTTTGTTGCGTTTCATACGGTTTCATGTTTTATCGCGCTGCCCTGCTATGATACTCAAAGACGGTAAGATCTCCGATTTTGAAGGATTGCAGCAAATTACCGCGGTTTCCGCGCATAAATTTTCCAAAGATAATTTCTAAACGGCGGAACCATAGGATATGGGTTATTTGTTTCTATCAAATGCGATGCGGCTTGCAAACTGTACAAGTCTTGCTCTTATAATTAAAGTACGCCTCGAAAGTCATCATGCCAGCCTGGATAATCAATGGAAAAGCTGGGAACCGCTTAACAAAATCGGCTTGCGGAGATTCGTCTCCCGCTTTCGGCGCGGTTTGGGTGCTGCCCGCGCAATAATATGAAACGCGAAAATAAAAAGAGATTCTTTAACGTCTTTTACTATATTTTTACCGTGTGTAAGACGATTCACAAATAGAGATTAAAATACAAAAGAGGAATAATTATGGCAAAGGATAAACAGGTAAGACAAATAACAAACATGGAAACAGACTTCGCACAGTGGTACACCGATGTGTGCCGAAAGGCGGAGCTTGTGGAGTATTCGAGTGTCAAAGGATTTACTATTCTGCGACCCTATGGTTACGCGATATGGGAAAACATACAGCGCATTTTGGATGGCGAGTTCAAGAAGACAGGACACGAAAATGTCGCTATGCCAATCCTTATACCCGAAAGTCTTCTCAAAAAAGAGGGCGAGCTGGTTGAGGGCTTTGCGCCCGAGGTTGCGTGGGTAACGCAAGGCGGCAGTGAAGAGCTTGAGGAGCGTATGGCGATACGTCCGACTTCCGAAACAATGTTCTGTGACCACTGGGCAAATGTATTGCAGAGCTACAGACAGCTTCCAATGCTTTACAACCAATGGTGTTCTGTCGTGCGTTGGGAGAAAACAACACGTCCGTTTTTGCGCTCGAGGGAGTTCTGGTGGCAGGAGGGACACACGATCCACGAGACAGCCGAGGAGGCTAAGGCTGAGACGCTTGGACAGCTTGAGTGTTACGCTAAATTCTGCACCGATCAGCTTGCGATGCCTGTCGTGCTTGGCATAAAGACCGACAAGGAAAAGTTTGCCGGAGCCGAGGCAACATACACTATTGAGTGCATGATGAAAGATCGCAAAGCCTTGCAGACCGGCACAACACATTATTTTGGTGACAAGTTCAGCAGAGCATATAACGTGACGTTCACAGGGCGTGACAACACGATTCAGTATCCCTACCAAACATCATGGGGAATGACAACACGCTTAATCGGAGCGGTTATCATGACACATGGTGACAACAGCGGTCTTGTTCTTCCTCCCGCGATTGCGCCGGTGCAGGTTATAATTGTTCCGGTCGCGGCGCATAAACCCGGAGTTATAGAGAAAGCACAGGAGCTTGAGAATCGCCTTACGAACACAGGACTTCGCGTGAAAACTGATCTTTCCGACAACAGCCCAGGCTGGAAGTTCGCGCAGTGGGAGATGAAAGGAGTTCCTCTTAGAATAGAACTTGGTCCGAGGGACATAGATGCCGGGCACTGCGTGGGTGTACGCCGCGACAATGGTGAAAAGATAACTGTGGAGCTTACGGATTTAGAGAAGCGTGTACCGGAACTTTTGCGGGAGGTACATGAAGGGCTATATTCCAAAGCTCTTGAAAATCTTGAAAAGCACACATATACCGCTGATTCGCCGGAGAAAGTGCGTGAAATAATTGAAAACGGCGGCGGCTTCGTAAAAATGATGTGGTGCGGCGATACAGCATGCGAAGAGCGCATGAAGGAGCTTGCGGGTGTATCAAGCCGCTGTATACCGTTCAGCAATGAACGTATAGGCGATGTGTGTCCCGTATGCGGAAAACCGGCAAAGCATATGGTTGTTTGGGGAGTAGCGTACTGACCTCATGAAAATTATATTACATCGGCTCAAATGAGGAATTGGAGATGATGGGCAATATGCTCCTTAAAGGTTAGTACGATCGAGGATGAACTGCCGCATACTATAAAGCCGAAACCGACGCGGTATTAAATATGGCTGCTGCTGAGGACAGCGGCAGACGCATAGTATCATAGAGAGCAAAATTGAAAGCAGACAAAATTGTCTCGTTTCAGCAAAAGCTCAAAGAAAACCCCGATTTGCTTAGAACCTTAGTGGAGAGTTATTTGTCATCGCTTGAAGATACTGAGAATAAACAATAATATGATTCAAATTTGATTGAGAAGGTATTATACGCCCTGAATCCGTGAAACCCATACGCTTCTAAATAACAGGTTCCCACGCGGACAGTTTCCGGAAAATGAGTTTCACGGATCCATATATCAAGGCGTATATGCCGCTAATTCTCTTTCAGCATATGGGTGAATGCTTCAGAAATCTATAGAGATCCGAAAAATGTGTGAATTCTTAACAAACCGTGCTGGCATATCCTGAGTTTTGCGGAATTGGGAAACTTCCAAAATTGAAAATCTCTTTGATTTTGAATATCATTCCTATGGATTTATAAAAAATCAGCATTTAAATACAGCAAACCAAAAGCAAAACTTTTCGGGCTTCTGAGTATTTCGTTTTACTTGTTATTTTTTCCACTATTCCTGAATGTAAACCTCACAAAAGGCAAAACTACTCCTATGGAAGGAAGGGATTGCGTATGCAGGCAATTTTTGATGCGCGTCTTGACAATATGGAAACGGAGATGTATCATCCGGAATGTGAGGGTTACTGCTTTAAAGAAGCCCTTATCTCCGACAGCTACTTTCACTACGTTTTCAACCTCACCGATGGAGGTATTATAAAAACTGACTTTGCGGCACAAGATGGTCGCCACCCAATAAGTGAGACAACAGGTAAAATGCCGCCTGTTTCGTTTGAGGAGTTTTCAAGAAAATGGTACGCTGGGTATCACTCGCAGCTTCTCTGCGGGAAAGCAGAGGACATCTTCACTGTTTCCTATCTTATGAGTGCTTTCAAACGGGGAACACGCATTCTTGATGTCGAAATGACACGCGAGGGTTCCAAAAATGGCGAGGTTGACGCTATACAGGTGTTTATTGTCCTTACAAAAACTCTGGACGGAGGCGATGTCAGAGCCACGATTATAGAACGCAGCATGGATAACCTCAGAAAAGCGATTTTAGAGAGCTACCACGAATTAGAGGCTTCCAACCTTGACCTTCGCCGGACACTTACGCAGGAAGAACAGTACAGAATCGCGATGGTTTCCGACGCTCTGATGGTTTATAATATAAATCTCACAAAAAACTTGATAGAAAATGAATTTTATGAGATTGTTGACGGAAAACGATACCCCATGCTCAAAATGGTAGGTCTTACGGCACCTGCGAGTTTTGACGAGTTTCGCGAACGCTGGTGTGAGATGAAGGTACCGGAGGATTCGCGTGAGACGTTTCTGAGCCGGTTCAACAGCCGCTATTTCCTTGAAGCATACGAGCGCGGCGAACAGCTTGTCGAGGTTGAGTTCGACACAACAATCGGACGCGGTATTCCCGTCACGCTTCGAAGCACAGCTCTTCTTATGCAGGACACGGTGAGCGGTGATATACTCGCGATGGTTCGCGGTCGTGACGTGTCTGAGCTGAGAGCAGAGGAGCGAAAACAGCGTGATGAGCTTCGCCGGGCAATGGCGGCGGCAAATATAGCTAATTCCGCGAAATCTGACTTTTTGGCAAAGATGAGCCACGATATACGCACACCTATGAACGGTATTATCGGAATGACCGCGATTGCTAAAGCCAGTCTCGATGACAGAAAAAAAGTGGAAAGCTGCCTTGACAAAATCACCATTTCAAGCGAGCATCTTTTGTCACTTATAAACGATATTCTTGATATGAGCAAGATAGAAGCGGGAAAGCTCGAACTGCGTGAGCGTGATTTCAGCATACCGGAGCTTATCGACAATGTCCAGACAATATGCCGTCCTCAGATTCTGGAAAAGAACCAAACATTTAAAGTATATGCCGACAACGTGCGCTGCGAGATTATTTATGGTGATGACAAACGCCTTCTTCAGATCCTGATGAACCTGTTAAGCAACGCTGTAAAATACACACCGGAGTGCGGTATTCTGAAACTTACCGTTTCACAGCCGGAAGGGAAATTCTGTTGCTTCACAGTCTCAGATAACGGTATCGGAATGGCTGAGGAATATCGCGAACACCTTTTTGATGTTTTCACCCGCTCTGACGATGAGCGTGTTCAGCAGACTCAGGGTACCGGACTTGGCATGGCAATAACACGCAGCCTTGTGGAACTGATGGACGGCACAATTGACGTGAAGAGTGTACTCAACAAGGGTTCAGAATTTACCGTAAAAATTCCGCTTCATCAAGCCAAAGACCAGAGAGGAGACGTAAACATCCTTGCGGGTCGGAAGGTTTTAATATATGACAAGGACAAATCGGCACTTTCGAGGCTTCGCGAAACTCTTTCAGATCTTGGTGCGGAACTTATCTGTACGAATACCCCGCCGGATAAGTGTGAGTGCGATATTGTATTGACGAACTTTGACAATGGCAGTTTTGATGATCTTCATAATACAAACGGCGCAAAAATAGTTGTAGCAGCTTATGACAAAACAGTAAATGTCAGCGGGGCTGATGCTGTTATCCCGAAACCAGTATTTCGTTCGCGTTTCGCGGCAGCTGCGAAGCAGCTTCTCGAAATACAAATAGAGGAAGCAGAGAACTCGGAGACACCTATAGAGTCACTTGCTGAAGAAAATTTCGCGGGAAAACGTATATTATTAGTAGAGGACAATGAACTCAACGCCGAAATAGCAACAGAGATACTTGGCATGACAAACGCGACTATTGATCTTGCACACAATGGTCTTGAAGCAGTCGAGCAAATACGCGATGCGCCAGATGGATATTACGATTTGGTGTTCATGGATGTTCAGATGCCTGTAATGAACGGTTACGACGCGACTCGCGCAATACGCTCCTTCGACCGTGATTATACAAGGAATCTGCCTATCATTGCAATGACCGCGAACACGTTCAGCGATGATATAGCTATGTCTCGCAATTCCGGCATGAACGACCATATAGCGAAACCTTTGGACTTAGATGTCTTAGGAAGAATATTGGAAAAGTGGCTGACATAACCGCTCACTTCCATAGCTACCATCTTTCCCAGCGGGGCATGGCGCACCAATTTTCCAAGCCAGCGTGGGTGTTTACGACAACCGCAAGCAGGTTTCCAGCCTCGAACTGGCAACAATCATATTTTTCGAGATATAGAAAAAGAGAAAAATAGCAAAATTCCCATACTCTATCAGTACAAACATAGATGAAAGCCGATGAAAGTGTTAGAAATTTGAAGCATTGTTCAGAGCTTTCGTTGTAAGAGAAAAAACGCTTCTAACGAAAGAAAAACGAGAGTTATGATGTGGTTTCGCGCTAAAACGAACCTCTTTAACCATTCAGCATGGTTTTATAGGCAAGAGAGATGGTTCGTTGCGGGGCGGCTTAAAAATCGGATAAAAAGTAATTTACATGAATAAAAACCCGGTTTCTCGGTGTTCGTCATTTCTGCAAGGTAAGACAATAGACTTTTGCATAGGGGTTTCAGGAAAATCATAGGCTATCTTGCCGCGGCGCATTGTCTCGAAAACTCTCGGTGCTGTCTGCCAATCAGTGACCGCAAAAAAATGTAACAAATAAAAAAATATCATCAATCCCCTCTTGACTTTAGCAAAAGAAAGTTATATTATAAATAGGAAATAAAAAGCTAAAGTGGGATTATTGTTTCCATAATCTCGGAATTGTCGTTTCACACAATTTCAGCGCAACTGTGGAGCCGGATATAGCAAATTTAACGGTTCTAAACTTTTTTGGAGGAATATGCGGTGCAATCCCGATTTACAAACCTGAAAGCTTTAGTTTGGTTCACGCAGTTCGCCATATCTGTTGTTGGACCGCTGGTAATATTTATATTGGCTGCCGTGTGGCTGAGGGACAGGTTTTCCCTTGGCGGTTGGGTGGTGACTGCGGGTGTTATTTTAGGGCTTCTTGGCGCGGTTTCCGGTTTTAGAAATTCCCTTAAAACAATGGATAGAGTTGGCAAGGAAACGGATCAAGAAGTTCCTCCATCGTTCAACGAACACAAGTAAACAGTGTTTCACCAACTATTACAATCTGACTGTGAACGCAGTGTACTTCCGTTGTGTTCTGTAAAGCGAGATAGAATATAGAAAATCAATTATACTTGCAAGGCTATATGGTTGCTATTTCATATTGATACTTGTAAAAATAAGATTTAAGCGGTACTCAAGATACGCTGAATTTGCAGAAATTAAAACAGCCTTTTACGACTGATCTGCCGCCCTTAAATATCTTGCAATAATTTATGTGTGGGCATCTCCGGCAAATATTCAGCAAAGCTTCAAATTCAAAAATTTTTATGACTTATGAGTATAAAAGTCGATTCGCGTTAATAAAAAGGAGGTGCCGCCATGGAACTTGACTCATGGCGTAAATATGTTTCATAATGCGGCGGCTATACGCCAGCTGATCCGGGTTACAGCAGGAACAGCTTTGCTTGTCGCGATAGAATTTATAGTATACGCATTATTAGGCAAATTTACCGTTTCGGTACTGGCAGGCGGTCTTGTCGGCTTTCTTCTGTCATGCGGCAATTTTCTGTTTCTGAGCATAACAGTATCTAAAGCATCCGACTTGGCTGAGAAAACCGGCAACGCACAAAAAGCTACTCTCTCAATACGCGCATCCTCAACGGTGAGAATGCTCGCACTATTCGCATTATACGCAGTTATACTTGCAACCGGAATCTGCGACGCTCTCGCCGCGATACTTCCGCTTCTGTTCGTACAGATCAGTCTGAATGTTACAGAGTATTTTCGTAAAGATGGTGAAGATAAAAAATGAATGTAACTGTAAACGGTCCAAAAATAATCACAAAGCTCTTTGGCTTCATAACCATTACGCAGACAACGCTGTCATCGTTCATCGTGATGGTTCTTCTTTGTTTCACCGGGTGGATTCTTGGTCGCAACCTCAAAAAACGCCCGGGACGAATGCAGGTAATTACCGAGAAACTTGTCACAATGCTCTACGACCTCGTTGAGGACGCAATGGGCAAACACAACTCATACTGGGCACCATACATTGGAGCATTGATGCTCTCCTCGGTATGCGGCTCACTCATAGGTATGACAGGGTTTTTGCGCTCGTCCACCGCTGACCTCATGACTACAATGACATGGGCACTGATGACCAGTGTTCTGAGTTGGTACGGGAACATAAAGTACGGCGGCTTGGGACCGTTTCTCAAAAATTACATCAACCCGCTCAATATCGTGAGTGAAATTGCTCAACCTGTATCTATGGCATTCCGTCACTTCGGCAATATCATGGGCGGAGGCGTTCTGACATCGCTCATTTACGCCGCGTTTGCTGTACTTTCATCGGCAGTCATTAATCTTATCGCGTCGAACACAATAATTATCTCAATCGTTGTTATCGTATGCGGTATTGCGCTTTTGGCTTGGGGACTTAATAAAAAGAAGCTGCTCCGCAAAATCTTTGGTATAGCAATGATAGTTATTGGCTGCGTTGGTGCTTTGCAGTATACGGGCGTTATAGCTAATATTCCAATTCTTCAGGTCGGTATTCCGGCGTTGCTGTCTTTGTATTTTGATGTGTTCACAGGCGGTATTCAGGCACTTGTGTTCAGTCTTTTAACGATGGTGTATGTTGGCATGGCGTGTCCCCCGCCGGAAGAGTGCGCCCACAATGCTGACAAAGTAAAAGCCAAGGCATTGCAGGCTTGATGTTTAGCGGTTATACTCAAAGACGAAATGAACATCGCTAAATTTCTGGTTTACAACTGTCTCGGCGCAGTTGAAATCAGTCTAATTCTCCATCGGGTTATCTCTTTGCGAATATAACAAGATCTGCTTTTTTATTTAGATTTTTTCATACTGTCATAATACCCGACCATTTATTAGTTGTTAGGGAAATTGATTTTGTTAGAAACTTATCCACGCCTTCAAAGTTTCGCGTTGAAAGACGTGAAATAAAATTCAAGTACTATTCTGACAGCTTTGTCATCAAAACCCTTTTCAGCTGATCGGATGTTTGAACTGCCGCAGACTGTGAGTATATTATGTGAGTCGCAAACAGGGAATCAATTTTTAATTGATTCCCATAACCACAAGTCAACCGTTTTGCAAGTGAGCGGCAAAAGGCAACTCTTAGCAGCGGATGAGCAGTAACGATGTGTGCGTGTTGTATATTTATAAATTTGACCGTTTTACACGGTTGAAGATAAGAAAAATAAAACAAATTAAAACAAATTTAGGAGGAACACAACATTATGGAACAGGCAATAGTGAACGCTGCGCGTGCTATCGGCGCAGGTATAGCAATCGGATTCGGAGCTATCGGTCCGGCTGTTGGTGAAGGTAATGCCGTGGGTAAAGCTCTTGAAGGTATGGCTCGTCAGCCCGAAACTGCCGGAATGTTGAGGACAAACATGATCCTCGGCTGCGCTATCACGGAATCCACCGGTATCTACTCGCTGGTTATTTCACTCCTGCTGCTCTTCGTTTTCAAGGGCTGAGACATGACAAATTGACCGGTTTGAAGCTGACCATTGTCGGTTTGAGACTGGTTTTTGAAAGGAGTGACCGAATAAAATATGTATGAGGAAATAATAGACATAGATTTGTGGACGGCGTTGTTCACATTTATCAATATGATAATCACTTTTCTCGTACTGCGCGCTCTGCTTTTCAAGCCGGTAAAAAAAATGATTGATGACCGGCAGAAAGAAATAGATGATCTCTATGCGGATGCCGCGAAGCAGCGGGAGGATGCCGAAGCAGAGGCAGCTGAATATAAGAATCGTATCGCTGATGTCAACAAAGAGCGTGACGATATTATCCGCGATGCGACATCAAGAGCCGAGAAACGTGAACACGAAATTATAGATGACGCAAAAGCAAATGCCGTTCGTATCATGCAAAAAGCGCAGTCTGACATAGCTCAAGAGAAGAAAAAAGCACTCAATGAAGCCAAAAATGATATTTCCAGCTTGGCTCTTGAACTGGCGGAAAAGGTCGTAGATAAGGAACTTAATAAGGAAGATCACGAGGCTTTGATTGAAGATTTTATTGTTCATATAGGTGACGAAGCATGAGTACGCGAGGAGAACTGTATGCCAACGCGCTGTATGAACTGTGCCGTGACGAGGAACTCTCCGGCAAGGTATTGGAAGAGATGAAGGTCACAGCTGACATATTGCGTGACAATCCCCAGTACATCAGGTTGCTATCAGTACCGACAGTCTCCAAAGAGGAACGCTGCGGTATCTTGGACGAAAGCTTTGGCGGCAAAGTAGAGCCTTATCTTCTCAACTTCATGAAGCTCCTTGTGGAAAGAGGACTAATACGGGAATTTGACTCTTGTGTTAAAACCTACAAGAGGAGATACAACGATGACAACGGTATACTCGATGTGATGGCTGTTACGGCGGTACCGCTTACGCCGGAGCTTGAAAAAAAGCTCCGAAAGAGAATATCTGAGGTCACAGATAAAAAAATAGAACTTACCGTGCGTATTGACCGTTCACTTATAGGCGGAGTGCGGCTTGAGATGGACGGAAAACGCTACGACGGAACGGTGCGTTCAAGACTTGACGCTATTTCAAGAATGCTCTCTGAAGAGACGCTTTGAACGTCACAAGGGAAAATTTAAGGATGAAAGCTGGCAGAGTATGGAACTTAAACCAGAGGAAATAACAAAGATAATACGTGCTCAGATAAAAAACTACGAGCACAAAATAGAACAGAGCGAGACGGGTACTGTAATACTCGTCGGTGACGGCATAGCAAGAGCCTCAGGACTTGACAACTGCCTCATGAATGAGCTGATCGAGTTCCCAAACGGTGAATTTGGCATGGCTCAGAACCTTGAGGAAGCGTCTGTTTCAATCGTTATACTCGGTTCCGACAATGGCATACGCGAGGGCGATATAGTTAAACGTACCGGCAGAGTTGTTTCTGTTCCTGTGGGTGAAAAGCTGATAGGAAGAGTCGTTGACGCTCTTGGTTCGCCGATAGACGGTAAAGGACCGATAGAAGCTGTACGTTACGACCCGATTGAAGCTACCGCTCCGGGTATAATTGACAGAAAGAGTGTCTCAGTGCCGCTTCAGACCGGAATCAAGGCTATAGACTCGATGATACCAATAGGCAGAGGTCAGCGTGAGCTTATAATCGGTGACAGACAGACCGGCAAGTCAACAATCGGTATTGATACAATTATTAACCAGAAGGGCAAAAGCTGTATCTGTATCTATGTTGCTATCGGTCAGAAGCGTTCAACAGTCGCGCAGGTTGTGAACACGCTTGAAGCTGCCGGAGCCATGGACTACACGATTGTTGTGAGTGCTACCGCATCAGAGCTTGCTCCTATGCAGTATATAGCTCCGTATACCGGTTGTACAATGGGCGAATACTTTATGAACAAGGGTCAGGATGTACTCATAATATACGATGATTTGAGCAAACACGCGGTGGCATACAGAGCTATTTCGTTGCTTATCAGAAGACCTCCGGGACGTGAGGCGTATCCGGGCGATGTTTTCTACTTGCACTCAAGATTGCTTGAACGTGCCGCAAGACTGTCACCTGAGAAAGGCGGCGGGTCACTCACCGCGCTGCCGATAATTGAGACTCAAGCAGGCGATGTTTCAGCATATATTCCAACAAATGTCATCTCGATAACAGATGGGCAGATATTCCTTGAATCTGAGCTGTTTCATTCCGGCGTGATGCCGGCGGTGAATCCCGGCATTTCAGTATCGCGTGTTGGCGGCAACGCACAGATAAAGGCGATGAAAAAAGTCGCGGGTTCTCTTAAACTCCTCTATTCTCAATACAGAGAGCTTCAGAGCTTCGCGCAATTTGGCTCCGACCTCGATCAGGATACGAAGGACAGACTTGCTCAGGGTGAACGCATTGTCGAGGTACTGAAACAGAAAAACGGTGCTCCGGTTGAAGCGGCGCATCAGGTGTGCATATTCTATGCGGCGACTAATGGATTTTTGAAAAATGTCGCAGTCAGCGATATAGCGGAATATGAGCGTAGTCTCTATGAATATATGGATAACAAAGCGTTCGAGGTGCTTGAAGCTATACGGACAACCGGGAAGCTGGAGGGTGACAGCGAAGAAAAAATGAAATCGGCACTCACGGCATTCACTAACGAATTTACTTCGGCAAGGTAAGGGGGCGATCTTCTTGGCAGGAGTCTCCATGAAGAATATTAAAACCCGTATTCGGAGTATGGAGAGTACAAAACAGATAACAAAGGCAATGGAGATGGTTGCCGCCTCTAAACTCCGCAAGGCACAGGATAATGTGACGAGAAGCCGTCCGTATTTTGAGACGCTCTATCGAACAATGGTTGATATAGCGAGCAGTGATACGGATTTAGAGTCACCATATATTATGGAACGTGAGGCAAAGAGAAGCTGCTTTGTCATTATAGCCGGAGACAGAGGACTTTGCGGCGGGTATAACCACAATATTATAAAGCTTGCGGAAAACGCCATGCGTGAAAAAGTCTCGTGTATAGTCCTTCCGATAGGCAAAAAGGCGAATGAGACAATGCGTACTCATGGCTGGGATATTATGTCTGATATGTATACGATAGCGGGTGCTGTGACCGTCAGTGACTGCTTTACAATGGCAAGAAAGCTATGTGAACAGTTTGTCGATGGCAAAATAGATGAATTAGTGCTCGCGTACACGGGCTTCGTTTCGATGCTCACACAGACACCGACACTTATGACGGTGCTGCCGCTGAAACGTGAAAGCATAGTTTCAGATGCTCCCAAGATGGTAACGCTTTATGAACCGTCAAGCCTTGAGGTATTTGACACAATAGTACCGGAGTATGTTGGCGGACTCATCTACGGCGGACTCTGTGAATCGATAGCGAGTGAACAAGGCGCAAGAAGAACGGCTATGGATTCCGCTACAAAGAACGCGGAGGAAATAATCGACAATCTAAATCTTGAGTACAACAGAGCAAGGCAGGGAGCGATCACGCAGGAAATAACGGAAATAGTTGGTGGCGCAAACGCCTGAGTTTTCACCGAATATGTACTCCGCGAATTGTAATGCAGCCTTGTATAGCACAGTAATAAATTTTCAGCCAGTTTGTGCGTTAATCACACACTGCTTGCGGCAAGCCGCGCACTACATTCGGTGAAATGCTTTTGTCATGGTAAAGCCATACCAAAAAGCAGCTTGTTTTCCACATCTTTCCGCGTAAAGCTCTACAGGATTGGAGTTATCTTATAGCGAAAATAATTTTTGCACCTTGCGTAGTATCTGATACGCTATGGATAAAGAGTCGGAACATAGATGGATTTTCCGTTGTTTTGGTCGTGATCCGTGGAGCCGTTAAATTTTCAGATTTGATGTCTTTGACTTCACATTATAGCGTATAGCCTTGATATGTCATGGCATATTAAGTAAATCAGCAAACTATAATACTTGTCAGCGTAAGATTAGCAAGGCTCCGCAAAGACACCTTCAGGATAAAAACAACAGAAACTTTTTCGCAATTTTGCTGTCGAAAAATACCTTTCAGAAGTTTTGTAAACGGTCAAATCCGACACAAGATTTCCGTAGCACTTTTAAGATTAAAATTCATTTCTGTTTTTAGCATAACAGTAAGGAGTTGAACGAATTGGCAAAAGGAAAGCATATAGGAACCGTTGTGCAAATTATGGGACCAGTTCTGGATATACAGTTCGCTGACGGCGAGCTTCCAAATTTGCTCAACGCGATACACATAAAAAGCGGTGACAGGGTACTGACCTGCGAGGTATCGCAGCACATCGGTGACAACATAGCACGTTGCGTTGCTATGGCGAGTACAGATGGGTTAAAGCGCGGTCTTGAGGCAGAGGATACCGGCGGACCAATTACTGTGCCGGTTGGCGATGAGTGTCTTGGACGTGTATTCAACCTTTTAGGCGAACCCGTTGACAATATGCCGCTGAAAAAAGTCAAGGAACGCTGGCCGATACATAGACCAGCCCCCTCTTATGACGAGCAGCAATCAGCGACGGAAATTTTCGAGACGGGAATCAAGGTGGTTGACCTCATTTGCCCTTACGCAAAGGGCGGTAAAATCGGACTTTTTGGCGGTGCGGGCGTTGGAAAAACCGTGTTAATTATGGAACTTATCCATAATATAGCGACAGAGCATGGCGGAATTTCCGTATTCACCGGCGTTGGTGAACGTACACGCGAGGGCAACGACCTGTATAATGAAATGAAGGAATCCGGCGTTCTATCAAAAACAGCACTTGTGTATGGTCAGATGAATGAGCCGCCGGGAGCAAGAATGAGAGTCGGACTTTCCGGTCTTACAATGGCAGAATATTTCCGTGATGTCAAAAATCAGGATGTTCTTTTGTTTATTGACAACATCTTCCGTTTCACACAGGCAGGTTCTGAGGTTTCGGCACTTTTAGGACGTATGCCGTCAGCGGTTGGTTATCAGCCGACGTTAGCGACTGAAATGGGAGCGTTGCAGGAGAGAATCACATCAACGAGCAAAGGCTCCATAACATCGGTACAAGCCGTATATGTTCCGGCGGATGACCTTACCGACCCTGCTCCGGCAACCACATTTGCACATCTTGACGCGACTACGGTTCTTGACAGATCCATAGCGTCTCTCGGTATTTATCCGGCAGTTGATCCGCTTGATTCAACGAGCCGCATACTGACACCGGAGATAGTTGGCGAGGAACATTACAATGTTGCAAGATCAGTACAACGTATACTTCAGCGTTACAAGGAGCTTCAGGATATAATTGCCATTATGGGTATGGATGAGCTTTCGGAGGATGACAAGCTGATAGTAAACCGTGCAAGAAAGGTACAGCGTTTTCTGTCACAGCCGTTTAGTGTCGCGGAGCAATTCACTGGTTATGAGGGCAGATATGTGCCGATTGCTGAGACCATACGCGGATTTAAAGAGATAATTGAGGGCAAGCACGACGATATACCGGAGTCGGCATTCCTCTTCGCGGGTTCCATTGACGAGGTAGTGGCGAAGGCCAATAAAAGGTGACGCGCTATGACGTATCATTTGCAGATAGTAACAGCGGACGGCACATCGTTTGACGGCGAGGCTGAGAAGCTGACAGTCAGAACTACCATGGGTGATGTCTGCATACTTCCGCGGCATATAAATTACGCAACTGCTCTTGGTATGGGCAGAGCAACAATTGTGGTTGACGGCAAGCCAAGACACGCTGCGTGTGTTGGCGGAATGCTCTCAGTTAATAACGGTGATGTAAAGCTGCTCCCGACAACGTTCGAGTGGCAGGAGGACATAGATATTGAGAGAGCAAAGCAGGCTGAAGCAACAGCGCGTGACAAGCTGGCTGAAAAGGCGAGGTTAAGTGATTTAGAGCTTGACATAGCTGAGGCGAAACTGAAGCGTTCACTTGTGCGGCAGGGAGTCGCAATGATAAAATAAAAAAGATGCATCCCAACAGACGGATGCATCTTTTTTCTAAATTTTCAAAATTCCCGGATCCACTTAACTACTTCGCAATATCTCTGAGTTTCAAAAAATCCCGTTAGTCTTAAAATTCTCTGAGCTTTTCGAGACAGCTTGAGCAGACATACTTTTCCTTAAACAGGCTAAGGTTTTCATCTCCCCCGCAGAAAATACATGAGTCTTCGTGTTTCTTGAGGATTATGCGATCATTCTCAGAAAATATCTCTATCTGGTCTCGCTCATATATGTTCATTGTCCGTCTCAACTCTGCGGGTATCACTATCCGACCTAATTCGTCAACCCTGCGAGTTATTCCTGTCGAAATCATTACTTTACATCTCCTTTCTATTATTATACTTATATTGTAACACATAATCGAAAAATGTCAATACTTGTAAATAAATGTTTACTTTTTTTATTTATTTCTCACTGCTGCTCACACGGCATAGGGTCTGTCCGTTTTCCGCCAAGGCACCACTGAGTACCACGGTAATCAATTTTTAATTGATTGCCGGTTTGCGGCTCACTTCATACACTCACTTCCTGCGAACTTTCACGCTACGTTCGCTTAAAAATATTTCTTTATCGGCAGAGACACCTAAAACAAGTCCGGTTTTTTTCACATCGTAGTCTTAAAGCTCCGCGAGAATGTCAAGAGTTTGATGTCCATGGATGTATAGTAACTGCCGCTCTGGTTCTATTATATCCGGCTGTATGCAGTCTTGCGTTATTATAGGTTCATATATGCTCAACTGCCGCAGGGTATAGCGTTGACTTTTAAGCTGCTTAAGTTTGCGGACTATGTATTAACCAGCCTGCTTCACGAGACAGAATCACGCAGACGTTATGCCAATGAAAATATCGATTTTCCAATATCTATAATACTTGTATGAGTATGATTTGCATATTCAGTAAGCCGAAACACATTTATGAAAAAACCAATTTTTCAGTATCCTTTCTATTGGCAATACCTTTTTCGCATATTTTCACACAATGCGAGATAAAGATTGCCGCAAAACTGTAAAAACGAAAATCTTCTGAGCTTTGAGTATGACATAAAGGCACCTTTGCAACTGGAGAGATTACAAAGATGCCTCAATATTTGAAAGTATCCGAAGAACCTTACTCCTCATTCCAGTTATGCCACACGTTTTGAATGTCGTCGTTGTCCTCCATAAGATCAAGCATTTTCTCAAACTTCTTCACATTGTCCGGATCTGTGAGTGCGATGTAATTTTGCGGAACCATCTCTTCCTGCGCTGACAGGAATTTGTATTTACCCTCAAGTGCGGAAACAACAGCAGGCAGGTCATCCGGTGATGTTCGCACCTCAAACACCGCATCCTCTGGCAGGAAATCCTCTGCTCCCGCGTCGAGTGCATCCATCATAACGGTATCCTCGTCAAGCTCCTCGTGCTCATTGTCAATAACAATCACGCCCTTCTTGTCGAACGACCATGAAACGCACCCTGCCGCACCCATGTTTCCGCCGTATTTGTCAAAAAGATGCCGCACCTCGGATGCCGTCCTATTGCGGTTATCCGTCATTGCGTCAACGATTACCGCCACGCCCTCCGGTCCATAGCCCTCATATGTGACACGCTCAAAGTTATCTGTACTTCCGCTGCCAAGAGCCTTGTCAATCGTGCGCTTGATGTTATCGTTCGGCATATTCGCCGCTTTAGCCTTCGCGATAACGGCGGCTAATTTTGAGTTGTTTGCCGGATCTCCGCTGCCGCCCTCTTTGACGGCAACTATCATCTCACGGGCTATTTTGGTAAACGCCTGCGCCCTCTTTGCGTCAGCCGCTCCCTTTGTCTTCTGTATGTTGTGCCATTTTGAATGTCCTGACATAGTTCTGTTTCCTTTCTGTTTTATATACTTTAGTTTACCACACTTTCCACGTTCAATCAAGTGTTTTATACAGGATTTCAAAAATTTTTTGTATGATACTTGCAAGCATTCTGATTTTCAACGTGTATTATACTCATGAGCCTATGATTCAGGCAGTCTGAACCTGCACTCTATTATAGAAGTAAAAAGTACACTTCAAAAATTCTGTGTGCAACAGAACCATGCACAGAAATTCAGATAAACATTCAAAGTCAAAACCGTTTCGGCTTTGGATATAACCATTAGCGAAAGCAGGAAATGTCATAAAGTAAATAGAAAAATGAAAACCAGTCAAAAGATGATTTCTGTATTTACCACCAATTTGGCTGAAAATAATCAGTATATATACCTGTAAGACCCAGAGGCTGCCATGTTTCAAAGAAGTCAAGACTGTTTATTGTGTGCGAATATACATTTGTGCCTTTCGCGGAAATGGCTGTGATAAGTTCTTCAGTTACGCGCTCCTCCGGAATTGTTATCGCCCATGGTGACGAGTTCTGAGCAAAATCAGCGAGTGTACCAACATCCGTATCCATTCGGTAGAGCGTCAGAATTATATTTCTGAAACCAAGAGCACTAATCTCATCATATTCCTCAAAAGAGTACGCCTGCGGGATAAAACGCTGCATGAGTGAGATGTCATCATCGCAGGCTGCTATAATTTTTTTAAGTATTTCAGCATTATCAGCTGCCTTCACATCTGTGATTATACAACAGTCGGTGTGTTTATTGAGCCAGCTGAGCAACGTATCAAGGTCAAGAAGCGTAAAATCCATAAGAGTGTCGGAGGACAAAAATTCATCATATGTTCGTATTCCCTCAGAAAACAACATACGTTTTGCCATACTTTCCCAATCATGTATCATAACTACCTTGCCATCGGAGGTAAGCTCCATATCAAGCTCTATGAAGCGGAAACCATTTTCATATGCGTTGTCTATAGCCTCAAGTGAATTTGTAAGTCTGTAGCCATGAATAGCTCCGCCGGCGTGCGCGATAAGTGTTGGGTGTTCTGTTGGCGGTTCAGTTGCGCCGCAAGCAGTGAGAGTAAGCAAGCAAGCCGTAAGCGCAAAGGCTATTACACATTTAATTAAAGATTTCTGTCTTTTCATATCTATATCTCCTTCAGATAAAAGGAATTATACTAACAGATTTGAATTGCCAAGGGATATTAAAATATACACAATATGATATATATTTGATGACCGTTTCGTCCATAAAAACCACTGTATTCTTAAACACAGGATTTCCGCAATCCACAAACAGCATTTGCGCTTGTAAAATCTACTCTATACAGCCAACAAAGTTACAGCACGTTTCAGAACCCTTATTAAATGAGTCCTTTACAAGATTTCTATAAAATGCTCAAAGCAAAAAAGTTGCGGTTTTAAGTATAATTTTCAGCTAAAAACTGTCCTTCTGTTTCCCCTTTGAACCATATTTTGGCGTTAATGACATTCAATCTATCTTTGAAGTTTACCTGTTCTGATTATATACTACTTCAGAACCTTATACTCATCTAACACCATTTTATACTTCATCAAACAAAATCTAAGCAATATACTCGTACAAATATATTTTATCACAACTCATTGTTCCACATCAAGACAATTATTGTGAATTTATTGAAAACCAGCCTATTAAAACAATCAATTTTCAAATTGAGAGACTTTATTTTGCTCCAAAGCCCCAAAATGTACATTCTCGATCCGCAAAAAGCAAATTCACTCGAGTCGAATAATCATAGTAACATCCCTGTTTAGCACCTCCCGCGCCTTCTATTTACGATTAAAATAGGATTCAAAAATGAAAACAACTGCTGAAAACCGACGCTTGGAAAGCTAAATAAAGAATTTGTAAATGCCAAAGCCGTATTATCCGAAAACCCGCAAGCGATTTAATTATGGATGGAATACTACGGTAAATCAAAGCAAGCGCAAAAACTATAAACGGCATATTTAAGAATAAATATAAATTTCTAAATTTTTTACTATTGCTTGTTGATAGCATTTTTCTGCATTCCTTAAACTTATTACAAATTGCTTGATTGAAATTGGTGAGCGTTCGCAGATATAAATTTAAAATGATTATTCTTCTTACCATTGGAATATATCCTTTCTCTTGCGTATACTGAGCTTATTGCCGAAATCCGGCATATTTCTATCGAAACTTGTAATATTCGAACGTAAAAGAACATAATTGTCTAAAATAATAATGACGCAATATTTCGGTTCAGACGTGAGTCTTTGTGTCTACTCATAACTCATTCCGGAAAGATTCGTTCTTCCTCTGATATGTAAAACTTCCTGTGAAATTTGCGAACTCTTCGTTTGAAATTATTTTCCGTGATTGATTCCATCTTTATAAACGCAAGCTTATTATCGGCACAGTTTCTCTGTACGTCAAGTCGGACTTTGTTCAAAACTTTTAATGTTGCGCGTTCTTATAGATTTCGCGTGAAAAAACAAGCAGCAAAAAGTTCTATAACATCTTGACAATGTGCTCAAAAAACTGTAAAATTGATTATCATTCGGAGAGACAGGAGCTAAGAATACTTGAATCAGCGAACACTCACAAAAATATAAAAAGGAGGAAACTCAAATGTTCAAACGCTTTCTATCTTTTCTTACGGCTTTTTGCCTGACACTCGGTATGGTTTCGGCTGTACCCGTTTTAGCTACAGATGTTGAGAATTGCAGTGCTATCAGTCAATATTACGGCTCACAGCTTACCGACCCTGCCGCAATCGCGTTCTATAATGCACTGCAAACGATGAATTTCACAACAGGAGAAAGTGTTAAAGTCACTGACGAAGCAATTTTAGCAGAAGCTCAACAGTATGAATCAGGTGATATGAGTATCGCTGAGAGTTTCGGTGCCGCACTCGACGCTTTTTTTATGGACCAGACTGGCTTATTCTACGTTGACTGGGATAACTTCAGCTTCAGCGTTGGAAAAGCAGACGGCACTTATGTTGTCACTTTGAGCGCGGGACGGGCTGAGAGTTATCTGAAGGTAAGCGACAGTAAATTAGATAGTATGATTGCTGAATATAACAGTGCTGTTACAGAAGTTCTTGCGGAAATCGCTGCCACGCTGTCAGAAGATTCAACCGTCCGTGAAAAAGCCGCCGCAGTAAACAAATGGATGATCGACAATGTGAATTACGGTTTCGCTAAAGACGCTGACGGAAATGAAACAGAAGCTACAGCGTATGTACGGACTGTATATGGGACTTTGGTAAACGGTACTGCTATTTGCGAGGGCTATGCCAGAACATTCAAACACTTGATGAACCTTTTGAACGTACACTGTGAATTGGTCGGCGGCTACCTCATTCAGGGTGACAGTGTAGAGCCTCACCTTTGGAATTACGTTCAGGACGAAAACGGAAACTGGTACGCAGTTGACGTTACAGGCAATGATACTTGTGAATCCGAAAAGCTCTATTTCTGGCGCACTGAGGAAGTATTCTTCGCTAACCACATGGAAGACCCGATAATCTCTACATCAGGTTACGAAATGCCTTATCCGGAACTTAGAAAATTCTGGGAAACTCCAACGTCAAGCGGTCTTTTTGATGTCAAAATGGCGTGCTCACCGAGCGGCAATCCTTCTATGGCTGTCTCATATGACGGAATGAACGCTACCGAACTTCGAGATACACGCGGTCTGTATATGGCTTTCCGTGTGTCTACTACTAATGAATCCGGTGTTCCCGATACAACAAGCAGTCCGTGGCAGTCCTTCGAGATGTATCAAAAGACATATAACGGAATTTACGAGGAAGAACCTGGAACTACATACTTCATGGCTGCCGGAGAGCATATCTGGAATATAGAAGTGGCAATATTTGACTGTGCGGATAACGCCGTGTGGTCTACAGTCACAAATCAAATGTACTATAATCAGGACGCTATAGACACTCATATGGTAGAGATGACTACGGTATACAACCCCTGCAATGACCCCGATTATAAAGTACCAGCATATATCGATTACGAAGAAACCACACCTGCCAGACTATTCCAAGAAAGACAAGATATAACACAGACTCAGCATATCACAATCGCGTATGATACTGATTTGGTCTTGATGGAAGGCTGCACAGAAAGTGATTTTACCGTCACTTACGATGTTCAGGCTTACAACAACCGTGATTTGGTAAAAGAAAAAGTCTTTGCAAACGCAAAAATTGAGAATATCGAATGGGACGGGGCTAACAAAGTCTCCTTTGATTTCACTCCCAGCCGTTCATACAACCATAATATGATTTGGTATCAGTTCAGTATTGAGGGATTGACAAACAAACTGGCAGACGGTTCAGCGAGCAACATTCCTATTCCTACATTCCCAATCGCTTACGCCTACACAGACACTATTGCCTGCAAGAGTATTTTGTCAAGCGCGAACCCCTATATGAAAGCATACGCACAACCGACACTGACATCTATCGGAGATCTCTCTATGGAGGGATGGACATACCCTGACGGCACTAAGGTTTGTGAGGCGGAACGGTCACAGATGGCTTTAGTCGTAACTACTCCCAATGACAGCGAGGAATTAGCTGAAACTGCTAAAAACCTTGCCGGAGCGGATGCAGTGCTTCAGTCGTACACTTACGAAATTGATTTGAATGTATGCGGAAGTATCGTGTCCATACCTAACGGAACTAAACTGACACTTAACCTCGGTATTCCTGACAGCGTTGATTTGAGTGACCCGAATACCGTGTTCAAACTTTATCATTTCCATAGAAACACAGACGGTACTCTTGACTATGACAATCCCGAAATAATCGACTGCGCTATCACTGAATACGGCATAATCGCTCTCGTGGACAGTTTCTCTCCGTATGTTCTGGTTGCGCTTGATAACAGTCAGCTTGCGGATGAGGATAAAGTTACCAATAAGAGCGTTGTCGTCAATGTAGTTACGTCAGGTGGTTCTGTAACCAGTACGGGCATTCTCTCCGGTGCTTTGCTGGAGGAAGGTGAGACTGTGACTTATACGATTACTCCTGATGAGGGATACGCAGTCGAGTATGTCACTGTAAACGGAACTGTAACAGAACTTTCAGAAGACGGAACGCTTACCATAGATTATAACACAGCGGAATCCTCTACCGTTATCAATGTGGGATTTGTCGCAAACTCCGTACTAAAAGCTGAAACCGAAGAGGGAATCACTCACGTCATAGCAAATGTTGAAACCGAACCCGAACAAGACGAGCCTGAACAGGACGAGCCTGAAAACCCTGAACAGGAAGAACCCGAACAGGAAGAACCCGAAGGTGAGGACAAGAACTCTTACACGATCACTTTTGATTCTCAAGGCGGCTCGTCTGTGGAAAGTCAGACAATATTCGCAGGCGAAAAAGCTATTGAACCTGATAATCCAACCAGAAACGGTTATACATTTGTCGGCTGGTTCACCGATTCAAGCTGCACGACAGAGTGGGACTTCAATACTGCTATAATGGAGAACCTTACACTCTATGCTAAGTGGACTGTTCAATCCAGCGGCGGAAACTCAACCTCAAACAACAATACAAACAGCAGCCCTGTTGGCGGTACAAGCAGCGGTACAAGTAACAATACAGGAAGTACCGGCAGCAACAGTACAGATACCGAAACATTAAGTGACAAATTGACAATTTCCATAAGTAACGATGGAGCAGGCGGAACAGCAGAAGTCAGCGAAGATGGCTCTGTAACAATTACTCCTGATAACGGCTATGAGATTTCACGGATAACTGTCAACGGAGAGGAAGTAGAAATACCTGAAGACGGAATATTAACAGAATTAGAACAGACTGATACAATAGAAGTTACATTTGCAAAAATTTCAGTACCTGTCTCTGAGCAATTCAGCGATATTCAAAAAGGTACATGGTACGAGGATTCCATTCAATTCTGCGTAGACAACGGTTTATTCTTTGGCACATCCGACACAGAATTTAGTCCAAATTCTGAAATGACTCGCGGTATGCTCGTAACTGTACTGTACAGATTAAATAATGAACCTGAAATTGATACAGAGAACATATTCAGTGATGTCGGAAATGATAAGTATTATACGGAAGCTATTCTGTGGGCATCCGAAAACGGTATTGTCACAGGATACGGCAGCGGCAGCTTCGGTCCTGATGATTCAATCACTCGTGAGCAGCTTGCTACTATACTCTGGCGTTATGCCGGCGAAAAATCAAGCGTGAAGGCTTTGACAGAGTTCTCTGATATGAATGATGTCAGTATATGGGCGGAAAACGCCCTCTGCTGGGCAGTCGAAAATGAAATCGTTAAAGGCAAAACTAACAACGCGCTTTATCCGAAAGATAACGCAACACGCGCCGAAGTCGCGACAATGCTCATGAGATTTTGTGAGCTGATGGACAAATAATAATTACAACAATACCGCTATCTTCAATTCAGAAGGCAGCGGTATTTTTTGTATTCTTCCGCTATTGCTAAATTATAAAATTTTTCAAACAAATTGTTTGATCCTTATTGCCGTAACAGCAAAAACACCGCTTATAAACTCATTCATCTGTAATTGATCGCAAACAAAAGTGCTTTTACGCGGCTGCAACACTCTGAATACTCTCGCAAATCTACAGACAGGCTTTCACCGCTGATTTTCACCGCATACAACTCTTTCCACATTTTTTGCTTTCACACTTGCAATTTTACATTGTATATGTTATACTGGATCTGCCGCACTATGCCTGTCGAACTATCACGTTTGCGGCTATATATAATTTACCGGTATTTCCGCGTATAGCGTCACAGCGTAATCTATCGCACAACATATTTACGAAGGAGGGGCTAACCTGTGTTTTACTGTCCGTATTGCAAGGCACCAATCAATTCGGGTAAATTCTGCCCGAAATGTGGAAGAAGTCTGACGGGATACGCACCCGTTCAGAACAACCAGAATAATCAGAACCAAAGCTATCAAAACGCTCCGAATATTCAAAGCTATAAAAGCACCATAAGCGTTCCAAACGATCAAAACAATCCGTACTTTATAAACAGCCAAAACTATCAGAGCTATCAAAGCAGCCCATATTATCAAAATAACCCTAACGCTCAGAACCGCCAAAGCAACCAGTATTATCAAAACAATCCAAACGCTCAGGGCTACCAAAACAATCAGCCGCAGTCAGCTCAGATGCGCGGACAGTACAACCAGAATGTGTACCAAACAGCAGTGTCACAACCTATGGCGTATGGAAATGCCAGCTCCTCAAATAATATCGCGCCGGCGCAGAAAAACAATGCCCCGAAAAGAAAGAAGTTCGGCGTGTTACAGATAATTGCGGTGATAATATCGTTATTGGCGGTAGCAGCGATAGCCGTTGTCGTGGTAGTTTTTGTTGTTGACGGCGGAGATTCTAAGGTTAAAGATTCTAACAAGGCTGACAGCTCGGATGTGGACGATAAAGAAGAAGATAACGGGGACGATGAGGACAATTCTGATGATGAGGACAGTTCGGACGGTACCTGGCAAATGGACAATATTGGCGACTCCGGCAGCGGCGCGATTCCGGCGGCAACCGTGGAAATTGGCGGGGAGAGCTACCCCGTAAACGCAACGGAGCTGGATCTGAGTTACAGCGGTATAACCGATTTGTCCCCCCTTGCGGCGTTTACGAATTTGGAAACGCTGGATTTGAGTAATAGCGTATGGTATACCGGCGATATAACCGACATAACACCGCTTGCGTCGCTTACTAATTTGGAAACGCTGAATTTGGCTGGCAACAACATATACGACATAACGCCGCTTGCGTCATGTACAAAGCTGAAATCTCTGAAGTTGGGTGACAACAACATATCCGACATAACGCCGCTTGCATCGTGCCAAGAGTTAAAAACGCTGGATTTGAGATACAACAGCATATCCGATATAACCCTACTCACATCACTTCCAAATCTGAAATCAGTGGGTTTGGACTACAACGACATAACCGACATAACTCTACTCACATCACTTTCAAATCTGGAAGAATTGAAAGTGAGTTACTTCGATATGAATGACATATCTATTCTTTCATCGTTTCCTAATCTGAAATCGCTGGGCTTGACCAGTAGCGAAATAAGCAACCTTGCGCCGCTCGCGGAGTTTACTAATCTGGAAACGCTGGATTTGAGTGGCAACAACATAACCGATATAGCCCCGCTTGCGTTGTGTACTAATTTGAAAAAACTGGGCTTGTATAATAACAGCATATCCGACATAACACCGCTTGCAGGGCTTACAAATTTGGAAACGCTGAATTTGAGCTACAACAAAATAACCGATATAACACCACTTGCATCGTGTACTAATTTGAAAGAACTGGGCTTGTATAATAACAGCATATCCGACATAACACCGCTTGCAGGGCTTACAAATTTGGAAACGCTGAATTTGAGCTACAACGAAATAACCGATATAACACCACTTGTATCGCTTACTAATTTGGAAACGCTATATTTGGACAACAACGAAATTACCGATATATCACCGCTCACATCGTGTGCTAATTTGAAATACCTAGATTCAAGCGACAACAGCATTAAATTGCTTGCATCGTGTGCTAATTTGGAAACATTATATTTGTACAACAACGAAATTACCGATATATTACCGCTTGCATCGTGTTCGAATCTAGAAACGCTTAATTTGAGTAGCAACAGCATATCCGACCTATCACCGCTTGCTTCATGCACGAATCTGAAATATCTATATGCAAGCGACAACAGCATTAAATCGCTTGCATCATGTGCTAATTTGGAAACATTATATTTGTACAACAACGAAATTACCGATATATTAC
>CAZKLU010000002.1:0-10472 GCA_964553775.1 uncultured Oscillospiraceae bacterium | reverse complement strand
CTTGCTTCATGCACGAATCTGAAATATCTATATGCAAGCGACAACAGCATTAAATTGCTTGCATCGTGTGCTAATTTGGAAACGCTTAATTTGAATAGCAACAACATATCCGACCTATCACCGCTTGCTTCGTGTGCAAGTCTGAAAACGCTTAATTTGAGTAGCAACAACATATCCGACGTATCACCGCTCACGTTGCTTACTAATTTGGAAACACTATATTTGGAGGAAAACAACATATCCGACCCATCACTGCTTGCATCGTGTGCAAGTCTGAAAACGCTGGATTTGAGTAGCAGCAACATGTCCGATATAACTCCGCTCGCATCGCTTACTGATTTGGAAACGCTGGATTTGAGTAGCAACAACATATCCGATATAACACCGCTCGCATCGCTTACTAATCTGAAAGGACTGAACTTGAGCAACAACAACTTATCCGATATAACTCCGCTCGCGTCGCTTACTAATCTGGAATGGTTGGACTTGAGAAGCAACAACATTACAAACATAACACCGCTCGCATCGCTTACTAATCTGGAAGATTTGGGCTTGAGTGACAACAACATAACCGATGAAACCAAAACCGCGTTCCTTGACGCTTACGGAGATAATTTCAGCGATTGCTACATAGACTGGTGATAACCCATCCCAACACACAACAGAACCGGCATAGCCGCAGAAGCGCACTATGCCGGTCGTTTATTTCTTTCGCCTATTTCTTTTTTATCGCCAGCTTGAATACCGGCATACCGCTTTTATTCTGGCGTGTTTTGTTTTTCGATCGCTGTCACCATTATAAACTTCTCTCCATCAGAACAGCGTCATCCTTCGGGTTATCATAGTACCCCCTACGCTCGCCGCACTCCTCAAAGCCGTTGCGCCTATAAAACTTTCTCGCGCCGATGTCGCTTTTTCGGACTTCAAGATACACTGTTTTCGCGCCGTCCAGCGCGGCTTTTTTCATCACATCATACAAAAGAGCGGAGCCGATACCCTCTCTTCTGTATTCGCGCTTTACCGCTATGATGTATATCTCGCCCTCGTCACAGGCACGGTGAAGTATCACAAACCCGTTCAGTTCCCCGCAGGGCGACGCTGAGACAAGAAATATTGTGTCAGGGCTGCTGAGTATATCAATGACGCTCCTTTCCGACCACGGCGATGGAAGGGAGCTTTCAAATATCTCCATGACATTTGGAACGTCCTCGCGCTCACAGCTTCTTATTTCACTTCGCGTCATACCATGTACCGCCTGAATTTACCTCAACCGTCAGCGGAACCGACAGCTTCGCCACGCCCTCCATCTCTCGTTTCAAAATCTCCTTCACCGTCTCCGTTTCGCTCTCAGGACACTCGACTATAAGCTCATCATGTACCTGCAAAAGTATTTTTGCCGTCAGCTTCGCTTCTTCGAGTGCGCGGTACACGTTTATCATCGCTATCTTCATTATATCCGCGGCGGTGCCTTGAATCGGCATATTTCTAGCCACTCTCTCACCGAACGCTCTGACATTGCGGTTTGACGCTGAAAGCTCCGGCATTGGTCTGCGCCTTCCGTATAGCGTCACAGCGTACCCTTTTTCTTTGGCTTCCTTAACAACGCGCTCCATGTATTCGCTCACACCGTGATAGTGTGCCATGTATAGATTTATATAATCCCGCGCCTCGGCAATCGAAACTCCAATATCGTCTGAAAGAGAAAACGCGGATATTCCGTAAACTATTCCGAAATTTACCGCTTTTGCCTTTCTTCTCTCCTGCGGTGTTACGTCCTCCGGCGATATTCCGAGAACCTGCGCCGCAGTTATTCTGTGTATATCCTCACCAGATAAAAACGCGCCTATCATCGCTTCATCATTCGCTATATGCGCCAGTATCCTAAGCTCTATCTGACTGTAGTCTGCGTCCACAAGAACACAGCCGTCGGATGCCGTGAACATTTTTCGTATCTCACCGCCAAGCTCACGGCGAACAGGTATATTTTGCAAGTTAGGCTCGGTGCTTGAAAGTCTGCCTGTCGCGGTGACAGTCATCTGAAAGCGAGTGTGTATTCTGCCGTCACTCGCTATCATCTTTTTCAGTCCGTCTGTGTATGTCGATTTCAGCTTTGCAAGCTCCCGATATTCCAAAACAAGCCCGACTATCGGACTTTTGGAACGGAGCTTCTCAAGCACATCGGCGTTAGTTGAATATCCGGTCTTTGTCTTTTTTGCGTGAGGAAGGTTCATTTTTTCGAAGAGAATTTCTCCAAGCTGTTTTGGAGAATTGATATTGAAAGTTTCACCGGCAAGAGTGTAAATGCTCTCCTCAAGCTCGGCTATGCGGGCAGATAATGTTTTTCCAAACTCGTCAAGTGCCGTGCCATCGGCTAAAAATCCCGTGTGTTCCATGCTTGCAAGCACCGAACAGAGCGGCAACTCTATGTCCTGAAATACACCCATAAGTCCCGCGTTTTCAAGTTTCGGAGTAAATATATCCATAAGGCACAGCACCGCCGCCGCTTCGGACATAAGCCGCGCAAGTGTTTCAGTTGTCTCAGTCTCTATGGTGAGCTGTTCGCCCTCTTCGACCGTGCTGTCAAGCGTGAATCCGGCATACTTTTTTGTCAGAGAACCTATCTCATAACCGCCCGCAGTCGGGTCAAGAAGGTACGCGGCTATAGCGGTATCGTAGACCCACCCCGCGCTCTTGAAACCGTGTTCAAGAAGCTGTCTTTGCAAGTCTTTGATGTCGTGACCGGCTTTTTTCACATTTGCTGAGAATACGAGTTTCATACCATCCTCATAAACAGCCGAATTGTTATAGAGAACAAACGCCGTATCTATATCCTTCGGTTCAGCTATAACGATTGATAAATCGTCCTCGCATCGCACCGCTGTAATTTCCGCTTCGTCAAGTGCCGACCGAAGCTGCTGAAGCTCCATCTCTGACGCAACTATGACGCTTTCACATGAAGAGGTTAATCCAACTGTTTCCGGTGTCTCAATGCTTTCCGGTGATACAAGACCGAACTCCCGTATATGCTTGTTAAATCCGAGACGTTCAAGTGTATTGTAGAGCAAATCGTTATCAAACTCTTTTATAATAGCTGACTGCGGGGTAAAATCAATCGGCGCATCGGTGTGAATTTCCGCAAGCTCGTAAGATAGCTTTGCCATTTCGCGTCCGTCCTCAAGCTTCTGTCGGAGTGACTGGCGGATATTGAGAGTATTAAGATTTTCATATATATTTTGTATATCACCGTAGGTCTGAATAAGCGTCATAGCTGTTTTCTCGCCAATACCCGCAACACCGGGAATATTGTCTGATTTATCGCCCATGAGTGCCTTTAGATCAATAATTCCCTTTGGAGAAAAACCGTATTCATTTTGAAATGCGGTGATATTATATAGCTTCGATTCATCCTTGCCCATGCGCGATTTAACGTGCATGACACTCGTGGTATTTGTTATAAGCTGGAATGTATCGCGGTCGCCGGTGACAATAATGCTCTCCCAATTCTGAGTATCCGCTATGTGTGAGATTGTGCCGATAAGGTCATCCGCTTCCCAGCCCGCAAGCTCATAGATTTGGATATTCATAGCAGCAAGTATTTCTTTGATAACAGGCATTTGAACGGCAAGCTCGTCAGGCATACCCTTGCGCTGTGCCTTGTATCCGTCATAGCGTATATGCCGGAATGTTGGCGCGGGAAGGTCGAACGTAACACAGATTCCGTCCGGTGCTTCGGCTGTCATATGATGGCGCATTATATTGAGAAAACCATAAATTGCGTTAGTCGGTGTGCCGTCGGGTGCGTTCAGCATATGAATACCATAGAACGCCCGGTTCGCGATACTGTTGCCATCAAGTATAAGAAGTTTCATTTGTGTACCTCTTTCATTTGATTTGCGATTATCATAATTAAGTATACTTATCCGTCACCGTGCGGATTTCACGCGCCGCGCTCTCCATACTCAAAGGTGATGAGATTCTCAGATTTGAAGATTTGGCACAGATTTATGAATATTATCCACAGGCAGAAATTTCTGAAATATATTTTTAGATGAAAGCGCAAAAACGCTTATGTTTCTGCAAAGTTGGAGTGAAGCGCAAACTCCGCGAATCCGGAAAACCTCTTTTCACCTCGCAGCCAACCCTATTATAAACCACAATGTGAACTTTTGCAAGCGTGAGAAAACAAGAAAGTGTAAAAAATCGGTTACTATCAAATTTTCAAATTAAACACGGTATCGCTTCTGTGTATACATATTGTTCCTCCGTAAATCCGTAATCTTTCAAATTCTTTTATCGGTTATGATTCGGTTCCGCCGCGTTCCCAATATGAAATGCTTCGCCAACAGAATAGTAATAATCTTTCTCATTTTTTCAAACAATACACATTCATCTTTCACAATAATTTCAGTAACCCGATTTCTAAGCCGTTTATTGTCTTTCTTGAATTCACAATCGTATTCAATTTTTGCTCATCCGCGAACCATCGATTTACTTAATTGAGACTGTCCATGTCTCGCCATCGACAAGGTATTGAAATTCCGTCAAATCCGGATCGTTTATCACCCTCATTAAATCACCAAAATCGTCAACAGTGTTTATTTCTGACACGCGATTGTTTTCCACCCATTCCATCTTACCCTCGTTAGAAGAAACAACTGTACCGCTATATTCGGTTGCTTTGAACAGAAAAACAACATAACGCCCGTTCTTAATTGGAAACTGCTTCACTCCAACAAGGCGCGGATTCTTTATGTTCAGTCCTGTTTCTTCTTTCATTTCACGAACGACCGCATCAACGAACGATTCTCCCGGTTCCACATGACCGCCCGGCAGTGTATATCCCTGCCAATCTGTTTTTGCTCTATTTTGAAGAAGTATTCTGTCTCCATCTGTAATGAGGCACAATACTGTCAGTTCGACATTTTCTGTTCTGTTCATTTGCTTTTCCCCTTTGTTATTTTGAAGTGAGTTATTCATCACACATTGTCTTCAGAAATTCATACAGGAACTTTCTTTAGTCTCAGTCACAATTAAAATTTTTCTTGCCTATTTCACACGGAAAATCCATATCCTCATTCGGTATCAAAGCCACAACAGAGTTTGCGGACTTCACAATAACGCCTGTTGCTTTTTCGCAATAGCAAATGATATATTCGCGCATTATTACCCAAAATGCCGCGTATTCCGGTTCAAATGACTGATTAAATATGAAAATTAGACGTTCTTCATTTAATGCCATTATCGCTTCTGCTATATATAATTTTCACTCAGCCATTTTACGGATTGTCTTAACGCTTCAATGGTCTTCGTTTCGAGAACACATCTGGCATTTCTGTTCTCTGCTAACCTCAATCTTTCAATAAGATCAATCTCGCCGTCTCCAAGTGCCAGATGGTTTCTTGGCGGTGTTTCCGTTCCATCATGGATATGGAAATGAATCAAATGCTCCTTATGGCTTAAAATAAATGGAACATCTTTCTCACTGATTGCTTTTGAATGACCAATATCCCAAGTCAAACCGAATTTCGGACTCATCAGCAAATAGTCGATTGCTTTTTTCTCATACTCTCGGAAACCATCAGTATTCTCAATAGCAATCATCACATCACTGTCTCCGATCCATTCTTCACACAAAGACCGAAACGCGGTAAACGCTTTCATATAAGTTTCAAATTCGCGGTCATACATCTGCACCTTTCTATCTGGCAAGGTAATGTGAATCCCGTGATTCATGTGCATATTCAGAGTTAGCGGCTGACTATTATCTCCGAATTGGTCACGCAAACATATCAGCTTCTTTACTGCCGCGATGGTTCTCCGTACCGTTTCCAGATAAGCTACAGTTACCAGTTGATTGAAATCCGCGATATTCAGGTTTTCATCCAAATGGACTGTGTAGTAGATACCTGTCTGTTCGGCAATCCGCAGCATGGTATCCGTCTGCTCCAATTGTTCCATCTGATATTCCGGAAAGTTCATATTCAGTTCGATGAATTTCAGACCCAAGCTGCCGCAAAGATCCGCATTCTCTTTCAGTGTTCTGTTCTCAATCAATGTTGGCATTCCAAATTGTATCATTGTTTTTGCTCTCTTCTCTTTTATTCGTTATTTATAATTCGCGTATATTAACCATTAACAGTAAACCTTTTTGTTCTTATAAAACTCTCTAAATGACAAATTTATCATTGGAAGTCAATATCCCATATTTGTTTGGCCGACGATACTTGTTCCCCATAATCTCGTTTGCTCGGTATTCCCTAAGCAAATCCAAATCAATTTCTGCCGCATAGATTCCCTCTTCCTCCGGTGCTTCCAGAATGCACATATCCCGCGTCTTAGACTCCTCACGCAGCCAAGCTACACCATCAAATACCGTGGAATGTCCGTTGCAATCTGGCTGTCCGACAGGATAGTTACAGGTAGCAATAGCAAGCATATTTTCATATGCTCTGGTGCGAAGTGCTGACAAACGGTTAATTTCCATTGGGCAGGCATTCGGTACTAAGATAATTTCCGCGCCTTTCAACATCAGAACCCTTGCGCTCTCCGGAAATTCTCTGTCAAAGCATATCATAGCCCCAATTCTAACAACGTCTCTGCCAATATCCAGATCTGCGGCATAAAAGTTATCACCGGATAAAAGCATTTTTTCCAAATCAAACGTGCAGGTGTGGACTTTTGAATAATGCAAGACTTCCCTGCCTTCCCTGTCAAAAAGTATCACAGAATTCAGCGGTTTCGGCTCATGACTTTCGAGAAACGTAATTCCGATTGCCATTTGCAATTTCTTCGCCAGCATTTTGAAGCTCTTTATGAAATTACTTTCCTTCGTAATTGCCAGATCATTTATAGTATTTTTATCCTGTGGGATAACATACCCATCGCTCCACATTTCCGGAAACAAAGCTATATCCGCACCCATAGCTTTTGCCTTAACGCAAGCGGCTTTACCTTTGTTTAACTGTCCCTCAAGACTTCTTTCCGGAAGTAATTGAAGTAATGCTATTTTTATGCTCAGTTTATTGCTCATAATCGACCCTCCATTTATCTCTTATAAATATATCCGCTTCATCTCTGAAAAGCAGGATACAGATCTTCTGTCCGGATTTGTACTGTTTTAAATAACTAAAAAGGAACCTTTTCTTTCAGAATATGGAGTAGTCTCAAAAAGCCCCTAATTATGTGCGATATATAGTACTCCTGAGAATATATATCAAAAAGATTTTGATAAAGCGGATAAAGGCTTATAAAGGCAAATGTGCAGGCTTTCAGTATAAAACCATTGAGATTGGATAATATCCTTAGTATTTACTACGAAATTTCTGCTTTTGAATCCATGAATTATGTGATTTCAACCTTTATTTGATCCCTTAAACTCAATATCAATAGCGTCAAGCTGATCTTCATCGACTTTTACTTCTGTAGGATAAATCTTCTTTTCTACAGAGCAAATAACTTTCAAACCTTTCGGCATTGATGTTGAACCAATAAGTTTGACAACTGCGGCATTATCAATCAAAGGTTCTCCTGCCCAATTCTTACTTATATAGATAACGAGTCTGTACTCAACCTTATTCCTTTTCGATGTACCTGGAGGAAAATGAGAAACTTGTATTGATAGATTTGTATCATCCGCAAATTTGGCAAGTTCATATTTTCAAAGTCTGTTTCGGCATCAATTACTCCCGTCACCATCAGCTGTGATTTATATTTTTGTAAAAGTTGGAAAAGTTAATCTGCCAACTGTATACCGCCGGTTTCTCACACTTTGGACAGCAAATTCTGCTGCGTCATGGCTTTGTCCAAGGTTAATAAAGCATATGTCTATCCGCTCTTACTGCCTCCCTTTGTTCTCTGATAGTAGTATATCACTCTCTTATAAAATTGGCAACTATTTTATGATGATGACTCGCTGAGTGGGTTATAGAGTGGCTGGTAAGTGTTGTCAATGCTAAAGTGAGTGGAGGGCTTAGTACCATTTATACCAGTAACCTATCTCCAGATGAGCTTAAGGCTCAGTTTGAGGAGCGTATAGCTAGCAGGGTGCTTTATTGCTCTCAGATTGTAGAGATTGCTGGTATGGATCGGAGGGGTGTGTAATGGCTACTGGAGGGATGGTAGAGCAAAGTATCATAAGTAAGCTCCTAGAGGGTGGTAGCCTTGAGGATTTACATACAAATAATGTAATCCCTGAGATGTTTCTTACCTGTAAAGAGGAAATCACTTTTATACTGGAGCATTTTGAAAAGTATAAGCAAGTGCCTGATAAAATCACTTTTCTCAGTGAGTTTACAGATTTTCAGATGTTAGAGGTATCGGAAAACATAGATTACCTGATCTATAAGCTCAAAGAGGCATACACTTACACTAAGCTAGTACCGATTATCCAAAATGCGGCGGATTGTGTGAGAGAGGATAGTATCAAGGCGATTGAGTATCTAAAGGGAGAGCTGGAGAGCCTTGAGAGGTCTGTACCAGTCAGCGGTAATAAGGATGGCTATGATATTATCACTAATGCTAAGGATCGTTTTGCAGAGTATAAAAAGCGGTGTGAGGTAAAGGGGCTTATTGGTATTCCTACTGGTATTCCTAAACTGGATGAGCTTACTAATGGCTGGCTCTGGGGTGAGGAGCTTGTAGTAATAACAGGGCGTACAAATGTGGGTAAAAGCTGGATGGCGGAGTATTTTGCTACAGTAGCCTTTAATCTGGGGTATAAGATCCTCTTTTACTCTGGGGAGATGAGTAGGGAGATTATAGGTTTTAGATTTGATACGCTTAATAAGCATTTCAGTAATAGCGGATTGCTGAATGGTGCTCATACTCTGGGGAAAAAGCCTGATACTGATGGTGGTAGTTATCTTGAGGAGGATTATGAGAATTATATCAATCAGTTATCTCAGAAAAGCGGCTTTGTAGTGGTTACTCCAGATGATTTTAATGGGCGCAAGCCTAATGTTGAGGAGATTAAAGAGCTGGCTATAAAGCATAGTGCGGATTTGATTATAGTGGATCAGTTATCTCTAATGAGTGATAGGCGGAGGGCGGATATACCTAGAATAGCTTATGGTAATATTTCAGAGGATCTCTTTTTGATGAGTAAGGAGCTTAAAAAGCCTGTAATCCTCTTAGCTCAGGCAAATAGAGAGGCGGTGAAAAACCGCAAAAAGGGAGAAAGCCCTGAGCTACATGATCTTGCAGAGAGTGACTTAGTAGGGCAAAACTCAAGCAGAGTACTCTCACTTTCTGTAGTAGAAAGTACTCTTAAGATTGCTATCAAAAAGAATAGGTACGGTGTAAATAATAAAGAGGTACTTATGATCTGGGATATTAACACAGGTGTTATTAAGCCTCTTATTTCTGAAAACCCTGAGGAGAAAACTACTAAGGGTGAGGAGAAAGATAGCAAGGCGGAGGGGGTTAAAAAGGATTATGGCTTTTAAGCCGAAAAAGAAAATCTAAAAATTTTAAGTGAGAGTGTCTAAAAATTGCCTCCTTTACTGATTAGGTTGAGTATCTAACAGTAAAGGAGGTTTTTCTTGTATGCAGTCATTGAATAGTAAAGATGTAGCTGAGATGCTGGGTAAAAGGCATGATAACTTTATGAGAGAGCTTAGAAAGTATGTAGCTACTTTGGGTGAGGCGGCTCCTGAGTACTTTGTTGAGGAGGGGCTGGATAAGCAGAGAGGGCATACTTTTGAGATTACTCTTAAAGGCTGTGATCTGATTGCTGGCAGGATCGTAGGGGTTAAAAATGCTGAGTTTAAGGCTAAGTATAGAGAGGCGTTTGCGGCGGATATTGAGCCTGTAGAAAAGTGTACACCTCAAGAGATACATGGGTACTCTACAGAGGAGGCGGCTGAGATACTGGGGTGTAGTAGGCGTACAGTACAGAGAATGATCCAGCGTGGAGATATTGTTACTCAGGAGGTTACTGTGTTAGTGCCTACTGTAAAATCTCTTATTATCCCTGAGGAGTTGGATCGTTACCAGAAAGAGAGGGCGGCGGTATGAGTTACTTTGATATGAAGTGGAGATTATCGGCTTGCAGGGTACAGGCTGGATATACTCAGGTTGAGGCGGCTAAGGCTATAGGGGTATCAGAGCAGACTATGATCCGCTGGGAGAGCGGCAAAAGTACTCCTAAGATGGATGAGGCTCAGAAATTGAGTGAGCTTTACAGTATTCCTCTTGCTTACATGGACTGGAGTAAAGAGGGCAATGCTACCCCTCTCAAAGATAGGCAGATGGGAGGTATTGAGGGGTGAAAGAGTTAAAGATTGATCCTGAGTTTAAGAGCCTTTTGTATCCCCTGAGTACAGAGGAGTACTCTCAGCTCAAAGAGAACATTTTAAGGGATGGGTGCTTAGAGCCTCTCATTGTATGGGGGGATACTCTGGTAGACGGTCATAACCGTTATCAGATTTGTATTGAAAATAGCATTTCTTTTGATACAAAAGAGATCAACTTTA
>CAZKLU010000001.1:46743-86553 GCA_964553775.1 uncultured Oscillospiraceae bacterium | reverse complement strand
AAATGTCTCCTTGCCAAACGGATAAAATTCCGTTATAATACGATATTGTAGCCTGTGGGAGAGATAAACTCGCGGAGGCTTGACAGATTACGAAGAAATGGAAAAGGATTGATTAACTATGAGCGCATCAAACGAAAAGAAAGATCGCCGCAGCGCGGAAAGAGAACAGGAAGAAAAGGAAAGACGCAGCCTCAGAATCAAGGTTATAGCTGTTGTGGCTGTGCTTGTACTTATGGCGGCTTTTGTCCTGTTCTTCAACTCAAGCTTTTTGAATACTCATGGCACCGCCGTCAGCATAAACGGCACATCTTACTCAGCCGCTGACTTCAACTACTTCTATGTCAGCGCGTATAATCAGTATTACACGCAGTATGAACAGATGTACAATTATTACGGCGATTATGTCTCGTATTTCATGTCTCTGCCGACCTCCGGTTCATCGTTCCGTGAACAGGCGTATTCGGATACACAGACATGGGCTGAATATTTTGAGGAATCGGCTCTCAGCAATATGCAGGCGGTGACTGCTCTTTGTGATGCCGCCGAAGCGGAGGGCTTTACGCTTACCGATGAGGATCTGGCGGGCATTGACAGCGACATAGAATCTCTTGAGGAATCGGTGAAATCGGCGGATTCAAGCTATTACAGCGACCTCAGCTCATATTTGCGGTTCATGTACGGCAAAGGAATGACGGAGTCTGTGTACAGGAAGAACGTGGAGCGTATGCTTCTTGCGAGCAATTATTCAGCGTCAAAAGAGGAATCGTTCACGTTCACCGATACGGAGCTTTCGGATTACTACGCCGAGCATAAGGACGAGTACGACTATATAACATACCGCACATACTTCATATCGGCTACGTTGGATGAGGACGATGAGGAAACCGAGGAGGACGAGGCAGCGGCATCGTTTGATGACGCTATGATGGTTGCGGAGATGAACGCCGAGGCGTTCCTTGAGGATATGGAGAACGGCAGCAGCTTCGTGGAGGTCGCGGCATCGTTTGACAGCATATCCGTTGATGAAGTGAGCGACGCGACAACGGCACAGGGCAGCAGCCTGTCGTCTGATTACAGCGAATGGCTTCTTGATTCCTCGCGTGTAGAGGGTGATGTAACGTCGATTGCTGTCGGCACCGAGGAGGATTATTCCGGAGCGGGCTATTACATTGTGTACTTCATTGAACGTGATGACAACAACTACAATACAAGGAATCTTTACTATATACGCAAAGCTGCTGAGACTGTCAGCGAAGAGGATTACGAGACAACTGAGGAATATGAATTTGCCCTCACCGCCGCTGAGAGCAGTGCCGAGGAGTATATAGACGAACTGCTTGATGAGTACAACTCATCCGCCAGCACAGGTATGGACGCTATGGAATCCCTTTATGAAACCCACGTTGACGATGTTGACGAGGGCGGGGAGCTTACGGAAATTGGCAAGCATTCACTGGTTGAGTCAATGGCTGAGTGGCTATTCGATGACAGCCGCGTTGAGGGCGATGTTGGAACGATCTACGATGAGTCCTATGGCTGGTTCCTTGTCTACTATAACGGAGAGGGAGACACAAACGCGAATGTTCTTGCAAATACCGATATGCTTGACGAGGCTTACGACGAGTGGTACGATGGTCTTGTGGAACCATACACCTCTGAGACAGGCTGGACTATGCGCTTTACGACAAAGATAACCGCACTCGGCGGCTGATTACAGGCTTTTAACGACCGTTTTCGGCTCTGGCAGGTAGTGAACGGCAGCCGAATTGCACTTGTTGCAATTCGGCTGTTATTAGTATGATTGCGGCTTTCAAATGCCGCAGAAAACAGTCGGTTTTCCGCAAATAACGGCAAGGGGAAAATACCGGTTGAATTTCACGATAACGTAGAGCGTTTATACGCGGCTTTGCCCAAAGATATGAAGTAAAATCTAAGATATGCTCTTCCGAAGTTTGCCGTAAATAATACCATATAAGCAGAGATAGCACACAGACTGCGAACGCGGCAGGCGCGGAATGACAGGAAAACTGCAAATCAAAAATCAGGTTTGCGCGAAGGAGTGTGAAAAGCATAATGCCAAAACACGTTGGTATCGACATAGGCTCCACCACTACTAAAATTGTCGTTACCGAGGATGATACTATATTATACAGAAGATACGAGAGACATATGTCTCAGGTTCGGGCTAAAACGCTGGAATTTATCAAAGACGCACGGGAGCTTCTTGACGGTGAGAAATTCACCGTTGCTGTCTCAGGTTCCGCCGGTCTTGGTGTCGCTGAGGCGGCGGGTCTGCCGTTTGTGCAGGAGGTATACTCAACAGCCGAGGTCGTGCGCCGCCTTGAGCCTGATACGAGCGCGGTGATAGAGCTTGGCGGCGAGGACGCTAAAGTCATATTCTTCAAGGGCGGTCTTGATGAGAGAATGAACGGCTCCTGCGCCGGAGGTACGGGCGCGTTTATTGACCAGATGGCGGTGCTTCTCAATATGACGGTCGAACAGATGGACAACGAGAGCATGAAGCACACGCGCATATACCCGATAGCTTCAAGGTGCGGCGTGTTCGCTAAAACAGATATTCAGCCGCTTCTCAATCAGGGCGCGTCAAAAGCTGACGTTGCGGCAAGCATTTATCAGGCTGTTGTGAACCAGACGATAGCGGGACTTGCTCAGGGGCGCGAAATAAGCGGCAAAATATTGTTTTTGGGCGGTCCGCTCTACTACTGCAAGGGACTTCGCGACAGGTTCCGCGATACTCTGCACCTTTCACCCGAAAACGCCGTGTTTCCGGAATACGGACGCTTCGCTGTTGCTCTCGGCGCGGCGATGTACAGCACGACAGGTGAAGAGACAACGGTCGAGGAGCTTATAAAAAAGCTTGAGGACAGCGCGGGTAAGGGTCATTTCGGTCGTGACAGGCTGAAGCCGCTCTTTGCCAGTAAAGAGGAACTTGAGGAGTTCCGCGCAAGACACGCCAAAGCGACGGTCGAAAGACGCGATATAGACAGCTACTCAGGTGACGCATGGCTTGGAATAGACTGCGGCTCTACAACAACGAAGCTGACGCTCATATCAGACGATAAGAAGATACTTTGGAGCTACTACAGTTCCAACAGGGGCAACCCCGTTGCGCTTGTCAAAGAGCAGCTTGAAAAGATGTACTCACTCTGCGGTGACAGGATAACTATTCGCGGCGCGGCATCAACGGGCTATGGCGAGGAGCTTATAAAGAACGCTTTCCACATGGACGAGGGCGTTGTCGAGACGATAGCGCACTACACGGCGGCGAAATACTTCATGCCGGATGTGGATTTTATACTTGACATCGGCGGTCAGGACATCAAATGCTTCAAGATACGCGGCGGGGCAATAGATTCTATAATGCTGAACGAAGCGTGTTCCTCCGGCTGCGGGTCGTTTATTGAGACATTCGCGAAGTCGATGAACAGAAGCGTTGAGGAGTTCGCGGCACTTGGGCTTAACAGCAAGGCACCGGTGAATCTGGGGTCAAGATGTACGGTGTTCATGAACTCATCGGTGAAGCAGTCGCAGAAGGACGGCGCGACAATCGAGGACATCTCCGCCGGACTTTCAATCAGCGTTGTGAAAAACGCTATATATAAAGTAATAAGAGCGTCATCACCAAAAGAGCTTGGGGAACATATTGTCGTTCAGGGCGGCACGTTTCTGAACGACGCTGTTCTGAGGGCGTTTGAGAAGGAGCTGGGCGCAAATGTCATTCGTCCGTCAATAGCGGGGCTTATGGGAGCATACGGCGCGGCACTGCACAGCATGAAATATAAGTCGAGCGGCATAATAACCGAGGAGGAGCTTAAATCATTCGTACACACCTCCAAATCAGCCGTCTGTCAGGGCTGCGCGAACCATTGTCACCTCACGATAAACAGCTTTGGCGGCAAGGAGAAATTTATCTCCGGTAACCAGTGTGAAAAGGCTCTCGGTGTAAAGGCGCAGAACAAGGCTCCGAATATGCACGAGTGGAAACGCGGCAAACTGGCATCGCTGACATCTAAGCCCGGCAAGCGCGGGAAGAAGATAGGTCTGCCGCTCGCTCTCGGTATGTATGAGCTTGCGCCGCTGTGGAATACGCTCTTTACGGAGCTTGGCTATGAGGTCGTTCTGTCTAAGCTCTCAACAAGAAAAACTTACGAGCGCGGACAGTTCTCTATCCCGTCCGATACCGCTTGTTATCCTGCGAAGATAATGCACGGTCATATCGAGGAGCTTATAGATGATGGCGTTGACGCGATATTCTACCCGTGTTTGACATATAATGTTGACGAGAAAGCAAGTGCCAACCACTATAACTGCCCTGTTGTGGCATACTACGCGGAGCTTCTGAGCGGGAACATGAAGGATCTTAAAAAAGTCAACTTTATGTACCCGTATTTGAGAGTCGAAAACAGAAACGCCCTTTTGAGAACGCTCTGGAAGAATGTGGGTATGTTCCATGACGATACGATAACCAAAAAAGAGCTTAAATCAGCGGTTGATAAGGCGTACACTGAATATGAAAACCACATGGCGGAGATTCACAGAAACGGTGAGGAGGCTGTGAAGTACGCGAGGGAGAACGGCAAACGCATAATGGTTTTAGCGGGAAGACCCTACCATATTGACCCGGAGATCGGTCATGGAATAGACAAATTAGCGTCATCACTTGGATTTGTCGTTGTGAGCGAGGACAGCGTGTGCCATCTTGCGAAGATTCCTACAGTACACGTTCTCAACCAGTGGACGTACCACGCGAGACTATACAGAGCCGCTCAGTTCGCGTGTGAAAACGACGATGTGGAGCTTGTGCAGCTTGTGTCGTTCGGCTGCGGCGTTGACGCGATAACGACAGATGAGGTGCGCTCGATCTTAGAGAGCGCGAACAAATATTACACGCAGATCAAGATTGACGAGATAACGAATTTGGGAGCCGTCAGGATAAGGCTTCGCAGTCTCATGGGCGCGATAGAGGAGAGGGAGGCAAAGCATGGATAAGACATACGTTGAATTTACTGCCGATATGAAAAAGGACTACACTATCTTAGTTCCGAATATGCTCCCGATACACTTCAAGCTGATATTGAGCTTTATGGAGACACAGGGGTATAAATTAGAGCTTCTTGAGACAAGCGGACCGGAGATAGCGGAAACGGGGCTTAAATACACCCACAACGACACCTGCTATCCCGCGATACTCGTAATCGGTCAGTTCATGGACGCGCTGAAGTCGGGGAAATACGACCCCGACAAGGTTGCGCTTATCATGTTCCAGACCGGCGGCGGGTGCCGTGCGTCGAACTACATATCGCTTATACGAAAAGCACTGAAAAACGCCGGAATGGGTCATGTGCCGGTCATATCGCTCAGTCTCGCGGGAATAGAGCATCATTCGGGGTTCAAGCTGTCGCTGCCGGTTCTTCTCGGCATGATGGACGCTGTGTACTACGGAGATTTGCTTATGACGCTTGTGAACCAGTGCCGCACAGTTGAGGTTAGAAAGGGCGAGAGCGCGAGACTGGCTGAGAAGTGGACGAAACGTCTCGGCGCGGAGCTTGGCTCCGGCAAGCACATATCGAAAAAGCAAAAGATGCGTAACGTGGAGATGATAATCGAGGATTTTTCAAAAATTGAGCGCGGCAAACAGGACATAGTAAAGGTTGGAGTAGTCGGTGAGATATTCGTAAAGTATTCGCCGCTTGGCAACAACAATCTTGAGAGCTTTCTTGTATCCGAGGGAGCGGAGGTTGTTGTGCCGGGGCTTATCGATTTCTGTCTCTATTGCGTATTCAACAACATTGAGGACAACACGCTCTACGGAGTGAACAGAATAATGAGCAGCGTGTACAAAATCGCGTACAATTATCTTATAAAGCGCAAAAACGAGATAAGCGAGTACCTTAAAAAGGGCGGATTTACGCCGTATACGCCGTTTGAGAAGACGGTCACGCTGTGCAAGGGTCTTATCTCAAACGGAGCGAAGATGGGCGAGGGGTGGCTTCTGACCGCCGAGATGGTGGAGCTTGTGGAGAGCGGCGTTACTAATATAGTGTGTACTCAGCCGTTCGGGTGCCTGCCGAACCATATATGCGGCAAGGGTATGATGCGCCCGATAAAAGAGAAGTACCCGTCGGCGAATATAGTCGCTATCGATTACGACGCGGGAGCCACGAGAGTAAATCAGGAGAACCGGCTGAAGCTGATGCTGTCCAATGCCGAGAAGACATCATCGCAGACCGGAAAAGAACACGAGAGAGAGCCTGTATCAGTGGCTGTTTAGAAACAAGCGTAAAAATATAAAAACTACATACGGAGGGAAATAATCATGGCAAAATCAGCGGTTTATTTTACAAAGGAGATAACGCCGGAGAAGGTTATAGAGCTTTATAACAGGCTTGGAAAGTCTGTTACAGGAAATGTTGCCGCGAAGGTACATTCCGGCGAGGAGGGCAACCAGAACTATATTCAGCCGGAGTTTTGGAAACCGATAATAGATATGCTTCACGCCACTGTTATCGAGTGCAACACAGCATACGCCGGTGAGCGCAACAGTACCGAAAAGCATAAAAAGCTACTTGATAACCACGGCTGGACAAAATATTTCAATGTTGACCTTCTTGACGCTGAAGGACCCGACCTTGTAGTACCCGTTACGAACGGACAGCGGCTCAAGGAGAACCATTTGGGCAAGGACATAGCGAAATATGATTCAATGATAGTGCTTTCACACTTCAAAGGACACCCGATGGGCGGCTACGGCGGCGCACTGAAGCAGCTCTCAATCGGCTGCGCGTCAAGCAGGGGAAAGGCACTTATCCATTCGGCAGGTGTAACGGATGACCAGAAGGAGACCTGGAAAAAACACGCGGAGCAGGACGCATTCTGTGAAGCGATGGCGGATGCCGCAAGCTCTGTTATAGAGAAGTTCGGCGGCAGCATTGTGTATATAAACGTCATGGCGAACCTCTCCGTTGACTGCGACTGCTGCGCCGTTGCGGAGGATCCGTGCATGGCGGACATTGGTATGCTCGCGTCAACCGACCCTGTGGCAATAGATCAGGCGTGTATGGATATAATCTACGCCTCAACAGACCCGGGACGCGACCACTTCATAGAGCGTGTAGAGTCCAGACATGGTATACACACGATAGAAGCCGCCGCAAAAATCGGCTGCGGCTCAAGAGAGTATGAGTTAGTGGAGATAGACTAAATATGCGTACAGAAATCCCGCACGATGTCAGGGCGGGCGTTCTTGCGTGAAACGCAAGCGGACTGCAAGCCCTTGGGTTTCCGAAGCCTGCTTTCTCCTTTGCCATGTGCCAAGCGAAAAAAGAAGAAAGCAGCCTTTCGCCGCTCATGGAGCGGCACATCCCGCAAGCCGAAAGACTTGCAGCCGCGCCGTCATTATAAGAGGGTGATACATATTCAAACCACACAGAACTGTGTAATAATAAATACCGCTGATGATTTCGACCTCCGCAAAATATTCACCTGTGGGCAGTGCTTCCGCTGGAACGAGAACCCTGACGGCTCTTTTTCGGGTGTCGCTCTCGGAAAGGCGGTAACAGTTACTAAGGACGGCAACAGCGTTATCATAGACGGCGCGGAGGATAAATCAGTATGGCGCGATTATTTTGACATGGAACGAGACTACAGAAAAGCCCGTGAAGATGTCGCTATTGATGACTTCATGGAACAAGCAGCAAGCTCCGGCGCGGGTATTCGTATACTCAATCAGGACAGATGGGAGACTCTCTGCTCGTTCGTCATATCCCAGCGCAACAACATTCCCAGAATTAAAAAGATCGTTGAGACTCTCTCACGGCTGTACGGGAACCCGATCGAGAGCGGGAACGGGATACAATACACATTTCCGGATGTCAGTACTGTTGCTCGGCTTTCTGAAAACGACCTTCTGCCGCTAAGAAGCGGCTACCGCGCAGCGTACATACTCTCCGCCGCGAGAGCCGTTGACTCCGGCGCAATCGACCTTGAAAAGCTCGCGATGTCCGATTACGATACAGCGAAACGCGAGCTTAAAACAATTCACGGTGTCGGTGACAAAGTCGCGAACTGCGTCATACTTTTTTCACTGCACATACCGACGGCGTTTCCGGAGGATGTCTGGATAAAACGCGCACTCCGTGAGCATTACCCGAACGGTCTTGACACATCAGTATTCGGAGAAAACGCCGGACTTGCCCAGCAGTATATGTTCTGGTATGAACGTGAGCGCGGCGGGGTGGTGTTAAAATGAGCGTAAAAATTTACTTTTTTAACACGACATCACTTGTAAAATATCGCGATTGCGGTATAATAAAGCTATAAACCTTTTCAGAAATTCTGTGCGCGGAAAGCCGTGCGGAATTTACGCCGAACTTTCAGGGCTGAAAATGTTTTCGATTTCAAGTATACAATAAAGAAAGGAACACACCATGAAGCTATTATCAGTAGCCGTGCCGTGCTATAACTCCGAGGGATATATGCGCCACTGCATTGAGACGCTGCTTACGGGCGGCGATGAGGTTGAGATTCTGATAGTTGACGACGGTTCAAAAGACGCTACCGCCGCTATAGCCGATGAGCTTGAACGCGGCAACCCGGGTATAGTTCGCGCTATTCATCAGCCGAACAAGGGTCACGGGGGCGCGGTCATGACGGGACTGAAAAACGCGACAGGTTTATATTTTAAGGTGGTTGACAGCGACGACTGGGTCGATGTTCCGTCGTTCAAGTGGGCTATTGAACGGCTGAGGGGATTTTCGCAGATGGACGATCCTGTTGACCTTCTGGTATGCAACTATATCTACGATAAAGCCGGGGCAACACACAAAAAAGTCATACGCTACAGTGCTCTCAAGGAAAATAAGGTTCTCACATGGGATAATGTCGGTTCGTTCAGAACAGGACAGTATCTTCTCATGCACGCGCTTATTTACCGCACTGAGATGCTCCGAAATTCGGCTTTGGATCTGCCGGAACATACATTCTACGTTGATAATCTCTACGCCTACACGCCGCTTGTGTCCGTTAAGACGCTCTATTACCTCAACGCGGATCTCTACCACTACTTTATCGGGCGGGAAGACCAGTCTGTGCAGGAAAAAACCATGATAAAGCGCATTGACCAGCAGCTCAAGGTGAATGAGATGATGCTTTCTCAGGTGGAGCTTGATAAAATCGAGAATAAACACCAGCGCAAGTATTTGTTGAGCTATCTTGAAATCGTGACAACTATTTCGTCTGTGACGCTTATACGAGCCGGTACGCCGGAGGCTCTTGAGAAGAAAAAAATGCTTTGGGACATGATTGCCGAGAAATACCCGTATGTCTATAAACGTCTGCGTATGCGCCCGATGGGTGTTGTAATGCACCTTCCAGGGAAATCCGGACGCGCATTCGGCTCGTTCTGCTACGATGTATCGCAGAGAATTTTCGGCTTCAATTAAGGGGGTGTTTCCAATGAAAAAATACGACTATCTCATAGTCGGCGCGGGACTTTATGGCAGCGTATTCGCGGAGTGCGCGGCGCGTCACGGTAAAAAATGCCTTGTAATAGACAGACGCGCCCACACCGGCGGAAATATACACTGTGAAAATATTGAGGGCATAGAGGTTCACGCTTACGGGGCGCATATATTCCATACATCCGATAAAACGGTCTGGCAGTACATCAACAGGTTCACGCAGTTCAATAACTACGTCAATTCGCCTATCGCGATATACAAGGATGAGCTATATAACCTGCCGTTCAATATGAATACGTTCAGCAAGCTGTGGAACATACGCACACCGGACGAGGCAAAGCGCGAAATTCAGCGTCAGATAGCTGACCTCAATATAGTTAAGCCGCGCAACCTTGAGGAGCAGGCACTGAAGCTCGTCGGAAGGGATGTCTATGAGAAACTTGTCAAGGAATACACGGAGAAGCAGTGGGGGCGCGACTGCAAGGAGCTGCCGCCGTTTATAATACGCCGTTTGCCGCTCAGGTTCACATACGACAACAACTACTTCGATGCCCGCTATCAGGGCATTCCGGAGGACGGGTACGACGCTATAATCAATAAGATGCTCATTGACGCTGATGTGGAGCTTGGAAAAGATTACAAGACGTTCATAGCCGAAAACCCCGATATAGCTGATAAGATTATCTATACCGGTTCTATTGATGAGTTTTTCGATTACACATACGGTCCTCTCGAATACAGAACAGTGCGCTTTGAAACCGAGATACTTGACACGGACAATTTCCAGGGCAACGCCGTTGTGAACTATACGTCGCGTGATGTTCCGTACACGAGAATAATAGAACACAAGCACTTCAAGTTCGGAACGCAGCCGAAAACAGTTATATCGCGTGAGTATTCGATAACGTGGAAACCGGGCATGGAGCCGTATTACCCTGTGAACGATGAGAAAAACAGGGTACTTTACGAAAAGTACCGTGAGCTTGCTGAAACCCGCCCCGATGTTATATTCGGCGGCAGACTCGGCGGGTACAAGTACTGCGATATGGATAAGACGATCGGCGACGCTCTTGAGATGGCGAAGGCTGAATTTGGGGTGTGACGCGTATGTACCGACCTCTTGCTGACGAGATACGTCCGAGAACGCTTGATGAAGTCTGCGGTCAGAAGCATATACTGGGAACCGGAGGACTTCTCCGCAGGATAATAGACAGCGGAAATGTTCCGAACATGATTTTTTACGGTCCATCCGGCAGCGGAAAGACAACAGTCGCGAACATCATAGCGAGAGAGACTAACCGCGAACTGCGCCGTCTCAATGCCACAACAGCGTCGCTTTCCGATATAAAGGACATAATCGCGCAGCTTGACACGTTCCTCGCGCCGAATGGCATACTTCTGTATCTTGACGAGATTCAATACTTCAATAAAAAGCAGCAGCAGTCGCTTTTGGAGTTCATAGAGAACGGCAAAATTACGCTCATAGCGTCAACGACCGAGAACCCGTATTTTTACATATACAACGCTGTTCTCTCACGTTCAACGATATTTGAGTTCAAGGAGCTTACAAGCGCGGATGTATTGGAAGCTCTCAAACGCGCCGCTGATAAAGCCCGTGAGCGGTACGGGGACGCGAAAATAGAGGATGGTGTGCTTGAGCATATAGCGTCATGTTCCGGCGGAGATGTGAGAAAAGCGATAAACGCGGTGGAGCTTTTATTTACAGCGTCGCGGCGTGAGGATGGCTATATCATGGTGACGTTAGAGGACGCGAGGATCGCGGCGCAGAAAAGCGCGATGCACTACGACAAGGACGGCGACCAGCATTTTGACGCTGTATCGGCACTTATGAAGTCACTGCGCGGTTCCGACCCGGACGCGGCTTTACACTATCTTGCGAGACTGCTGAACGCCGGTGATTTGCCGGGGGCTTGCAGGAGAATACTATGCTCCGCGTCGGAGGATATAGGACTTGCGTACCCGCAGGCGGCGGCTATAGTGAAAGCGTGTGTTGACAGCGCGCTGCAGCTTGGGCTGCCGGAGGGCAGACTTCCGCTTGCCGAGGCGGTGATACTTCTTGCGACGGCACCGAAGTCAAATTCTGTAGTGATGGCGATAGACAAGGCTATGTCGGACGTAAGGAGCGGCGAAGCGGGACCCGTACCAAGGGAGCTTCAGAACGTACACGCCGATGGAACCGGATTTGAACGAGAGCAGGGCTACAAGTACCCGCACAGCTACCCGAACCATTGGGTGGATCAGCAGTATCTTCCGGACAACCTTGTTGGCGTAAAGTACTACGAGTACGGCGACAACAAAACGGAACAGGCGGCAAAACGCTACTGGGACGCGGTGACGGGAAAGGGCGTGTAATATATGGATATTCAAGTCGGAGATGTTGTTATAATGAAAAAGAACCACCCATGCGGATCTGATACATGGGTGGTTACTCGTATAGGCGCGGATTTCAAGCTGAGATGTCAGGGTTGCGGAAGAGAAGTCATGATGCCGCGTGCGAGAGCGGAGCGTGGCGTGAAAGAAGTGAAGCGGGGGAAGACCGCGCAGCCATACCGCTCATCATAGTCCTCAATAAAACGCTTAAAAAGCGTTTTATAGCACCGAAGGCGCGTCTATTATATCAAATTACAGTACCCGCGAGTGAGAGGCTTTGCCGTAAAACCTCAGCTCACGGGTATATTTGTATACAGTACTATATAAATTGCGGCAACACGCTTGTATAGGAGCTACTCACCGGCTGACGAATCTGTCTGTGCCGAGTTTGATGATCCCTCAGCCGCCGCGACCTCCTCCGGTGATGCCATCTCAGGGTCAGTCTCGTCGTAAATCTCAAAGTTTTCTTCGATCTCGTCAAACACATCGTCAATAGCGGAGCTGCCGAGATACTCACGGAAGTTCTCGCTGTTATACGGGCGTATGTAGCTGGTAACAAGCGAGGTGCTGCGCGTTCTTCTGTAAACGCCGTCACCCTCGGACTGGCTGCCATCGGAACCGCCGGAGGTGTTGCCCTCGATAACGATTATCGTGTCATTATCGCAGACGCTCTCAACTATGCCTGTATGCCCGAAATTGTAGATTACAATATCGCCGCGCTGCGGGGTCTTGACGATACACGTTGGGTCATTCTCCTTGTACCAGTTGAGAAGCCCGCTGCATGACGCTGTTCTATACGGGAGTACATATCCCGATTCCGTGAACACCCACTGTACAAATACCATGCACCACGGGTACGCGCTGCCCTCAACCTCATATTTATAATACCATGTGTTGTATTTTATATTGTTGCTGTTTTTTGGCGTTTCAAGTTCGCCAACCTCGCCATCGGCAATGGTAAGTATTTCTTCGACTATGGACGGAGTTGTTTTCCAGCCGTCAGCGAGATAGGCTTCCAATTCGCTCAGCTGTATCTGTTTATAAACATTCTCGGATTGATACACATAGGTTCGCGTCTCCTCAACTGTTCCGTACCAGCCGGACGCGAGATATTTTGCTTTGTCGCTTTTTTGAATCGTGGTTCCGGAGCCGTCAGCCTTGTAGACGACGGTAAGCGTGTCGGCGTAGTTGTCTCGCCAGCCGTTATCAAGGTAGAGCGGCATCTCATCCTCACTCACCATGCAGCAGCGTCCATCATCGCGGTACACGGGAACGGCGGGAGTATACTGCAAGTCGTTCGCGTCAGCGTACCTTGCGGCGTAGGAGCCTTCCTCACAGTATATCATAAGATTTTCAGAGCATCTGTTGAACACGCCGTAGGCTATGCTTGTAACGCTTGACGGTATACCTATCCTTGTCAGGTTTTCTCCAAATTCGGCGTTACCGACTGTCGTGACTGTATCAGAAAGCTCCACCGTTTCAAGCGCGGTGTACGATTCAAAAACGCAGTCGGAAATTGTATCAGCCCCGTGCTTGACGTAGACCGCGCAGACACTTTCTTTTTCCGGCACGGATTCGGCAATCGACACGGTGAGAGCGACAGGAGCGGTAAAGTATACACAGCCGGAGCCGTATTCCCAGTTATCGCCTGTTTCCGTGATGGCAGCCTCGGCGAATGTCTCAGACCATGTACCGGAGGAGTATTGCTCGACACTGCCTGAAAGTACGCTTATAACTCTTGCGTCAGGGGAGTATAGCAGCGTCCTTGGGGCGGCGAGAGTAAACTCAACGCGCCTTTGAGGTATGATCATCCGTGACAGTATTGCCGCGACCTCACTGCGCTTTATCGTGTCATCGGGTTTGAAGTCTCCGGTACCCTCATCGCCCGTGAGTACACCCGCACGGTAGAATAGATACACCGCGTCAGCGTATTCGGCATCAAAAGCGACATCCTGTATTGAATCCGCCTCAACGCTGCTTATCTGCTCAAACTCGGAGGACGGCATGGAATTTGAGAGTATCGAGACAAACTGCGCTCTTGTGATGTCAGCACTGTAGTCGGAAAACTGCCCGTCCTCGATAATGAAATTCTCAACGGCGTAATCAACGTACACCTGATACCACGGCTTGCCCTGTTTGAAGGACGCGCCGTTGTTATAGTATGTACTGTGTATACGCGCAGCTATCGCGAGAGTCTGCGAAACAGTAATGCTGCTGTCGGGACTGTATTCACTGTCGCTCGTCCCTGTCATAAGACCAAGCTCATATGCGAGAGAGACACTCTCAGCGTACCATGAGGTCGCGGGAACGTCAGTGAACCGGTTCTCGGTATAGACAAATGTGTATGTAAAGTTTGATAATCCCTCAGCGGCACTCGCGGGAAAAACAGAAGCTGAAGCGAGTACAATAAGGGCTATAAGTGATAATACAAGCCGCCGACCTTTGCAAAATTGTGACATTTGTGTACATCCCCCGAAGTCTGTGTTTTGTCGATTTCCCCCTATTATACGCCATCACGCGGGAAAATACAAGAGGGTATTATTGGAAAAACTGACATGATGAAGGCAATATCCTGCCGGTTGGAAGTAGCGCGGATATAAGTTTTGATATGATCTCACGGGAACCTCGCGAAATTCGACTGAAAATTGATTTTCGTAAACAGAGTTCCCACTTGACATCAGAAAAAAACGCGATTATAATATACTAAAAGATATTTTATACAGCGCATGGGAATTTGCGGCGGCTGAAGGGAAAGTGTTCGCAAATATACCCGCACCGTATACATAATAAAGCAAAGGAGATAATAACTTATGAAACGTTTAGGAATGCTCACGAGCGGCGGCGACTGTCAGGCGCTCAACGTGACAATGAGGGGTGTCGCGAAGACACTCTACAATCTCTACGGCAACGAGATTGAGATAATAGGATTCATTGACGGTTACAAAGGACTCATATATGAGGATTACCGCAAGATGACGCCCAAGGACTTTTCGGGTCTTTTGACTGTCGGCGGCACGATTCTCGGTTCCAGCCGTCAGCCGTTTAAGCTCATGCGCCAGCCGGACGAAAACGGACTTGACAAGGTTGAGGCGATGAAAACAACATACAGACGCCTGCGCCTTGACTGTCTCGTAATTCTCGGCGGCAACGGCAGCCAGAAGACAGCGAACCTTCTTAGTGAAGAGGGGCTTAACATAATCGGTCTGCCGAAAACGATTGACAACGACCTGTGGGGTACTGACACGACGTTCGGGTTCCAGAGCGCGATAGACCTCGCGACGGGCGTAATTGACGCGATACACACGACAGCGGCATCGCACAACCGTATATTCGTTGTTGAGGTTATGGGTCACAAGGCGGGCTGGCTCACGCTGAACGCGGGTATAGCGGGCGGCGCGGATATTATACTCATTCCGGAGATTCCGTACAATATCGAATCAGTATTAAAGAAAGTCAAGGAACGCGCAAGCCGTGGACACGGGTTCACAATACTTGCTGTCGCTGAGGGCGCGATGTCGCAGGAGGATGTCAAGCTGTCAAAGAAGGAGTACAAAAAGCGTGTCGCGAAAATGCTTGAAAGCTATCCGTCCATATCATACGAGATAGCGCACGAGATTACGGAACGCACCGGCAAGGAGGTTCGCGTGACGGTACCAGGACATATGCAGCGCGGCGGTACACCTTGCCCTTACGACAGGGTACTCTCGTCACGTCTCGGAAGCGCGGCGGCTCTGATGTTTTCACGCGGTGAGTTCGGGAGAATGGCTGCGATTCAGAATAGAAAAATTACATCCGTTCCGCTCAGCGAGGTTGCCGGAAAGCTCAAAACCGTTGACCCCAAGTCCGATATTATAGCCGAAGCGAGACTGCTGGGGATCAGCTTTGGGGATGAGTGATATTGCCCCTTGGCGTTGGGGTGCGGGCGGTTTGTAAACCGGCGGTAACCGCAAGTCCCTGAGTTTGCGGATCTGTTGCCGCCGCTCATATAGCGGCACCTGCGTCGGCTCACGCCAACAATCAGTTCCTCGCGAAAGGGGAGCGCGGAGGTGAAAACACAAACTACAATGTCTGTGAAAAAAATACTTATCTTTGACCTTGACGGTACCCTCACGGATTCCGCCGAGGGGATATACAACTCGTTCCGTTACGCGCTGAAAGCCTGCGGACGCGCCGCGCCAACGGATAACGAGCTGCGGCAGTGTATCGGTCCGCCGCTCTGGGATTCTTTCAGCAGAGTATTCGGTTTCCCTGATGAGGAGATCGCTGAAGTCATACGCCAGTACCGCGTATACTATAAGAAAACCGGCATATTTGAAAACCGTCTGTACGATGGAATACCTGAGATGTTAAAGCGGCTTCAGGACGGAGGATATACTCTGGCAGTCGCGTCATCGAAGGTGGACGAATCGGTTAAAAAGGTTATCGACCATTTTGACCTTACGAAATATTTCACACTGATACTTGGCTCAAGTGATGTTGTTAAGGAGTCGGCAAAGGCTGACCTGATAAAGACTGTACTCACCACTCTTGGCGCGTGGAACACAGGTTTAAGTGCGGCTATGATTGGAGACAGAAAGTATGACATGGAGGGCGCGATTGCCGTCAAAATACGCGCTGTTGGAGCGGGATACGGCTACGGAACGGAGGAGGAGCTTCTGAGCGCGGGAGCGGAGTATGTAGCGGGTTCTCCGAGAGAGGTAGCGGAGTATTTTCTCAAAGCGCGGTAAGATAAAAGTGTCTCTGAATTTTCATGTCTGATGTGACGATTTTTATTCAATTTTCCGGCGCGGATGATAAAGCTGCCGTGAAACCTTAATAAGAGAATACCGCAGGCAGCTTCACCGGAGGAAATTGGCAGCACAGCTTTATTTGTCAGCCTGAAACAGTCCAAGACCGCAGGAAAAACTCCGGACGAAAGTCTTGCGCGGACACAGAAAAAAGGGAGAACCGCAGACAGCGATTCTCCCATTATTATACTCAAAAGCCAAAAAGCTTCTATCCTTGAGCGTAGGCGCGTAAATCACACAGCAAAGCACCGCGAACGCGCTTTATGCCACGAGAAAGAATTTGATAAGGAACAGTGCCGATATAACGTAAGTCAGCACCGAGACTTCCTTCGCGCCGCCGGTGAATACCTTGATAACTGTGTATGTGATAAGCCCTATGCCTATCGCGTGACCAATGCTGCCGGAAATGGGCATTGCTATCAGCATCAGAGCGACCGGTACTACCTGTGTCATGTCGCTGAAATCCACGTTTTTAAGTCCGCTCACCATAAGAATACCAACGTATATAAGCGCGGAGGATGTAGCCGCCGCAGGTATAACCGCAGCTATCGGGGCTATGAAAATACAAGCAAGGAACAGAAGTCCGCACACTAACGCTGTGAGTCCTGTTCTGCCGCCCGCTTCAATGCCGGATGTTGACTCTACAAATGTTGTAACGGTTGATGTTCCTGTGACAGCACCCGCGACTGTGCCTATAGCGTCGGAGAGAAGTGCCTCTCTCATCTTAGGCATTTTGCCGTTTTCGTCAAGCATACCCGCTCTCGATGCCGCGCCGACAAAGGTGCCTATCGTGTCGAACATATCAATCATGCAGAATGTGATTATAAGCGTCACTGCCGTGAATAATCCGATGTCAAAGAACGCCGAGAAGTTGAACTTGAAAAGCGTTGTCTCAACCATGTCTCCGAACGCCGGTACAAATGACGCTGTAGCGAGACTCGCGAACGGGTTCGTGCCAAGAAACGCGAACGAGCCTATCCAGTATATCACGGACGCGGCGAGCATTCCTATAAGAACCGACCCTTTTACCTTCTTGTGGTCAAGTATGATTATTATGAATAGCCCCACGAACATTGTCACGACGCTCAGTACCATATCGCTGTAGCCGCTCCCTATCGCGTCAGACGCTGTCTTTGCTGTCAGTGAGCCGAAGAAGTCCGCCATAACGTAGAACGGTCCGCCTGTGTCGCTGTAAATTCCGGCGTTGGAGCCAAGTCCGATGTTCATAAGCATAAGCCCTATCGCGGGTCCGATGCCTATTCGTATGCCGAGCGGTATCGCGTCAACTATCTTCTCGCGTATGTTGAATACCGACAGGATTATGAACACAATGCCCTCAATAAGTATTATGCAAAGAGCTGCCTGGAATGATTCGGTATACCCAAGCCCCGTCATCGCGGCTATGTTTGTGACTACCAGAGCGAAGAACGAGTTTAGCCCCATGCCCGGCGCGAGACAGAACGGCTTGTTCGCCAGAAACGCCATCGCGAACATACCTATCGCCGACGCTATGCACGTCGCGAGAAATACGCCGTTCCACAGCTTCGATCCCGTGTCAAAGTTAGTCAGCAGGTTCGGGTTCAGCGCGATTATGTACGCCATGGTCATAAATGTAGTTATCCCCGCTACGACCTCTGTGCGTACATTCGTGCCGTTCTCCTTGAGTTTGAACAGTTTTTCCATACTATTCCATTCCTCCCGTAAATTAGTTGTTCTCAAGTGAGAAACATAAAACAATTATAACACAGAAATTTCTAAAAATCTACATTTTTTGCGAAAATTTTAACATACTAAAAATTTTTTTCGTTATGACCCTTTATGACCGTTTATTGGAACATTCTTTTTGTGACTTCTGCACAAATTGTTTTCTAATTTATTACATTAGCTTATTATAACCTTCCGATAATCCGCTCAGATACAGAGGCGCGCCGTGAAATTCGCGCAAGGCGCGGCGCGTTATGAAGCGAAAACACGGAGCGGACTAATTAAAACGGCAGTTCAGAGTATGGAGCCTTTGGGATTCTTTTCCTGTATTTGAGAATAATAATGCCCCGCGGGAAACGCAAGCCCCACGGGGTATTTGCGGCAGACGGAAAGCCGCAGCCGGTCAATATTTACTGAACGCGCCAAAACAGATAATTTACGCGCTTCTGAGCGTTCCGTTTACAGTTTCACGGACTTTTGGGCTTTTCCGGTTTCAGCTCATATACGTCTCCATAATCGATTTCGCGACATTCCCGCATACGGCATAAACCCTGCTGCCGTCCAGAGTTCCGGTCGCGCCGGTTGAGAAAACCACAACGCCGTTGCGAGTGTTGGGGTTATAGCAATAGAGATTGTATACGCCGTAGGCACTGCCGGTGTGGTAATACATCTCGCTCTGACCGTACATATTCTTTCTGTATCTCAGCGGCTGGCACTGATAGTAGCCGGAGCTTGTAAGACGGTTCCCACCGTGATATTCCATGTTCGCTATGATACTCGCCGGAAGATAGCGTACACCGTTATAAGTTCCGTCATTCGCCATCATCGCTATTATCTTGGCAAGATCATACGCGCTTATCATCAGACCTCCGGCAAAGTACGTTCCGCATGAGCCGGGTACTCCGTCGCTGTGCATACTCCTTGACGTTTCGGCGGAACGCCCGATAGAGTTGCCGTTATATATTGTAGCTATGAGATCAGGTTCCTTGAGATCTCCGCCGTAGAACGCCGCGTCTATGTTGAGCGGACCGTATATGTATTCATCAAGTATATCGTCAAGCTCCCGATTATTCGCAAGCTCCACGGTGACACCAAGGACATCTACAGCATAGTTGTTGTACATCCAGTTCGCTATGTTGCCGGAAGCGAAGCTGTCTATGCCTGTTCCGCTTTTAAGTCTGTATGCCATCGCTGAGTAGTATGTGTCGGCTATAACCTCGGTACTCACTATCGAGGATGTATGAGTCAGAATCGAACGCGCCGACACAACATCCCCTTTCGCGTGAGTTCCTATCTTGAAGCCCCAGTAGTCTCCAATACTCGCGTCAAGGGACATAACGCCGTTTTCAACTGAGATCATCGTTGCCAGAGCCGTGGCGGTTTTTGTCACCGACCCCATGCGAACCTTTGTGTCGGCTGTCATCTTCATTGAACCCTTAATTGCGTAGCCGTAAGCGAATGTGTCAGTCACAACTCCGTTTTCTATTATCGCCACGGACATACCGACTGCGCCGTAACGATTGGCGGATGAGTTTATTATCGACTGAATAGCGTTGTGGCGGCTGCCCGTCTGCGATACGGCTTTAGCTGGAACAGCGTTGTTGTGGAGCGAGCTGTCAGAAAGCCATTGAGACAGATTATAAATGACCTGAACAGATTCGGCGCGGGAGAGTGTACCGGACAGATTAAGCGCACCGTTCACGCCGCTGATAAGGTTCTGCTGGACGCACCAGCGCACATCGTTTTCCGCCCATGAGGAAACGCTGCCGGCATCGCTGAACCCCGACAGCAGATACACACTCGTTGAAGGCTCAGTCGAGCAGCCTTTATAGCGGGCAACTCTCGCGATAACGCACATCATTTGCTCACGGGAGAGAGAACGCTCAGGGTGAAACAGCCCGTCCTCGTAGCCCGTGATAATTCCGGCTTCAATAGCCCAGTCAGCGGCGGCTATGTAGTAATCTCCGGCTGATATATCGCTTGCGGGACTTTCAGAGGGTGCCTCACGACCATCGCCGAATACCTCGAAAAGTATAGTGACACACATACCCCTGTCGATCTTCGAGCTGCCGTCAAACTTTCCGCTGAGTGGTATAGCCGCAAACGCGCCCTTGCTCTCGCAATATGAGAACGCTGTGTAATACCAGTTTTTGCTGTTCACATCGCTGAATGTCGAACCGCCTTTTGCGTCAACAACGGTCACGCCGGAGGACAGATACTCCGCCGGAGGCTCCGATTCTGGCAGCGTCTCATGTTCCGGCACAGGTTCATTGTCTGAATCCTCGGGAAGAGATTCAGAGCTTTGAGAATCCTCCGGCAGGGAAGCCGCGTTGTCCTCAAGAGCGCGTGAGGATGAAGGAGCAGCCGCAAGAAGGAGCGGCATGATCAACAGCAGACTGATTACAGATTTCGTATGTTTACGCATGGCAGTACCCTCACTGTAAAAATAATTTGTATACGCCCCGCTTCAGACTTTAAGACCAGCTGCGGGATTTTGTGTATATACAGATAATATTTTACAGGTTATTCATGAATTTGTCAATAGCATTTTAAGAATCTTTTAAGCGTTCAGGCAAGCGCGGATTTTGAGACGACTTTTCGGGGAAAGACCGCGTTATTCAGAGAAAAATTACAAAAATGCACCAAATACGCGGGAAAGACGCGCACAGACAGACACTTGAAAATCAAAGCGCGGAAACCGATTTTGACTGGTTCCCGCGCTTTTAACAGAACTTAACGCTATTGACATCTATATAATGGGGAGCGCAAATTATCGGGCGTTCCGCCGTGAGAACTTTCCGCGCCTTACAAACAGAGTCGGCACGGAGGCTCCATAACAGCGATTTTTACGACCGCAATTAAGGCTCATTCGGCAACATAAACCCACTTCTCGTCCTTTTCCGTCACAATGCCGCAGGCGTGAGCGTTGACGCCGCTGCTTAGAAGCTCACTTAAACACTCATCAGCGCACCGCTCCGGAACGGACATCAGCAGTCCCCCGCTCGTCTGAGGATCGTACATTATATCAAGCAACGAACGCGGAACGCTGCCGCAGACCTGAACCTCGTCCTCCGCAAACTCGCGGTTCCTGTATGCCCCGGCGGGTATGAAGCCCATCTCAGCCATCTCAACCGCTTCACTGTGGTACGGCACATCGGAGACATTTATTCGGAGAGTACAGCCGCTGCCACGCGCCATCTCAAGACCATGCCCCAAAAGCGAGAAGCCCGTTATATCAGTACAGGCATTCACGGGATACCTCACCATAACATCCCGCGCCGTCCTGTTCAGCGTTGACATCTGAGCGTAAAGCCTTTCAAGAACATCGCCGTCAACCATGTCAGCCTTCGCCGCTGTAGTCAATATCCCGACACCCAGCGGTTTTGTCAGTATAAGAACATCTCCGGCTTTTGCCCCGCTGTTTTTTACCACACGCTTAGGATTTACAAACCCCGTCACCGCAAGACCGTATACCGGATCCTGAGCGTTTATGGTGTGTCCTCCGGCAATCACGGCTCCCGCCTCGTATACCTTCGAGTAGCCGCCGCGCAGTATCTCGCGTACTGTATCGCCATCCATCTTCTCAGGAACGCACAGTATGTTCAGAGCGAACTTAGGTTCCCCGCCCATCGCGTAAACGTCACTCATAGCGTTAGCCGCCGCTATTTCTCCATATAAAAACGGGTCATCGACTATTGGCGGGAAAAAGTCCGTTGTGCCGATAATTGCCGTCTCGCTGTCGATCTCGTACACACAGGCGTCATCACTTGTGTCGTACCCTACTATGAGCTTCGGGTCATAGCGCGTTTTGAACCCGTCAAGAAGTCTCGACAGCGTACCCGCGCCGACCTTCGCGCCGCAGCCCGCGCACTTCGCTATTTTCGTAAGTCTCTCCACTTACAATCCCTCCGCTTCGTATATCACATGGTAGCCTTTCCCGGTTATCTCGACTATTCTCTCAATGTCCTCCGGAACATCATCAGGACACTCGCCCTCGAACATCACACAGACACCGCAGCTGCTGCTCAGATCTCTCGGCACCGGCGCGAGCTTTGCGGAGGTGCCGGATCGCTCACATATCCGTTTGAAGTTCACAGCGGCGTAGTGCGTGAACGCAGTCGCGATAAGCTTCATTTCGTCATTACGAGGCTGTACTCCCCCCCGTTTTCAGTCACTTTGACGCTGTAGCCCTGATGTTCGGCATAGCGCGTGACGTTCTCTTTGGAGGCGTTGTTGTCAACTATCATCTCGTACTTTTTATCGCCGGATCTCATGGCGTTGCGTATCATAACAACAGGCTCCGGACAGGAAAGCCCTCTCGCGTCTAAAACTGCCATATTACACATTCTCCTTTTTTCCAAATGTATTCACACACGCTATTACTGCCACAACAGCTATGCCGATTATAACAGCGATTTTGCCGTTCGCTGTCGGACCGTCCGCGCTTGAGGCAAGACCGAAGTTGTGAGCGAACGCGGCTCCGGCGATAAGTCCGAAAACTGTTATTGTGCTGTCAGAATTGCCCTCTCCGGACATGACAAGCTGTCTTAACGGGCAGCCGCCAAGGAGAACGCAGCCAAACCCCGCAAGGAGCATACCCAGAGCGTTCCAAAGCCCGTCAGTGTGCGCTATAGGCTGACCCTCAAACCCCGGATTGAACTTGCCGACTATGAGGTTCATAACAAACGCGCTGACGATTATTGCCGCGAAGCCAATGAGGAGCTTCCACTCACGGAACAGCACCGCGTCGCGTATGCCGCCGACCATGCAGAGTCTTGTCCTCTGAGCCAGAGCACCGACGATAAGCCCTGCCGCGAGACTTATAAGCAGCGGAGCGTGACTGCCGCCGGGTCCGCCGCCTGATTCCGTGAAGTTAATAAATGACGGAGCGACGATTACAAGCACAAGCATAACTATCTGTATTGTCGGCATTGCGGCTCCCTCAATGATTGGCTGGCGGTAGGTACGCTTGAGAGAATAACCCTTGCTGAGGAAGAAAACACCGCAGAGTATACCGCAGACGAACCCTAAAAGCCCGAAGAGAGCGTTGAAATCGCCGCCCGCGAGTCTCAGGATCATTCTGAACGGACACCCAAGGAACATAAGGCACCCTATCATTACGAAAAAGCCGAGTACAAATCTTGTTACAGGGCTGCTGCCGCCCTTTGGCTTGAACTCGCCTCTCACAAGAGCAAGAATAAAGCTGCCTAAAACAAGACCGATAATTTCGGGACGTATGTACTGAACATTTGACGCGCTGTGCAGACCCAACGCCCCCGCCGTGTCTCTAAGGAAACACGCGATACAGAACCCCATGTTCGCGGGGTTCCCCAGAAGAACCAGAAGAACTGATATTACACCGATAACGATACCGGCGGCTATGATAATGATGTATTCTTTTTTATTTTTCACATTGACACTCCTCTCTTTGTTAGAATACACCGCAAAAGTATATCATTTTTTTTGTCGAATTACAAGCATTTTAAGAAGGTTTTTGCGCGGTCGGACGCGGAATTATCTGCCTGTGACCGAAGTTTCTTCAGCTTTTAGCTTGCGAATCAACGCGGGAAAGCGTTTGCGGATTCGCGTAAGCTCTGAGAAAAAAACTATGGTAATTGTAAAAACCGTTTTGTTTTAATTACACATCGCGGCAGCAGAAATATTTACCACGCATAACGGCGCGCTGGCACGGCAAACATAATGCTAAAGATTAAAAAGGGGTGTTCACATGAAGATAACAAAACGCGCCGTCATAATTTCATGCACTTACATTATCGCCGGATTTCTTGTGATGGGCGGCTTTCTTATAAAAACGCGAAATGAACGCGACAGTCTGCGGCTCGCAAGCTCTGTGAACTACAGTCACGCGTTCTCGGAGCTTAGCGGCAATCTCGGCAAGCTTGACACATCACTCAAAAAAGCCGCGTATTCCGGAACTAACGCCATGCTCAGCGCAATATGCACCGAGGGCTACGCTGAAGCACTTGAAGCTCAGGCGGCTCTCGGCGTTCTGCCTTACGGAGACAGGGAGCTTGCGAACACGGCGGCGTTTCTGTCAAAGGTCGGAGACTACCTGTATTATCTGTCACGGAGTGCCGCGCTTGGCAGCGGGATAACAGACGAGGAACGTGAAAATCTCCTGTCACTTGAAGAGAGCGCGTCAAAGATCTCACAGGTGATGAGTTCGCTCTATGCCGATATGCTTGGAGGGGGCGTTTCTGTGTCGGAGCTTGAACGCGCCGAAGCCGAAGTCGGGGAGGCTGATGACAGCGTAATGGGCGGTCTTGTTAGCGGAATAAAGGAGCTTGAAACAGAGTTTCCTGAGCTGCCGACACTCATCTATGACGGACCGTTCTCGGAACACATAACCGATTCATCCCCTAAACGTCTTGACGGCAAGGAGGAAATAACAGGCTCGGAAGCCATTGAAAAAGCGGCGGGATTTCTCGGAGTTGACAGCGCGGCACTTAAAATTGAGTATGACCGTGACAGCGTAATACCGGTATACGTTGTCACCCGCAGAAACGGAACCGAGACTGTTTCCGTGGAGGTGACAAAGCGCGGCGGCGAGATTCTGTACTACGGTACAACGAGAGCTGCCGGTACTCCGATCCTGTCAGCGGAGGAGTGCGTCAAAGCGGCTGAGACATTTTTGCGTAAGCACGGAATATACTCAATGGATGTCACGTTCTGGGAGATCGAGAGCGGTGATGTGGTTATAAACTTCGCGCTTAATAACGGCGGCGTTATATGCTATCCGGATCTTATAAAAGTATCTGTAGCTATGGACACCGGAAATGTGAGCGGCTACGAGGCGCATGGGTATATATCAAACAATTATAAGCGCGATATACCGGAACCCGCGATTTCCGAGGACGATGCCCGAACGAAGCTGTCACCGATACTCACGGAAAAGAGCGTCCGCACAGCGATAATTCCCACAAGCGGCAAGGACGAGGTGTTCTGCTACGAATTTCTCTGCGAGACTGACAATGGGGAACACTGCCTTGTGTATATAAACGCCGAGACAGGAGCCGAAGAGAAGATCCTTATACTTCTTGAGGATGATAACGGTACGCTGACAATATAGCGTTATAACCGCACGGAAGTCTATCATTACTCGATATATTCTCGTCCGGCTTACGGTTCGCTTCACGCGCAGATCGAATAAAGGCACTTCACGCTGTGTTTGCCAGGCTATTGACGAGAAGGGCTTCGCCGGAAAGCGTCTTATACTCGCTTACCTTCTATAACCGAAATTACAACGTCAGTGCGCTGCTGTAATTATAAAAGGTCAGGCGGGATGCGCTCACCTTTGGCGAAGCCCCATATACTCATGATAAAAACTTCTTTTTAAGATTCTTAAGATTCGCGGGAGACGTTGGTATTTTCGCGGACAGCTTTCATAGCTTGCCAAGCCCTGTATCAATTCTGCGAAGTGTCTCGTCTTTGCCGAGTATGGCGCATATTTCAACGGCACCCCCGGGAGTAACGGCTTTTCCGGCGGCGGCTATGCGTAAAGGCCACATCAGGGCGGCGTTTTTCACGCCAAGTGATTCCGCGAGGGATATTAGCGTGTCGTGAATAGCGTCGTTAGTCCAGTCGCTGAGATTTGACAGAGCGTCTTTAGCGGCGGTCAGCATTTTTACAGAACTTTCCATAGTCGATTTTGACTTCTTGTTTACGAAAAGCTCCGGACTGTAATCGGGGAGAGTATCAAAGAAATCAAGTTTTTCGGGTATATCGGTGAGCCGTTCCGTTCTCTGCTGCAAAAGCGGGGCGATAGCGTTCGGGTCTATAAGAGGATTTTTGACCGCCATACGAATATACGGACGGGCTGTTTCGGCGAATTTTTCAGGTGTCATAGAACGGATATAGGTGCTGTTGAAATACGTCAGCTTCTCAATATCGAATATCGCGGGAGACTTTGAGATTCCCGATACATCGAACACCTCCGCAAGCTCTTTGAGTGTGTATATCTCCCTCTCACCTCCCGGCGACCAGCCGAGCAGAGCGACATAGTTCACAATAGCGTCAGTGATGTACCCTTGAGCGGTAAGATCCTCGTATGATGGATCCCCGTGGCGTTTTGACATCTTATTGTGCTGGTCACGCATGACAGGCGGGCAGTGTATATAAACCGGCACATCCCAGCCGAAGCTCTCATATAAGAGATTGTACTTTGGCGCGGAGGACAGATACTCCGTTCCCCTGACAACGTGGGTTATGCCCATAAGGTGGTCGTCAACGACATTCGCGAAGTTGTACGTCGGAAGCCCGTCACGTTTTATCAGCACCTGATCGTCAAGATCAGAGTTCGGAACTGTAATATCGCCGTAGATCTCATCGTGAAACGTGGTTGTGCCGCTTTCAGGTATTTTCTGGCGCACAACATAAGGCTCTCCGGCACTGGCGCGGCGGTCTGATTCCTCTTTTGAAAGCATACGGCACGGATCGGACTTCTTTGTGAAGTCACCGCTGTCCTCCTCGGATTCTGTTTTTTCGCAGAAGCAGCGGTAGGCGCAGCCTTTTTCAATGAGCAATTCCGCGTATTCAGAGTAAAGTCCGCGCCTTTCTGTCTGTACATACGGACCCACGGGACCGCCAACGTCAGGACCCTCATCGTGGTCTATTCCGCACTCGCTGAGAGTCTTGTATATAAGGTCAACCGCACCCTCAATGAGCCGCCCCTGATCGGTATCCTCAATGCGGAGTATGAATTTGCCGTTATTGCGTCTCGCTATGAGCCATGTGTAAAGAGCTGTCCGCAAATTCCCAACGTGCATATAGCCTGTGGGACTTGGGGCGAAGCGTGTACGCACTTCACCCTTCGGTATGGCAAGCTCTCTTTCCGAGATAGTATTGTAATCAATGTGCATAGTCTGTGTTTCCTCCCTGATATGGTTATGGGGAAAGTATAGCACAGCGCGGTCAAAATTGCAACCAAAAAAATTTATGTGATAGCCTGCTCGTCCGAAAGCTGTGCCGCGTACATAGTGCCGCGTTTGCCGTGACGGATCGGTTCCGCCAAATGAGTATATTTTTTCACTTAGGTCTTGCATTTTTACAAGCGCGGTGGTATAATAAATCAGGTAACAAAAAAGAAAGAGGATCGTCATATGAAAAACGGAAAAAGATTTGTAAAGCTTGGATACAAAATCTGCAACCTTGTAATGATAATGCTGGCGGTGAGCGTGGTTATAATCGGCGGTATTTATATCATCAGGTTCAACGCCGTCATACGCGACACGCTATGCGACTGGAGCGAGAGCGGAACTAATGTTCTTGCCGCCCGCCTTGATGCCGGAGATGATCCGCAGGAGATTATAGCGGCACTGAAAACGCAGACGCGCTGTGATTACACTATATTCAGCGGGCAAAAATCTGTCTATACAACACTCACAGGAGCTTCGCAGTACACGCTTGACAGCTCCATAAGCGGCACTGTGCAGTCAGGCGCAGTCTATCAGGGTTCTGTAACGCTTGGCGGCACAAATTATACCGGCACGGTTGTGAACTACACCAACTCCGATACGGGAGATTCATATTTGCTGCTCGGCTGTTTCGATTCAAGTGCTGTCAGACAGCAGCTTGTGCCGATAGTAGGCGCGGTTATTATCGTGAGTCTGCTCATGATGGGAGCAGACGCGATATGGCTGATACGCTACTCAAAACGCCATATATCGAAGCCCCTGGGGGAGCTTACAAATCTTGCCGAACGTATGCACGATGGAGATCTCGGCATAAAGAGCGGTGCCGCTATTGATACGGTTACAAAAACGAATGACGAAATAGGTTATCTCGCCGAGGCGATGGAAGGCACGATGGTTCGCCTGAAGGATTATATCAGGGAGATAGATGTTGTCCTGAAATCAATAGCGGACGGGGATCTCACATGCACCGTGGAGCAAAAGTACATAGGTGATTTTGTCTCTCTGCGCGATTCGCTTGAGCATATTATTTCGGTGCTTGGCGGTACGATGAAGCAAATATCCGAAAGTTCCCGTCAGGTGTACGCCGGAGCGGAACAGGTTTCAACGGGAGCGCAGACACTGAGTCAGGGCGCGTCGGAACAGACCGAAGCTGTTCAGGAGATGAACGAGACATTCTCTCTCGTGTCCGAGCATATTCACGCCACCGCTGAAGAAGCCAATACTGTACGGCATAACGCTGAACGCATGGGCGAGGAGCTTGCGGAGGGAGACAGCAAAATGCACGAGCTTGCCGCCGCTATGGATGAGATTAAGACAAGCTCTGACGAGATAGAGAAGATTATTAAAGTAATAGAGGATATAGCCTTCCAGACAAATATACTCGCGCTGAACGCTTCTGTTGAGGCGGCGAGAGCGGGAGCGGCGGGAAAAGGCTTCGCTGTTGTTGCGGGTGAGGTTCGCACTCTGGCGGGAAAGAGCGGAGAAGCGTCCCAAAACACCAACGCGCTCATAACACGTTCGACTGCGGCTGTTGAGCGCGGCATAAAAGTCGCGAAGGACGCCGCGGGAATGATGACAACTGCCGCAGAGGGCGCAAATTCGGTTGTCAGTTCGATAGGTCACATAGCCGATGATGCCGGATCGCAGTCCGAGGCTATCGCGAGAATAAAGGAGCAGGTGGATCAGATCCTTGCCGTTGTGCAGAATAACTCCGCGACATCCGAGGAATCCTCCGCCGCCGCTGAGGAGCTTTCAAATCAGGCGGATATACTCGATACGCTTATCCGGAAATTCAAGCTGAAATAAAAATAGCGGGGTGCCAGAGCTGTCCGCCCCTTACATATAACATGCTGAATGTGAAACCCTGTGGATTTCTGAGCGTTCGATTATACAGCCTGTTATCCGCAGCCTGCCGATTGCGAGGGCTTGCTGTGCGCTATAAGAGGGCGGCGGCGGGAAAAACCGTACACTTCTTCAAATTGTTTATAAAAAAAGCATAAATTTCCTGTTGATTATTTGGAAACATAGTGATATAATTGTAAGGAATGCGATTGAGATTGAGAAATTTACATTTTCGGTTTACATAATGTTTACGGCAGCTTTACTTATATTATATCGGAGAGACAGTGCTGGAAAAATAAGGTACGAAGTATATTGAGAGCTTATCCCAAAATTAGCAGTGTGCCGATTACGCCGTCAGGTTTCGCGCCGGACGAGGGCTGTTTGATCAGGCTGCCTTTCTGCGGTGAGAAAAATCGGCGGAGCATGGCACAAAATCAGCAAGCGGTTCGCCGGTAATTTTGGGATAGGCTTTAAGCACGCTTATAAATTTTGCTGAATATAACGGCTTGCGGTTCCGCCGCGAGACGGAAAAACGGCAATTATTATTTGCGGAAAATTTTCAGCCGCCTTGTCGGTACTTGAAAGGAATGACAGCGATGTTGGCGATTACCTCAAACAATCAGCGTATGCTTGAGAAATCCGCGGATTATCTGTGGGTCAAGCAGCAGGCAATACTTGACAATATCTCAAACGCCGAAACTCCTGGCTATAAGGTCAAAACGGTGTCTTTTGAGGAGGAGTTTGAATCTAAGCTCGAAGCGGCGGCGGGGCGCGGCAGAAGAAGCGCAAACGCGACGGAACGCATTAACACACGCGCCCGTGTTGCGGACGCTATTGCCAATTCCGGCTGGACAGTTACGGAGGACGAGGAATCTACCCGTCTTGATGATAACGGCGTGAACGCGACAGAGCAGATGGTAGAAGCTGTCAGAAACGCCTACCAGCTTGAATATACATATAACGCGATTTCAAAGGACTTCTCGATAATGTCCGTGGCTATCGGAAGCTGAGGAGGGAAAAACAGATGGCTTTTTTGAGCAGTATGAACATTATCGGCTCCGGTCTGACGGCGGAACAGTTAAGGCTTGATGTCGTTTCGGAGAATATCACGAATATGAATACGACCCGTACAGAATCAGGCGGCGCGTACAGACGCAAAATAGTCGTGTTCGAGGCTGAAAGCAATAAAAATTCCTTCCGAAACGCCCTCGCGGAGGCAACAAGACGCGGAGTGTCGGTTTCAAACAGAAGCTACGAGACAGCGGGCGGTGTGCGCGTCGCCGAGATAGTGGAGGATGAATCCGAGCTTCCGGTTGTGTACGACCCGACGGATCCGGACGCGAACGAGGACGGCTATGTTGAAATGCCGAATGTCACACTTGTGGAGGAGATAGCGGACGCGATGTCGGCAAGTCAGGCGTTCAGCGCGAATGTGACAGCGTATAACATACTGAAGGAGACAGTCGCGAAGGGTCTTGAAATCGGGTCGTAATATATTTATATAAAGGAGAAAGAAAATGCAGGCAATATCACCGCTTTGGGAAACTATGCCGCTCACCGCAGCGCAGACAGAGAGCGAAGTATCAGGCAGAACCTCCGGCTTCGAGGCTTTTACCGATATTTTTAAGTCGGCGATCGACGCGGTAAAGGAAACTAACGCCGAAAAAGTCGATATGGAATACCTTATGGCAACAGGACAGCTTGACAATGTTGCCCAGCTCACAATAGCGGCGGAAAAGGAGCTTCAGGCAACACAGCTTCTTGTCACGCTCAGAGACAAGGCGCTTGACGCATATAATGAGATCATGCGTATAAGCCTGTAGCTTTTGCGCGTTGGGTTTTGCGGGCAGAGAAATCGGTTTGTGGATCGGTCAGAATATCTGATCGTGTGATGCTCCGCGTATTGTTACGGAGGTGAGAATGCTGCTTTGAGTGATAATTTGAAAAAAGTCGGCAACGCTGTAAAGAGCTTCTGGAAGGGTCTTAAAAAAGGAGTTAAGATTCTTATAATAGCGTTGCTTATAATTACAATAGCCGTTATAGTGGGGGTTATTATATATAACGCGACTATCCCATACGATGTGCTGTTCACGGATCTGTCAGCGGAGGATATGACATCCGTGCTTACATATCTTGAGGAAGCCGGAGAAACCGATTATAAGGTGCAGGGCGATGATACGATACTTGTGCGCGAAAACAGGGTCGATTACCTTCAGGCAAAGGTGATGCAGCAGGGTTATCCGACCTCCGGACTTCTGTACAGTACATATTGGGATAACGTAGGTTCCATGTCGTCCGAATCGGAACGCACACAGGCGGAGCTGTACCAGCTTCAGGACAGGCTCGGCGCGATGATCGGTCTTATGGATGATATTGACCGCGCAACAGTCAATATCGTACTCGGCGAGGACAACAGATATATACTCAGCACAGAGGATAAGGTTACAGCAACGGCGGCTGTATTTGTAGAGCTTGCGGATAATAAGACGATCCTTTCATCAACGGTCGCGAATGGTATTATAAACTGCGTGGCACATTCCGTTGCGGGACTTGAGTTTGAAAATATTTCGCTCACCGATAACCACGGCAATACATACGACGGCGAAGAGACTGAAACCGAATCCGCTATCGAGGCTACAGATCTGCGTATAGCCTATGAGAAGAGCTACAGCGAGGCTATAAAGTCGCGGGTTATAGCCGTTTTGGGTCCGATGTTCGGAGAGAACAATATAAGCGTGAGTGTCAGCGTCTCGGTAGATCTCAGCCACAAGTATCAGGAATCGACATACTACGATATACCCGATTGGGCGGACGACGGTTCCACAGGCGGAGAGGGTATCGTGAACCATATGATATGGGAAAACGCTCTCACACGCGACGCGGATGAAACGGTGGGCGGCACAGTCGGCACAACCACTAATTCCGATCTCAACGAGTACGTTGAAAATGAAGGCACAATTACCGGTAACGAGAACGATATAAGCACATACGGCGAAAAATACTTCGATAACGATGTTGTTTATACTCAGAGCGATATACCTGCGGGTGATATAACCGATATAATGGTCGCTGTAGCTCTTGACAGCACCAATGTTACCGTCACAGATACTTCTCCGCTTATTGGACTTGTCGCGAGAGCGGCGGGTATCAACGAGCTTTACGAGGACGAGAAGGTCAATATTATTGCTTACCCGTTCTATACGCAGATAAATAACGCCACACCGACCGAGCCTGACAATATTGATACTGGAAATCTTCTTGACCTGCCGGCGTGGGTTCTGATTGCGGTAGCCGGAGGATTGCTGCTTCTTATAATTATACTTATTATTGTGCTGATACTCACGCGCAAGAAGCGTAAAAAGCAGAAACAGCAGCAGGAAGATGAAGAGAAAGAGAGAGTCCTTGAGGAGCAGCGTCATCAGGAGGAGATTGCGGCTCTTGCCGCTATGCAGGCGCAGGAGGAGGAAGAACCTACAGAGGGCGCGAATATCATGGAGATAAATACAGAGCCAAGTATCGAGCTTAGACGCGATGTGCGGCAGTTCGCCGAGGAAAATCCTGAAATCGCCGCGCAGATGGTTAAAAACTGGCTGAGAGGGGGAGATGATAGCAGTAATGGCTAAGAACAAAAAGAACACTCCCCCGCCAACTCCAGTACCGGAACCGCCGCCACCGCCCGCTAAACCCGTTGAGGAGGAGAAGCATGAGGTAGAGCTTGAAACTCCCCAGAAAGCGGCTGCTGTTATTATCGCGCTCGGCGCGGAAAAAGCGTCAATGCTATACCAGTATATGGACGCGGAGGATATTGAGAAGGTGACTATTGAAGTCGCCAAGCTCGGTTTCCTTGATTCGGACACGACAGATGCAGTCCTGAACGAGTATTACCAGATGTGCCTGACAAACAAGGCTGTTACAGAGGGCGGTCTTGAGTACGCGAGAGCGGTGCTTCAGAAAGCGTTTGGTGACCAGCAGGCGGCGGAGCTTTTAAGTAAAGTTACGAAATCGCTCCGCAACCGTGAGTTCGCGTTCCTGAGTAAAGCGCAGGACAAGGATCTCTTCGCCGCACTGCAAAATGAGCGTCCGCAGACTATCGCGCTTGTGCTTTCATATGTGGAACCCGCGAAAGCGGCTGCCGTGATAGAGCAGCTTGAACACAGACAGCAGATAAAGGTTGTCGAGAATATGGCGCAGATAGAAAGCGTGTCACCGGCGGCAGTCAAGATAATCGAGGGTGAGCTTTCAAAGAGATTCGCAAATATCTTCAGCAGTAATAATGTTAAGGTTGGCGGCATAGATTATGTGGCAAGCGTCATGAATAATCTTGACCGCTCCAGCGAGAAATCTATCTTTGACGGTCTTGCCACAACGAATGACGAGCTTGCCGAGGAAATAAGAAAAAGGATGTTCGTGTTCGAGGACATCGTTACAATGGACGACCGTTCCGTGCAGCGTTTTATCAGGGATTGCGACCCCAGAGACATCGTTCTTTCGCTCAAGGCTGCAAACGCGGAGGTCACAAACAAGCTGTTCAGCAATATGTCAAGCCGTATGGCGGAGAGTATCAGAGACGATCTGGAAGTTACCACAAACGTGCGTATGAAGGACGTTGAGGAAGCGCAGCAGAGAATAGTGAGCGTTATTCGCGGACTTGAGGAGAGAAATGAAATCATCATTGTAAGCGGCGGAAAGGACGATATAATTGCGTAATATCCTTAAACGTCTCCTGAAGACGGAAACCGACGATTATGTATTCCAAAACGTCGAAGACATACTCATGGATGATGACACCCAAAAGGAGACGTTTGAGAAGTCCCCCGACGGTCAATCAGAGGATGAGGAAGTACCTGAAACACCGCCTGAGAACCCTGTCGAGCAGATGTCCGAGGCGGAGAAGACGATACATTTTGCCGAGGTTCAGGCAAAGGCTATTATAGAAGACGCAAAAGCGGAAGCGGAGGAACTGAAAGCCAAAGCGATAAAAGAGGCTGAATCGGAGCTTCGGGAGCTGAGACGCAAAGCCCGTGAGGAAGGGTACAGCCGCGGATTTGCCGAAGGCATGGCAGAAGCCACCGCGACCGGGAAAATTGAGCGTGAGAAGAACGCGGAAAGACTGGAAGCGGAGATACAGAGGTTCCTTGAGGATGCCGCCGCTGAAAAAGCGAGACTTCTTGACGAGACGAAAGAGGATATGAAGAATATGGCTCTCGCGATAGCCGAAAAGGTTATACGGGTGAGTCTGAGAAGCAGCAACGATATACTTCTTCGTATGGTGGACGCGGCGACAGACACGCACAAACGCTGCGAGTGGGCGCATATATATATCGCGGACTGCGATGTAAAGGGCAAGGCTAAGACAATTCCGGAAATGACAACAGCACTCATGCACATCTCCGACAGAGTTAAAATTATCCCAATGACCGATGACGAGTCGGGTACCTGTATCATAGAGCTGCCGGATGTTATCCTGGACGCGAGTGTGTCAACGCAGCTTAACAATATCCGTGAGGTGCTTGACGGTGTTTCACCGGATAAGGATTAGATTGGTGGTTGCGATATGTTTCGTGAAGCTATCAGACAGGTGATACAGGCGGACACGATAAGTCACACCGGAAAAATCGAGAATATAGTCGGCTTGACAATAGAAGCCTCCGGCTGCCGTGGCGCGGTGGGGGATATTTGCAGAATATACAGCGATGAATCAAGCTCCCAGATCTCAGCCGAGGTCGTAGGGTTTCGCGGTGACCATATACTGCTCATGCCGTATTCCGAGATGAAAGGCATATCAGCCGGAAACTTCGTCAGGAATACCGGAAGACAGCTTGAATTAAAGGTAGGACCCAAATTAAAGGGCAGAATCATAAACGCTCTCGGTCAGCCGATCGACGATCTTGGACCGATAACCGAGGGCGAAACATATTGTATAGGCGGTAATTATGTGAACCCGCTGTCACGACCGCCAATACGCGAGAAAATGCAGTTCGGCGTTAAGGCAATAGACGGACTTCTGACAATCGGCAAGGGACAGCGTATGGGAATATTCGCGGGTTCCGGCGTTGGCAAAAGTACCCTGATGGGCATGATAGCAAAAAACGTCACAGCGGATATAAACGTGATCGCTCTTGTCGGCGAACGCGGACGCGAGGTTCTGGAGTTTGTGCAGAAGGATTTAGGAGAGCTTGGAATGAAGCGTTCCATCCTCGTTGTCGCGACCTCCGACCAGCCCGCAATGCTCAGAATGAAATGTCCGTCAGTCGCGACCGGTATCGCGGAATACTTCAGAGATCAGGGCTACGATGTACTGCTGATGATGGATTCACTCACCCGTTTCGCGATGGCACAACGTGAAATCGGTCTTGCGATAGGCGAACCTCCTGTCGCGAGAGGATATACGCCCTCAATTTACGCGGAGCTGCCGAAATTGCTTGAGAGAAGCGGAAACTTCAAGAGAGGCTCTATAACAGGTATATATACTGTTCTTGTCGAGGGCGATGATACGAATGAGCCTATTTCCGATACTGTTCGCGGTATACTTGACGGGCATATAGTCCTCTCACGTTCGCTTGCGGCGCAGAACCACTATCCCGCGATAGATATTGGAGCCAGTATCTCGCGTCTTATGGTGGAGCTTGTTGATCAGGATCACCAGAGACTTGCGGCAAGAATACGCGATATAATGAGCGTCTACGAGAAGAACGCGGATCTTGTGTCAATCGGCGCGTACAAGAGCGGCACGAACCAGAAGCTCGATTACGCGCTCAAGAAAATCGATAAGATAAACGAGTTCCTGACGCAGGGTATCAATGAGTCGTTCTCATATACGCAGACTGTAAAGATTATGGAAAAAATACTGAAAGAGCCGTAACGGCAGGAATCTGGAAATACAGTATCCTGCAGACCCCGCCGGTCGGCGGCGCGTGAAAGATAAATCAATTTATTTTTTTAAGAGCAAACCATTAAATCAAGGCGAAAACTGTCGATAAAAAACAGGGATGGATGTATGAAGAAATTTCGGTTTCAGCTTCAATCTGTACTTAATTTCAAGGAGCAGCAGCTTGATGTGCTAATGCTGGAGCTTTCGCGGTTGCAGTCGCAGGAACGGGCGCAGCAGAGCGCGAGAGACAACGCGGATAAGATCCTGACGAATTATGTCAGCGAGTACGATGAAAAGAAAAGGAACGGAATGACGGTAGTTGAGGCTCTTGAAGCGCAAACAAGTCAGGATGTGCTTATGTCAAGACTGCGCCGTGAGGAAGAAGCTCTCGCAAGAATCAAAAAGAGAACCGAGAGTAAAAGACTTGAGGTTGTTGATATGCGTAAGGAGATCCACAGCCTTGAGCGTCTCAGAGAGATACGTCAAAAGGAATATGATACCGCAGTCATGAAGGCGGAGGAGAAGTCAATAGACGATCTCACGGCGGCACGACGCGCCATGAGTGTCAGCTTCGCCGAGTGATTTTATGCTGCGCGCCGGATCTGTTTAGCGGATTCAGGTGCGCGGAAATAGATTTATTGCTATCGCGGTATGCCGTGGGCATAAAGGCTTGCGGCAGTATATTGAAAGGAGGTGAAAAGAATCATGGATACATTAAATTTGCTTACGCAGCAGCTCTTCAGCCGGACACAGAATTTTCAGGCGGCGAACTTTGACAGCAGAACCGACACATCGTATGGCACCGACACCTTTGACGCTCTTATTCGCCGCAAATCGGACAGCGGAACAGTCAGCACTGCCAAAAAAAGCGCGGACACATCAGATACGTCAGAAACCGATAGCAGCGACAACACTGTTGTATCGGACGCGGACAACCGCGATAACTCCGTTGTGACAGACAATGCTGTTCGGGAGAAGCCGGAACACGCGGAGAAGGTTGAGAAACCTGTTATTCAGAACAGCGGCGATGAGGATGACAATCTTGTCCTTGCTGTTGGACTTGTGCAGACGGTACGCCCTGAAATACAGTACGCCGATACATTTGAAAATGCCGCTTTGAACGAGACTGTTCCGGAGGTCAATATGGTATTGACATCGCTTGTTGACACCGAAGTAACGGAGAATGTCTCGCTGCCTGAGATAGTTTCCGATATTGGAGAGTCTCTTGAAAACAGCGCGGCTGATACCGCGGGGAGCTTTACCGTAGTGACGGAGAGCGTAATACCGGAGAACGCGGCAGCGGAAAAGTCTGAAATATCCTCTGAGCAGCCGTCATTACTCAGTACCGAACCGCAGACGGAGCAGACAGACTACGTTTCCGAAACAACAGTCGCTGCCGATACAGATAATTTGCCCGATGGGGATAACACGCTGACGGAATACGATGATGAAGAGAGCGATAAGCTGCTTCAGGACGGAGACAAGGATGCCGGAACATCGGTGCCGCTTTTCGAGAATGATAGAGCCACGCCCGTAAAAGTCGCGGAACCCGTGCGTGAGACTGTCAACATTGAGGCGGAGGACGCTATTGAGCAGCTTGCGGATAAACTCGGTGCCTCCATTGAGACAGATTACAACAAGGTTGAGATTACGTTAAGCCCCGCGAGTCTCGGCAAGCTGACCGTTGAGATTACCAGAACCGAAAACGGCGTTATAAGTATCGTAATGCACACAACAAACGCAAAGACGGCGGCACTTCTTGAACGCGGCACATCAAATCTGCAAAATATTATCGCGGCAAATACAGGCACCGATGTCAAAGTCGAGGTGCAGAAAAGCGACGGAACGGAGAACCGGTACCTCAACCCGAACGACCAGCAGGACAGCGGCAGACAGGGACAGCAGGAGCAGCCGAAGAAGCGTAAGCAGAGTGACACAATGGACTTCATGCAGAAGCTGAGACTTGGTCTTGTAGGACTTGACGGTGCCGCGGTTTAACTTGACCCTTTGGAAAGGAGAAGTAAAAGCAATATGAGCTACATGACAGATTTGAGCAGCAACATAAACACAAGCATGATAACCGCCACAACGCAGACAGCAAAGAACAGCACTAATGTGGACGCGGGCGAAAGCCTTGATATGACCGACTTTCTGACGCTGATGGTGACAATGCTTGAGAACCAGTCGATTGATGATACCGCCGATATGAGCGAAATGATGAGCATGATGGTTCAGATGACAACTATTGAGACTTTGACAAACGTCAATACACTTCTGAACGATTCCACCACACTCACATACGCGGCATCTCTTGTAGGCAAAAATGTTACAATAGGACTTTACACAGGCAACGGAAACGAGCTTAAAGAGATTTACGGAGAAGTCACAGGCACAGGTCTTCTGGGCGGCGAACAGGTGATTTTCCTTGATGATGATCCTGACAAGTGCTATTATCTTACCGATATTCTTGCGGTAGGCAAGCTGCCGGACGAAGCTCTGACGGATGTAGTCAGTGACGATGATGAAGATTCGGATATTGACGTTGAAGCCACAGACACAGGTACAGTCGATACCGCGAACGAAACCAACACCGAGGAAGCGGTTTCCGAGACTTATGATACCGTGGTTGACGCGGCTTCACAGACTCCGGAGGACGGTATTGCGCTCAGTAATAACGACAGCGCGTGGGATCTGGTTTCCGGCTGAATTGAGACTGAACCGGAAATATATTGTACATAAAGATTTTTACCCGAAATCGGAAAAAGATGTGAAAGAGAGGGGGTCTCTGCTGTGCTGAACAATATTAGCAGTGTCAGCGTTGGATCAAGTCCGGTTATCGGCAATTCGGAAAAGAAGAACGGAAACGGCGGAAGAGCATCATTCAGCGATATGCTGAAAAAGTGCGCTGAGGGCAGCGGCTCCGAAGCCCGAACCATTAACTTTTCTAAACACGCTCTGGCAAGAGCTGAGGAACGCGGAATAGAGCTTACGCCGACTCTCGTGGATAAATTGAGCGAATCGGTTGAAAAAGCGCAGGAAAAAGGCGCGAAAAATATACTCGCGTTCGATACAAATCAGGCGTTTATTATTAACATTCCCTACGGGCGCGTTATTACTACTATGTCGCAGGAGGAAATGAAGGAAAACATTTTTACAAACATTGACGGTGCCGTGCTCCTGTAAAACAGACAGCAGGTCCTTTCAGGATGCTGTGACGGGAAGCCCGAATGACTTCCTGTCGGCGGTGCCACGCGAGAAAGGAGATTTTTTGTTAAATGACTGGCGCAATGTACGCGGCTGTTGCGGGCTTGCGCGCTCACATGAGCGCACTCAACGTAATAGGCAATAACATCTCAAACGTAAATACATATGGCTATAAAGCTACACGTTACACGTTCAACGAGTCGCTCTATACAACAAGCAGAACAGGTTCAAACGGTACGGACACGATGGGCGGACGCAACCCCGCGCAAATAGGCTACGGCTGCTCCATTGGCACGATAGATCTCGATATGAGCAGTAAGAACTATTCGCCTACGGCACAGGCTCTTGACTGCGTGATCGATGGCGATGGCTTCTTCGTTGTAGGTGACAAGACGAAGCTCGGCGTTACCGATCAGGAGTCGCTTCAGGGTATGTACCTGACACGCCTCGGCAATTTCGATGTCAAGGACGGCTACCTTGTTGATGGCGAAGGCAACGTAGTGTACGGTTTCCTTGCGACCGAGGACGATGAAGGTAATGAGGGTGACACGGTGATAAGCCCGATCCTTACCGCTATCCGTCTCCCATATGCAACACAG
>CAZKLU010000001.1:0-46643 GCA_964553775.1 uncultured Oscillospiraceae bacterium | reverse complement strand
GAGGAGCCGCAGCGCGTCACGGTGAACAGCTTCTCTATCGAGTCCAAGACAGGCTGCATTTCAATCACGACAAGCGACGACAAGGTTTACACTCTCGGCTACATAGCAATCGCGAAGGTTGACAGCCCGAACGGCGTTACGCACGTTGACGGACGTTACTATCAGGCTCTTGGCGGCGCGGGCAACGTACACCTCACTACAGTTGGCGGCGCGGTTCAGTACGTCCCCACCGGTGACGGTGATATAACCGAACTCACGGTGGAGAGCGCGGGCAGCACGGAAATCATAACCGGCGGTCTTGAATCATCCGGTACCGACCTCGCGAACGAAATCACAAACATGATCATGATCCAGCGCGGCTATCAGGCGAATACGAGAATCGTCACGGTGACAGACTCAATGCTTGAAGAGCTTGTCAACATGAAGAGATAATTTTACAGCACTATAAATTTCCCAGCCGCATGACGGCACGCGGGTAACGAAAGACGCAAGCCTGCCTGACGCGAAATCTTGCCCCGGAACACCCAAAACGCTCCGGGGCGGTGCTTTTTAATATCTCAGGCGGCTTTTAACCAATATGCGCGATAATTATCAGTCAGATTTATGGTTACTTTGACGAATAATAGCGTCAAAACGGCGGTTTAATTGTTGTATCAGCCATATTCCAAAATATTTTTTTAGGGGCTTGCAAATTAAATCAAAATGATGTAAAATAGAAAATGGTTATTATGCGGAATCGCGGTCATTGAATACCGGAAAATCAGGGTTCCGGTTTTCAGAGTCTCGCGCCGCCGGCACGATGAAAGCATAAACAATTTCCGGCACAGCTTTGCCGTATCAAAACTATAGAAGGAGTGCGTCGTTATGATAATGCTGACAAAGATGAACCGCGAAAGGTTCCTTGTCAACCACAATCAAATACAGTGCATAGAGTTTATACCGGAATCAAAGGTTGTTATGATGAACCATGAATACTACATAGTCCGCGAGAGCGGAGACGAGATAATCAGAAAGATAACCGATTATAACGCCAAGGTTATGGACATACATCGGCAGCTTACGGTAGAGGACAGGCGCGGGCTTTGAGTACGGGCGTATAACATATTTGTTCGGGCAGGTTTTATGTAATTGATCGTCCGGCGGATTTGGCATACAGACCTCGTTCGGGTGCATCTGCAAATGTAATACTGAGTGGGTGAAAGACAAAAATGAATATAACTTATTTTATCGGTCTTGTATTAGCTATAGTCTTTATTTTGCTTGGAATGTTGGGTTTTCCGCAGCTTGACGTGACGAAGCTCATAAACTTCTTCGATGGTCCGAGTATAATGATAACGGTCGGCTGTACAGTCGCGATCGTTGTCGCGAGCTTCCCGACTAAAATGCTCGCAAATATACCTAAGCACTTTGGTATTATTCTCAATACGAAGCGTTTTAATCCGAGCCTTTACGTTGACCAGCTCACGGAACTGGCGCAGAAAGCGAGAAAAGACGGTCTTCTCTCTCTTGAGGAGATGGCGAACACGCAGCAGGATCCGTTTTTCAAGCAGGCTATCATGCTCCTGATGGACGGCAGCGACGCCGACAGAGTAAGAAGCGTACTTGAAAATGATATTGAGCAGATGTCGGCACGCCACGATGCCACAGCCGCGATGTATGAGAAAGCATCATCGGTCGCTCCGGCATTCGGAATGGTCGGTACTCTCGTCGGTCTTATCAATATGTGTAAGGGTCTTAATGTCGCGGAAGGCAGCAGCAACCTCGGCAGCGATATGGGTACCGCTCTTATTACGACACTGTACGGCTGTATTCTGGCACACATGATATTCGGACCGATAGCCACCCACCTGAGAACACAGGATGAAGAGGAGGTTCTCTGCAAGCAGATAGTTGTCGAGGGAATCGCAGGTATACAGTCAGGCGAGAACCCGAAATTCCTGCGCGAACGGCTCCTTACATTTATCGACCAGAAGGGGCGCAACGCTGAACAGCCTAAAAAAGGCGGTGCCGCCAATACCGGCAACGAACAATGAACATTATTGACAAAGGGGGCTGCGCTGTATGAAAAGGAAGAGCAGCGGCGGTGGCGGAGCTAACTGGATGGACACATACGGTGACATGGTTACGCTTTTACTGTGTTTCTTTGTCCTGCTGTATTCAATGTCCACGATAAGCGAGGAGAAGTGGAAAGCTCTCGTCATGAGTTTTAACCCCGACAGTATACCCGACCAGACCGAGATAGTTGGCGGAAACGATGGACCAAGCTCCGACGCTGAGATGGAAAATAACGGCGAAGCCGGCGAGGGTACGCTTACCCTTGAGGATCTTGTCGCGAGACAGGAGGAAATAAACGCCGCGTTCGACGAATTGTACCAGAAGCTGCTTGCTTTCGCGGAGAACAGCGATATGGCGGACAGCATCCAGGTTTCCGAGGGCGACGGGTATGTGTTTATATCGTTCAGAGATACGGTGTTCTTTGACGGTGAAAGCTATGAAATACGCGCCGACGGCGAGGAGGTTCTCTCCGTCGTGGCGGATATGTTCAGCCAGACGAGCGAGTATATTGACGAGGTGCGTGTGATGGGTCATACCGCGCAGGGAAGCACTACAGAGCCGAACCGCGTTGAGTGGGACAGAACGCTTTCCTCACAGAGAGCCGCTAACGCAGCCTCGTATATACAGCTGCACTCTACTCTTGATGCCGCTAAAATAGTAAGCGTGGGCTACGGTCAGCACAGACCTGTCGCGCCTAATGATACAGCGGAGAACAGAGCAAAAAACAGACGTGTCGAGATCCTTGTTACCGGATATGATTTGATGGACGAGCTTGGAGACAGTATTGAACAGTATTATACTATGATAGGAGTGTCGAATCCCGAAACAGAAGAGACGGAATCAGCCGAGACTGAAATGTCGGAGGAGGAAATCTCCGGGACTGACGCGGAAACAGCGGAGACTGATACGGCTGATCTGGAAGATTGAATAATAAAGCCGTGTACTAAAACAGTAAAAGAGGTTGAGTGATGGCTGAAGTACTGTCGCAAAGTCAAATAGACGCACTCATAAGCGCGGCACTTGGAGGCGGAAACAGCGGGGGTAAAGACGCAAGCTCCGGCAGTCAGGGTTCCTCCCCCGGCACGCCCGCTGACGCACAAAACGGCAAGGAACAGCCGCTTAAATTAGAACCGAAAAAGAAATATCTGAAATACGATTTCCGCAGCCCGCGTAAATATACCAGAGAGAGAATAAAGATACTCAACAGTATATTCGAGAACTACTCAAAGGTTCTGAATACCCGAATAAACGGTCTGCTGCATACATCCTGCGAGGTTGAGGTTGATACGGTGGATGAACAGCGTTACTTTGAGTTCTCAAACGCGCTGATAGACGGAGAAGTCGTCTCTCTCACATATTTGATGATGAACGGCAAACGAAGCAGCGATCCGGTAATCGTCTGTGCAAGCCCCACTGTCATGGTGAGCATGATGGACAGATTGATGGGCGGCAACGGCGATGTTGAGGACGATCTGCCGGCGGATTACACGTTTACATCTCTCGATTTGAGCCTATACAAGAATCTGATGGAGGACTTCGTCTCCGTAATGGGCAGCAGCTGGGAGAGTTATGTGGATCTCAGCTTTGTATTTGAACGGGTGGAGCCGAATCCGACAATGATGCAGCTTATCAGCATTGAGGAGACGGTCATACTCGTCAGCCTCAATATTAAATTCCAGAACTGCGAGGGGCATATAGATGTCTGTATGCCGGATTCGGTTCTAAGTACCGTTTTTGAGGAAATACAAAAGCAGAATAACACGACCCGCGTCGATCGGGAGAACAGGTCAGAGGATATTTACTCGAATATCAAGGACTCTTCATTGGATATTATCGCGGAGCTTGGCAGAACTACTGTACAGCTTCAGGATATTTACAGTTTGAATGTCGGGGATGTCATAGATATGGGTCTGAAAAAAGATTCCGCCGTCTCGCTTCGTATTGGCGGACGACAATGGTTTAGCGGACTTATGGGTACACATGAGAAAAAAATAGCCGTCAAAATACAGGATGTATATGGCAGCATAAAAGGAGGGAGCGAGCAGGAAGATGAGCAATAAGACTTTTAATCCGATAGAGCTTGACGCTATCGGTGAAATAATGAATATCAGCCTTGGCTCGTCAGCGACGGCTGTTTCCAATATGCTTGATCACAGAGTCGATATTACAACGCCAAAAGTGTCTGTGATTCGTGTCGCGGATTTTACACTTGGCGATTTGGAACCGGCGGTGGGCGTTGAGATCCAATATGTAACGGGACTTGAGGGAAGCAACCTTATGCTTCTCAAGATGTCCGATGTGAAGGTTATTGTCGATATTCTGATGGGGATGGAGACACCGGAAGAGGAATTTGAGCTTAACGATCTGACATTGAGCGCGGTCTGCGAGGTTATGAACCAGATGATGGGTTCCGCCGCGACAGCCTTGAGCGATTTCCTCGGCAAGATGGTGAATATCTCAACACCGACAACATTCGATGGTGACAACGTATCCTCAATTCTTAAAGACAGACTTCCGGATCCTACAGCGACTGTTGTTGTGGTCGAGTTCTCGCTTTCAATCGAAGGTTCCATGGAGAGCCGGTTTATGAATGTGATGTCCGTCAAGCTGGCGAAGGAACTTATCGCCGGATTCGGACTGGGCGAGGATGAGGATGAGCAGCCGGAACCTGAACCCGCTCCCGCGCCGGAACCGTCAGGCGGCGTGATGAGCCAGGAGGAAATTGAACGCATGATGGGCGGTATGTCCGCTTCTGCTCCGCCGTCTCCCGCTCCCGCATCGTCAGGCGGTGTGATGAGTCAGGAGGAAATAGAGCGCATGATGGGCGGTATGCAGTCCGCTCCGCCGTCTCCCGCTCCGCCTCCCGCAGCTTCATCGTCAGGCGGCGTGATGAGTCAGGAAGAGATAGAGCGCATGATGAGCGGTATGTCAGGCAATACCCCGCCGTCACCCGCACCCGCACCGGCTCAGGCTCAGGCGCAGCAGGTGCCGGGTCCGACAATGCCAATGTCCGCGCAGAACGCGGGCGCACCCGCCGGACAGTACCCGCCTCCTCCGTATTATCCATATTACGGGATGGATCCGCAGCAGATGCAGATGATGTATCCGCCAATGTATTATATGCCGCCCGCAGGCTATCAGCCGACTGAGGACAAGGAGAAGGAAAAAGAGAACAAAAACAAAGTCATACAGACAAAAGCGGTCAGTATGCCTAAGCTCCAGAACGAGACAGAGCTTAATGAGGAGCAGGCGCAGAACCTTGACCTTATTATGGGCGTTCCCCTTGAAATCGCGGTCGAAATCGGAAGAACACGCAAAAAAGTGCAGGAAATTCTCAATCTGTCTAAAGGTTCTCTTGTTGTCCTTGATAAGCTCGCGGGAGATCAGGTGGACGTGTTCGTAAACGGCAAGTGCATAGCCCACGGCGATGTTGTGGTTATAGATGATAATTTCGGAATCCGCATTAACGAAATACTCTCAAAACCCGGACTTGCTGACTTGACTTAAGCTCTGGATGAAATTATAATATTAACAAGTACGCTAACCTTGAAAGGATGGTAAAACGATGGCAAAAATATTATTGGCTGATGACGCTGCTTTCATGAGAAAAGTTATTAAGGATACTCTCAGCAAGAACGGATTCACCGATTTATATGAGGCGGTGGACGGACTTGACGCGGTAAAGAAGTATGACGAAGTAAAACCGGATCTTGTTATACTTGATATTACAATGCCAAACATGGACGGACTTGAGGCACTGAAGGCGATTCGCGCCAAAAACGGCTCCGCAAATGTCGTGATGTGTTCCGCCATGGGTCAGGAGGCAATGGTTATTGACGCGATACAGTCAGGGGCAAAGGACTTTATTGTTAAACCGTTTAAGCCCGACCGTATAATGAAAACCGTAACTACTATCCTCGGCACTCCCTGACAATGCTTGAAGCGTTGGGAATGCTCCTCGTGACGGTACTCATTCTTGTACTGGCATGGGTCGTTTCGAGGTGGGTGGCTAAATCCGGTATGCCCGCGGGAACGCGGGGTACAAAAGCGGGGGAGAGGTTGAGCTTGACGGCACAGATACCCTTGGGCAGGAACGAGCGCGTAGTGCTGCTGCGCGTTGGGGATACTTTCCTGCTTCTGGGCGTGACGCAAAACAGCGTTACTGTACTGAGGGAACTTGAGAGCGGAAAAGTGGAGGAGTGGCTCGAGACAGATACTCCGGAGAGGTCAAATTTTCTCGAGCTGCTTCAGGAGAATTTACGAAAAAGGAAATGACGCTATGGAGGATTCTCTAATACAGATAAACGGTGACAGCGTCAGTACGCTTGAAGTAATCGCGCTTATAACGATTATAAGCCTTCTTCCGTCTATCGTCGTGATGATGACATCCTTCACGCGGTACATAATTTCACTGTCGTTTCTCAGAAACGCAATGGGTACACAGCAGACACCGCCGAATATGGTTCTGACCGGAATCGCCATATTTCTGACACTCTTCACAATGAGTCCCGTACTCACCGAAGTGTACGAGACAGCATACGAACCATATGTAAACGAGGAAATAACGCTTACGGAGTTTGTTGAGACAGCTCAGGTGCCGCTCAAGGATTTCATGGTAAGGAATACCGACAGTTCATCGCTGTCGCTTTTCTGCGAACTTTCAGATACGGAGGTGCCGGAGACAAGCGACGAAGTCAATGAGATGTCAATGCTTGTCATAATGCCGGCTTTCGCGACAAGCGAGCTGAAACGCGGATTTCTTATAGGCTTCTACCTCTATATACCGTTTCTGATTATTGATATAGTCGTTGCCTCAACGCTGATGTCAATGGGCATGGTGATGCTGCCGCCGTCAATGATCTCAACACCGTTTAAGCTGCTCCTGTTTATTACAGTGAACGGCTGGGAGCTTCTGTTCTCTACACTTGTAAAGGGATTTGTATAGTTATAAGGAGGGCTTGCATTGAGTGCGGAAAATGTTACCGATATTTTCAAGGACGGAATATTAGTTGTACTCAAAGTAGGCGGACCGATACTCATACTCTGTATGCTCGTTGGCGTTGTTGTAGCTATCATTCAGGCTGTTACGCAGATACACGAACAGTCAATAGCGTTCCTGCTGAAGCTAATCGTGGTAGTTGTCATACTGCTGATTGGAGGCGGCTGGATGCTGGGCACACTTCAGGAGTATACTATAGAGATTTTTAACCAAATGCTGTAAGCGCGAATCGGCAGGTAATTTTGCATGATCAACTGGAATGCGTTCACGCTGCTTCTGCTCATTCTGATGAGAATGTCGGGCTTTATCCTGTTCAATCCGATTTTAGGAAGATCAGGTGTACCGAACCTGTTCAAGGCGGGATTTATATTTTCGCTGACGCTCTTCATCTACTCGACCTATGACGATTACTCATGGGTGACAGTGCCGCAAACGACTCTGGAGCTTGCGGTCATAATGCTCCTTGAGCTGAGTACAGGCATTATGATTTCGGTTATCATGAACATATTCTTCATGATACCGGAACAGGCGGGGAGCATGATAGATACGCAGATGGGCATGAGCATGGCGAGAACATACGACACGACCTCGCAGTCCAACTCAACGGTCAACGCGACATTTCTGCGCCTTATGATGATGACTCTGTTCTTTGTGGCAAACGGGCATATTACGCTTATCAGGATAATGATAACTTCGGGAGAGCTTGTGCCGTATGGAACAGCGTCCCTGGGAGAAGCGGCGGCGAACAGAGTTATAGAGCTTTTCGTAAACTGCATGATACTCGCGGTAAAGCTATGCTTCCCCGTTCTGGCGGCGGAGCTGCTGGGTCAGGTTGGCATGGGAGTTCTCATGAAAGCAATACCGCAGATCAACGTATTCGCGATAAATATAGAGCTGAAAATCATCATCGGGCTTGTTGTACTTGTACTTATGCTGGCTCCCATAAGCAATTTCATGCTTGAGATTGAATCGGGTATGCTTCGGGAAATAGAACTTGCTCTTGACCTCGCGCATGGATAGCGGGTGAAAAGGGGGGACAGATTTGGGCGGCGGCAGCGAAGAAAAAACCGAAAAAGCCACACCGAAAAAGCGGCGTGACGAACGAAAAAAAGGCAATATCCTTATGAGCAAGGATATTGTGACAGTTGCGACACTTTTCGCGGGTATTGTGATATTGAGAATTACATTTGCCTCGGCTGCCGGATACGCAAGCCAGTTTGTGCGTTACTGCATTGACCTGACGCGAAACGATCTCAGCGAGGGCATATATACCGGACTTTTTATAGATTCCGTTATTATAGTTGCGAAAATGGTCGCGCCGGTACTTATCGCGGTACTCGCGGCGGCGGTTATCGCTACATTCGCTCAAACACAGTTTCTTGTGACGGCGGAACCGATGAAGCCGAAATTTAACCGCATTAACCCGATAAGCGGGTTCAAACGGTTGTTTTCTCTTAAAAGCCTTGTGCAGGCACTCAAGGGAATTATTGAGATAGCTGTACTTTTGTATTTTATCTACTCGGATCTTGTAAATCTCATAGCCACCGCGTCAAATTATCTCTACTCGGAGATAACAGGCTCGTGCGAGGATCTCTTCACGGCAATATTCAATCTTGTACTCAAAATAGCTGTCGCGTTTCTTGTGGTCGCGGCTCTCGATTATATATATCAGTGGTGGGATTTTGAGAGACAGATGAAAATGACAAAGCAGGAAGTCAAGGAGGAATATAAGCAGACAGAGGGAGATCCTAAGATAAAGGGAAAGATAAAAGAATTACAGCGTAAAATGTCGCAGTCGCGTATGATGCAGCAGGTTCCGAAATCAGATGTCATTATCCGTAACCCGACGCATGTCGCTGTCGCTCTCAGGTACCACGCCGATGAGGATGAAGCACCCGTTGTCCTTGCGAAGGGTCTTGATGAGCTGGCACTCAGAATAGTCGCGGTCGCGGAGGAAAACGATATACCGGTTATCGAAAATGTTGAAGTCGCGAGAGCGCTTTATAAGTCGTCGGATCTTAACAGGCAGATTCCCCCGCAGATGTACGAAGCGGTCGCCGAGGTTATGGTGTACCTCTATAAGCTCGGAAGAATTAAAGCCCCGAACGCGGCACCTAAAGAAACTGCTTAGAATTTGCGAAATCCCCTGAACGCGGCGGAAAGGTAATTTTCCTGATTTTGAGTCTCTCGTTTTAAGGCTTTTCAACGCTTTATAAATAACCGCGTGGTAAATATTTGCCGTGACGCGCCGCGCTTCTCACGAAAAAAGTTTGCGGATCCTGCGCTTATAAAGTCCGATCGGCGAAAATAAAGCCCGGTATTTCAACGCGGCTTTGCCGTCCTGAAATTCGTTTCAGTTTTTAAGCGGGCAGCCGCACTGAAATTCCGTTGAGCCGCAAACCCGAAAAGCTATTGCCGCAGAGTAAAAAGGCGCAGAGGCATCTAATGAAACGCACGGTGCGCGATATAATTTTTGGTTGAGGGAGGAAACGTGAATGCTCAAATGGATCGGCAATAATGTGGTATCTATATTTGTTGTCATTATTGTCCTTTTCTTGATTCTCCCGCTTCCCGCAGCTATACTTGACGTTCTTCTTGTAATAAATATCGCGCTCTCCATTATGATACTGCTCATCACAATGAACATCTCCGACGCACTTGATTTCTCTATCTTCCCGTCACTGTTGCTCATTACGACGCTCTTCCGGCTCGGCATGAATGTCTCGTCAACACGTCTTATACTCAGTAACGGAGGACAGGCAGGAAGCGTTATCTCGGCATTCGGTAATCTTATAACGTCCGGAAATATCGTCATAGGTTTCGTGGTCTTTATAATTATCGTCTTAATGCAGTTCATCGTCATATCCAAGGGCGCGGAACGTGTCGCGGAAGTCGCCGCAAGATTCACACTTGACGCTATGCCCGGAAAACAGATGGCGATCGACGCTGACCTGAATACCGGTCTTATAAACGAGCAGGAAGCAAAAGTAAGACGCGAAAAAATTCAGAAGGAAGCCGACTTTTACGGTGCTATGGACGGTGCCACGAAGATAGTCAAGGGCGATGCTGTAATGAGCATTATTATCACGCTCATTGACCTTATCGGGGGTTTCCTTGTCGGTATGCTTCAGGAGGGCATGGACGCTTCATCGGCACTCTCAATTTACGCTACCGCTACAGTCGGTGACGGTCTTGTGTCACAGCTCCCGTCACTGATGATTTCAACAGCTACAGGCATGATAGTTACCCGTTCCGTTTCGGACGGCAGCCTTAACATTGACGTTCTCAACCAGTTCACGGCACAGCCGAGAGCCTTCATGTCAGCCGGTGTCGCGCTGATATTCTTAGCGATTATGCCGAACACACCCCATGTCGCGCTTTTGGTTGTCGCGGCTATGCTTATGGTACTGAGTTACTTCCTGTCACGCGCACAGAAGCAGGAGGAAGAAGCTCCAGGCGAAACGGCACAGACACAGCCGGCTCCGGAAGAGCTTGCTCCAACCGCGGCTGATTATTATAAGGATATAAGCAACGTATATTCGCTTTTAACAGTTGAACCTATAGAGATGGAAGTCGGCTACAGCTTGATTCCCCTCGTTGACGAGAGCAGCGGCGGCAAGCTCATAAACCGTATAGTCATATTCCGCAGACAGTACGCTCAGGAGATGGGCTTCGTCATACCGACTGTCCGATTGCACGACGGCACCATGCTCGGTACGAACCAGTATGTTATATATATAAAGGGTGAGGAAGTCGCGAGAGGCGAGATCCTTATGGATTACTACCTCGCGCTCGAACCCGCAAACCCCGTGAGAGAAATAGACGGCATTGAAACTGTAGAACCGGCTTACGGTATCCCATCACGCTGGATCCTTCCGGAAAACAAGGAAATGGCGGAAATTTACGGTTACACGGTAATTGACCCGCTTTCAGTGCTTCTGACACACCTCTCGGAGACAATAAGACGCCACGCACACGAGCTGCTGTCAAGAACCGAGACAATTCAGCTTGTCGAGAACCTCAAGAGAACATCGCCGGAGCTTGTCGAGGAGGCTTGTCCCGCGATAGTCTCATACGCGCTGCTGGAAAAGGTGCTGAAGAATCTGCTGCTGGAGGGCGTTCCCATACGCGATCTGGGTACAATACTTGAAACTCTCGTGGATGCCATGAGTACAACAAGAGATCCCGATATGCTGACGGAGAGTGTGCGTTCGGCAATAAGCAGAACTATAACAAGACGCTTCTGCGAAAACGGTCAGCTTCGCGCAATCACCCTTGACGGAGAAGTCGAGAGAAAAATTGTCGGTTCGCTCACCAAAAACGACAGGGGTATCTACCTCGCGATGGGTCCGGAGCTTATATCGCCCCTTGTCACGCAAATATCCGAACACATGAAGAAATTTCAGGAGCTGGGACTTACGCCGATACTGCTCACAAGTCAGGTTATTCGCGTATACCTCAGCAGACTGCTGGGACAGTATTTTCCGGGGCTTTATGTGCTGTCGTTTAATGAAATAGTAGGTACGGTTCAGATCCAGTCGATAGGCAATGTCACCCTTAGCAACGAAAAGAAGGCGGTGGGAGCGTGAAAGGTGAAGAAGCTTACGAGGAAATGACAACCGAAGACCTGTTTAAGCTCTACAGGGAATCCCCAAGCGATGAGCTTAAATGGACGATAGTTATGCGCTACTCCGATATGATAAAGCATATTGCGCTGCAAATAAGAGGAGTTTACTCAAGTTTCGCGCAGATAGAGGACATAGTAAACGAAGGGCTTATCGTCCTCGCACATTCGGTTGAAAAATATGACCCCGAAAAGGGCAAATTTGAAACTTACATCGCCAAGCGTATTCGCGGCATGGTCATAGATCTCGCAAGACGGCAGGACTGGGTTCCACGCCCGATACGCAAACGCGCCAAAGAGATGGAACGCGCCAACGCGGAACTGTACAGTGACCTCGGCAGACTTCCCACCGACCACGAGGTGGCGCAAAAGCTGAATCTGTCCGATGATGAATATTATGAGTCGCTGTCACGGACATCAATTTACAGCGTTGTCTCGCTTGAGGAGGCTCTTGAGGGCTACGAACAGTTCCCGACAAACGAGACGGACGATCTCGAAAGTATGCCGGAGATGACTATAGAACATCAGGAGCTTATAAATATTCTGTCGGAATCAATAGGTAAACTGCGCGATAATGAACAGCTTGTCCTGTCGCTTTATTATCAGAAGGATATGAAAATGAAGGATATTGCCGCGATACTCGGTGTCAGCTTCGCCAGAGTTTCGCAGATCCACGCGAGGGCTATACAGAAGCTGAAGGTTATGCTGGACGCGCAGTAGAAGGAGGATCGGTATGTATAAGGGTTTTTATAATTTGACATCGGCGATGATGACACACGGAAAGCACCTTGATATACTCTCAAATAATATGACAAACATCTCGACCGCAGGTTACAAAGCTGACCAGTTCACACAGACAACATTTGAGGAAGTCATGTGGCAGCGTGTCGGGAACCGAAGCAAAAATTACGTTGACATCGGCACACAGAGCTACATAACAGTTCCCGACCAGCTATATACAGACTACACTCAGGGTGCGCCGCAGGAGACATATCTGCCGCTCGATTTCTGCATTTACGGCGAAGGCTTTTTCCAGATAGAGACAGCGGACGGCAACACCTGCTATACAAGAAACGGAAATTTCTCGCTCGATGATGACGGTTATCTCTGGCTCTCGGATAAGGGCAGAGTTTTAGATGTGAACGGGAACCCGATACAGCTCGGTACAGATAAAATAATCACCGATGATTTGGGCAGCATATATTCGCAGGACGGGAACTATCTCGGCAAAATCGGCGTGTGGACATTCGAGGATAACGGAACGCTCAATAAGGATGATCAGGGCTTCTTCACAGCCGAGGGACAGGGGCAGCTCACGGACGTGGTTATATATAACGGCTATCTGGAGCAGTCAAACGATGATATGGCTGAAATGCTGACGGAGCTTATATCGACACAGAGAGCGTACCAGAGCGCGGCGGAAGCACTTCAGATATACGACAGCGTTATGACAAAAGCAACTACCGAGGTTGGCAGATTGTGAGGTGAATAAGTATGAATCTTTCGTTTTACACGGCAACAACAGGCGCGATTCAGCAGCAGGACAGGCTTAACGTACACGGCAACAACATATCGAACGTCAATACATACGGCTTTAAGGCAAAGGTACCCTCGTTCAGCCAGCTTATCACACAGAATATCGAGGGCGTGACGGAGGATCTGCCGAGAGGTGTCGGAGCGAGACTTGAGGCGGCGGCGACAAACACAAGCGGCAGCGCATTTATGTATACCGACTTGGGATATGATTACGCGATCGAGGGTGATGGCTTCTTCAAGTTATACGATTCGGTGACGGGTACTGTAGAGTACACACGCGACGGCTCATTTACAAAGTCAAGCGTAGAGACAACAAACGCAAACGGCGAGACAGAGCTTAGATGGTATCTCTGCGACGGCAACGGGAGATTTGTACTTGACCAGGACAGCAATATTATAGATATAACAGACAGCGACCCGCTCAATACCGAGGCGATTGGAATATTCACGTTCGAGAATTATGACGGCATTTTGAGCGAGATGGACAATATGTTCACCTCTATCAATAAAAACGGTGATGAGGCGCAGGGAACAGGCAAGCTCGTTAAGAACGCTCTTGAGATGTCGAACGTCGATCTGGCGTATGAGCTTTCAAAGGTTATCGAGACGCAGCGATCGTACAGTATGCTGCTTAAAATGATAACAGCGTCAGATGAAATAGAAACGACCGTAAACAACTTGCGCTGAACCGTACAGGGAGGGTTTTGATATGAACATTAAAAATTACAATGAGCTATCGTCGCTTGAGATCGATACGCTCCGCGAAATCGGAAGTATCGGTACGGGCAACGCCGCGACCGCGCTGTCGCAGATGCTCGGAAGGGAGGTAGACATAACGCTTCCCGAAGTTCGCATAATGGGCTACAACGAGGCTATCGACTGGATAGGCGGTCCCGAAGAAATAACGGCGGGTGTGCTTGTCAAAATAAGCGGGGAGGTAAACGGCATAATGCTCGCCGCGCAGTCTCTTGACTTTATCAATCTTGTACTGAACAGTATGCTCAATGAGAAAATTACAAGCTATGACGAGCTGGGCGAAATGGAGCGTTCCGCACTCATTGAAGTCGGAAATATCATGATCTCCACATTTATTAACGCGCTGTCAAGCCTTGCGGATATTTCAGTCTCTTTGACCGTTCCGTGTATGTCAGTCGATATGCAGGGTGCTATAATCGCTGTTCCAATGGCGGAGTACGGCGGTCAGACAGATTATCTTATGACAATCGGCGGAAACTTTGTCTGCGATGAGGGAGAGGTTCCCTGCCGTTTGATTATGTCACCGGATGTGCGTTCCCTGAACTTCCTGTTGAGAAAGCTGGGCGTAACAAATGATTAGTACCTCTGGCAAAATCACAGTAGGCATTGCGGATATGAAAATGTCACAATGGGAGGGAGAACTGATAACTTACGCTCTGGGTTCATGTATCGGTATATGTCTGTATGACCCCGGCGTGAAGCTGGCGGCACTGATACATATAATGCTGCCCCTGAACATGGAGGCGGGGCGCAAAAATCCGATGAAATACGCCGATACAGGTATCAAGGAGACACTTCGGCAGATGGAGGGAAAAGGCGCGCTGAAATCCCGCATTACAGCGAAAATCGCTGGCGGCGCGAAGATGTTTGAAGTCAGCGGCGGCGGCGCGCTTGGCAATATCGGGCAGAGAAACATTGAAAGTGTCAAGCTGACGCTCCGCAAAGAGGGCATAAGAATACTCGCCGAGGACACGGGAGGCTCCGTCGCGAGGACACTCTCGTTTGACCCGGCAACCGGACAGGGCAGGATAAACGCCTACGGAAAACCGGTGAAGGTATTGTGATGATCCCCAGAATATAGAGGTACCGCGAATTGAAATCCGGTACAACAGCATGAAATTCGGGTGATTTTAGAATTTCGGTTTCGAAAGCGCGGAGCAATTCAGAGAGCTTCAGTGCCGCGTCAGGAGCGTTCGGTACTATATTCACGGCAGGACAGATTTACCGGCGCAAAAATATAATGCCGGTTAAAATTCAGCGTCTAAAACCCGCTGTATTTGGAGTAAAACAGTTTTCGGCGTGTTCAGGCTCAAAAAGTATATTTCGGAAGCATTTGCGTGCCGGGTGCCGTGCGTAAAGGCTTCCGCGGAAGCCGCAAAACCGGAAATAATTCCGGCTTTGAGTATAAGTGAAAGGAAGTGCATTTTAAGTGGCGGATAAGAGTGAAATACTTCTGGAATCAGGCACAAATGAAATAGAGATAATGGAGTTTACAATATCCGGCAATCTGTATGGAATCAATGTCGCGAAGGTGAAGGAGATAATGCTGTCGGCTCCCGTTAAGCCAATGCCGCACACGCACCCCGCTGTCGAGGGTATCTTCAAGCCGCGTGATACAGTGATTACTGTGGTTAGCTTGCCGGAATACCTCGGAAACCACGATGAACCAAAGGAAAAGGATCTTTTCATAATCACGAATTTTAACAAAATGAACATAGCGTTCAGAGTTCATACGGTGGTTGGAATAATCCGCATTTCGTGGGCATCAATTCAGAAGCCCGACAAGACCATAAACAACGGCGATGAGGGAGTTGCGACAGGAATCGCGCAGTGTGACGGCGACCTTGTCACGATACTCGACTTTGAGCAGATAGTCGCGAGGATCGCGCCGGAGACTTCCATACAGATGTCGGAAATTGAGAGTATGGGACCGCGTCCGCGCAGTGCCGTGCCGATACTCGTTGCGGAGGACTCGGTTCTCCTGTCAAAGATGATACAGGAGGCGCTTACGAAAGCCGGATATACCAATATAACAACATTCAGAGACGGTCTTGAGGCGTGGGAGTATCTCTCGGATCTTAAGACCAAAGGCACAGTTGAGGAAAAGGCGGCACTGCTTATTACCGATATAGAGATGCCGCAGATGGACGGACACAGGCTCACCAAGCTCATCAAGGAGGACGAAGCGCTGAAGCATATTCCGGTTATTATATTCTCCTCGCTCATAAACGATGAGATGAGAATAAAGGGCAAAAAGCTCGGCGCGGATGAGCAGATGAGCAAGCCGGAAATAGGGCATTTGGTGTCCGTAATGGATTCGCTTTTGGGACGCACGGATGTGTAATTGACGAGGAGGCAATTCAATTATGGCGGCCAAGGGAAGTAAATATATAGTCAGATGTCCGATAAAGGATCCGGACAGTCAGATAATAGGTTATGAGCTTCTTTATCACGGAGAGAATTTAGCGTATGGCGGTGACGATGGTGGCTCCCGCGCAAATGAGTTTGCTGTAGCCGATACAATATATAACTTCTTGACCCAGAATACCGAGAAGTCGCTGAAAGGCTCTCTCAATTTCATGACCTTCACAACAACGCTGCTTATGAAAAAAGTGCCGCGTCTTTTCCAGAAGACCGACCTTGTGATTCAGATAGATGACAGCGTTATAATTCACCCTCTCGCTATGCGTATTGTGCGCCAGTACGCGGCGGACGGGTACAAAATAGCGATCAACGAATTTCAATTCGCGCCGAGGTACCTGTCACTCATCGGGGATATTGATTACGTCAAGCTGAATTTCCACTCAATGAGTGACGCTACGCTCCACAACGTAGTTGAAATAACGCACAGCATGAACAAGCAGTGCATAGCGACAAGTGTCGATGATGAGCAGACCTATAAAAAAGCCGTTGAATACGGCGTTGACGCGCTTGAGGGTTCCTACGTTGCCGCGAAGCTCGCGACAAGGGCGCACACAAGCGGGTACCTGCAAAGCAATTTCTTCAGACTGATGGTAGCCGTGACACAGGACGACCCCGATATAGAGGAGATCGAGCGTATTATAGCAATGGACGCGACACTCACATACGGACTTCTGAGAATGTCAAACTCCGTGCATTTCGCGCTCCGCAACAGGGCTACAACTATCCGTCAGGCAATTATGAACCTCGGAATATCGCAGCTAAAGCAGTGGATATATCTTCTGAGTGCCAGCAACGCCGAAAACGAGATTGATCCGCAGTCGGAGGAGTTTTTGAAGCTTTCGTTCATGAGAGCGAATTTCTGCAGCGAACTTGTAGGTTACGCGAAAAAAGTCGGCATATCAAAGGGCGAGGCGTACCTTATGGGTATGTTCTCAACACTTAATTACCTGATCGACGCGCCAATGGAGGAAATACTTGCGGAGGTTTCGGCATCGGACGAGGTTAAAAACGCGCTCCTGACAAAAGAAGGACCTTGCGGCGCGATATATGACCTTGCGTTGAGCTATGAGTCGGCGGATTGGGATAAAGTGACGAAACTCGCCGAGGAGCTTGATATACCGACAAATCTCCTGACAAGTCTCTACTTCAACTGCATGGATTCGGCGCAGGAGCTTTGGAACTCTCTCATCATGACCGGCAGCGGAGAAGCCGAGGCGTTAATGGAGAAATTATAAAACAGAAAATCACAGAACTTTGTACGCAGGAAGCCCGGCAAAATTCCCTCGGAAACTGCATAGCCGCAGAACTTTTCAGTATCTGCTGAACCTTATACTATTTGCGGAATAAGAAGGAGGAAATACCATGGATATGATGAACAGTATTGCTCAGATGAGCATGAGCATGAGTGCTGCCAGCTTTGAGCAGCAGTACTCGATAAGCGTGATGAAAAAGTCGATGGACAGCGCGGAGCAGGAGGCAAACGCGATACTCGATATGCTGCCGCAGCCCGCGAAAGGACAGTACATAGACGTATACGCATAATATGGAAAGGAGAGTAAGCCGTGACGTTGAAGGAGTGCTACGCGGAGCTTGGCGGAAACTACGACGCTGTGATCGGCAGGCTCCGCAGTGAGAGAATTGTACAGAAATTTGTTCTGAAATTTCCGGCGGATGGGAGCTTCAAGCTCTTGCACAGCTCCCTTGACGCGGGTGATTATCAGGAGGCGTTCAGAGCCGCGCACACTATAAAGGGCGTGTGTCAGAACCTCGGCTTCGATAAGCTGTACGAGTCAAGTCATGAACTTACCGAATCACTGCGAAACGGTCTGTCACCGGAGACTGAGGGGTGGCTTAGCAAAGTGGACAGCGACTATAAAACAACTATAGACGCGATAGAGAGATTTCAGACATCACAGTGAAGATCCGGACTGCCGAATAAGGCGGTCCGGGTTTTGTTTCATTATCGAAAAGATTTCAGATATTGCAGTCCCCACGAAAAAAAGCACAGGCAGACGCGGTAACTGCCGCGATTTGATATGCAGAAATTGTTATAATAATGCCGCTGATATTTAAGGTACATTTCAAGTGCATAGTGTTTAATATATGTATAAGACTAAGGGGGAAATGTATATGAACTGCAAAATAAGGAAAACAGCGGCGGCTTTAATTATAATTTCAATCATAGCGGCTCTGTCGGGCTGTGCAGACGAAACCTCCGGTTCATCCGATACTGAGGACAAGGAAGTAATTGTATACGAGGCGGCTGCGGATCTGAACAGCACTGACGGGATAACAGCCGATGATGCCAATACAGTAATCAGCCTGAACGGTGACAGCGTTTCAGTGAGCGGACCCGGAACAGCGGTCAGCGGAAGTACTGTAGCTATTATGAACAGCGGAATTTACGAGATAACAGGCACACTCAATGATGGCAGAATAATAGTTGACGCTAACAACATGACTGTGGTGCTGGTTCTGAACGGAGCGGACATAACCTGCACATACGGCAGCCCGATATATGTCTACGATGCCGATTATACCGCGATTTGTCTGGCTGAGGGTACGCAAAACACGCTTACAGATGGCGAAACTTATACATTTGACGATATTTACTCAAGCGCGGAGGATGAGGAACCGAACGCCTGCCTCTACAGCAAGGATGATCTCGTAATAGGAGGCAGCGGTTCGCTCACTGTCAACGCAAACTATAATAACGGTATAACATCGAAGGATACACTTGAAATATATGACGCGGATATAACAGTGAACGCTGTCAATCACGGCATAAACGGCAAGGATTCAAATACAATAGACAACGCGGATATTACTGTCACCTGCGGCGGTGACGCTTTGCGTTCAACCAACGAGAAAGACGAGACGCTTGGGTGGCTGAAGCTCACAAATTCAATATTCACGCTCAACTCCACAGAGGACGGCATACAGGCGGAGACTGCGCTGACGCTGGGCGATGTAGTGTGCGATATAACAAGCGGCGGCAAGGGAATAAAGGCGGGAACATCTCTCACGATCGAGAGCGGCACATACACGCTGAACTGCACCGACGACGCGGTACACTCAAACGGTGATGTGACAGTAAACGGCGGAGAGTACACAATTTCAACCGGAGATGATGCTTTCCATTCCGATGGCACTCTCACGATTACAGACGGAGAAATAAACATAACAAGGAGTCACGAGGGGCTTGAGGGCGCGGATATTGAGATAAGCGGCGGTGATATAGCTATTGTAGCTGACGATGATGGAATGAACGCCGCGGGAGGAAGTGACGGCAGCGGTCTTGGCGGCTTTGAAATGGGATTCGCGGGCGGTACGGATCATGTGCTGAATATTTCCGGCGGTACAGTAACGGTGACATCGGGCGGCGATGGACTTGACTCTAACGGCACAATGACCATAAGCGGTGGAATGGTTACTGTTTGCAGCACCGGAAACGCGGACGGCGCGCTTGATTCTGAGACAGGGATAGATATTACAGGCGGAGTAGTTTTCGCGGCAACCGGTGGAAGTATGCCGGAATATCCTGATTCACCCGAACAGAACACTATAAACGTCGGACTTGGCGGAACAGCACAGTCGGGTGCTGTCGTGAGCTTCTCCGGAGATGGCTGGAGCTATGAGTTTACGCTGACAGGATACGCGCAGACCGTTATATTCAGCGCACCGGAGCTTATTGAGGGTGATGTTTGCACCGTGACAGCCGATGGAGAGACTGTCGCGGAGGTGACGATTGAAGACGGACTTACAACCTCCGGCACAACCGGCGGAATGTTCGGCGGCGGCACATTGGGCGGTGGAATGTTCGGCGGCGGTGGCGGCATGATGGGCGGCGGCGGTCGCGGAGGAAACGCGGCAATGTGAATGGTTAAGCCCAAAGCTGGAACGCGGAACAGCAGTATTCGCGTGAAAGCAAAAAGTTTTAGATAAATTTAAAAATTTCACTGGAAAAATCACAGGGATACATGATATAATTGTATTATCACAGCTTCAGAGCATGGTGGATGTCCGAGCCTGTTCGGGGGAGGACGAGGAAACGATGTACATTATCAAAAGGAGGAGTTATATATGGAGGAGACACAGGCTGTAGAGAAGAAGACGGTTCTTGATTATCTGAAGGACGATTTACTCTATTTCTTTATTTACATCATTGTATCGCTGATAACGAGGTGGACATTCAGACTTATTTTCGGGTTCGAGTACGAATAAAACAATAGCGCGGCAATAAATTATGGAGCCTTCGTAGTGAAGGCTCCATTTTTTGATGTGAAATGATCTCACCAGAGACTCGGAGTATTGAAGTGTGCGTCAAGATCATCGCTGAACCAGCGGCCGTTCATAATAGTTGAGATTATTACAGATTTCACTTCATCAGGAACGGCCGTGTCAGCCTCGATCTCCGCGATTATCTCATCATTCGTCTTGAACACGTTTTTCAGGACAGCCGTTGAGGTTCCTGTTTCCTCGTCAGCGTCAAGGCAAAGCGTCTGCTTGCTCTCGCTTGTCCAGTTATCCCAGACAACATCGGGTGACGAGCTGTTCGGGTCACCGGTGTAGAGGAAATTTTTAAGATATGTATTGAAATCAGCCGCGAGAGATGTGTAACCGGCACCGGAGAAGTCGTGGAAGAATGTGTACCCGTGTGTCGGGCTTATTGCGGGAACGAATATGCCGTGGAATGAACCCATACCGATTGTTGTAGCCGAATCCGCTCCGCCGTATTCAAACTGAACAAGATACATATTGGATGTGTAGCCGCTCTCAGCCATAGTTTCCGCGCTGAGCTGAGTATTGAATGTGCGGTAGAAGTCACTTCCGTATTTGACCGCGAACGCCTGAGCCGCCGCCTGAAGCTCCTCACCCTCAAGAGTGCTGTAGTAGCTGTCGGACGCGAACAGTGAAAATTCACTTGTGCCTGTGAGCATTATAACAGGAACATCGTTCACATAATCAGCGTTTTCAAACCCGCCGGACGGAAGAACCACATCATCGCCAAACAGGTGCGGGAATTTCGCCATTCTTATACCGGCGTTCGTCATGAGCTGTGTAAGACGTTCAGCCGAAAGCGAATAGAGATAGTCTTTAACGTCACTGCCGGTTCCCATGAGCCATTCGGCGGCTTCTTCTTCTGTTTCCGCCTTGCCATCCTCAACAGCGAGCGGGGCAATTATCTCAGCGTCCTTCAATGCGCCCTGTTCCTCGTCGCATATTGTCATGCCGCCGGAGAATACAACAGCGCGCTGGAAAAGTCCCTCAAAAATCGGGCTGACAAGCATTGCCATTACGTTGCGTCCGCCTGCTGAGAAGCCGGAGACTGTCACATTATTCGGGTCGCCGCCGAAGCTCGATACATTGTCACGCACCCATTCGAGAGCGAACGCTATATCAAGAAGCGCGTAGTTGCCTGTGGAACCCTCCTCGGTCTGAAGCGCGGGAAGAGCGTTGAAGCCGAGAAGCCCTGTTCTGTAGTTGAGCGAGACAAGTACACACTCATCTGTCGCGGCAAGATATGTGCCGTCCTTGATCTCTTCATAGGAGCCGCCTGTCTGGTTGTTTCCGCCGTGTATGTAGACCATAACCGGCAGATTTTCCGCGTTTTCAGGGGTGAAAATGTCCAGATTAAGGCAGTCTGTCGTTCCGGCGAGAGCCGTAGTTGAACCTTCCGCCGTGTAGACTGTCGCCATCTGCATAGCGATCGGAGCTTTTTCGGTGCAGTCAAGTGTCTCTGTCCACGCTGCCGGAGCCGTTGGAGCCGACCAGCGCAGTTCACCCACAGGGTCAGCACCGTATGGTACGCCGTAATAGACATCCACGCCGTTTTGCACCGTACCCATTACATCGCCGTAAGCCGTTGACCGTACAGGAGAACTCAATGCCTTATGCAGTGACATAAGAGCGGGTGCGAGATCTCCGCGTGTAATACCCGTTACCGTTGCCGCCGGAATGTTTTCAAGTACCGCAAAAGCGTTCAGAGCAGTGTTAATTGACTCAACCGTTATAGAATCAGGGAGAAGAGAATTTTCGGCTGCCCACGCCGCATAGCCGGAAGACCAGCCATCGCCCGTGTTATCAACCTCGACACCCGCAACACGACCAAGGAAAGTCGCAAGCTGTGCCGTTGTTACATTGCTGTTGGGGCTGAATGATGAAGCAGAGGTTCCATTGGAAATACCGTTTTCCTGAAGATACGCGACAGCCTCGGCATATGAAGCCCCGTCCTCGATGTCCTCGAATACGGATTCCGCCGCAGCCGATATTAGCCCGAATGAGAGCAGCATCGATACCGCAAGCAGACACGCCGCCGTGCGTTTGATAGAATGTGTTTTCATATAATACCCTCCTGAAATATGTTTTTTCGGTGAACATCACCATTGCCATAATAGCATATTGTGACAATTCTGTCAACACGTTTTTAACTTTTTTCACATTTTGCCCAACATCTGTCCTTCGCCACGGCGGAAAGCGGCAAAAACCGCAGACACACACCAAACCGAGCAGTATGGCACTATTTTTTTCAGGCTCTTGACAACCTTATAAGATTTGGTTATAATAGAATAGTAAACTCAAGACAGAAAGGAAGATGTACCTTGAAAAACACAAGCTGCCGTTTAATTAAGCCGAGAATTGTCGCCTTTATTCTCGCCACAGTCTTTGCTGTCAGCGTTTCCTGCGTGTTTCCGGTCGCGGATGATTCCACAGACACCCGCAAAACTATAGACACAAGCGCGAAATCATTCTCCGATGTTTCCTATCGTAACTGGTATTTTGGGAGCGTCATGCAGGCTGTCCAAATGGGTTTTGTGAACGGCTACGAAGACGGTACATATATGCCGAAAGATAAAATTACGAGAGCGCAGATTTGCCAGATACTTTATAATTACAGGGGCAACGGCGCGAGTGTGTCCCTGAGTATTGATGATGTAGAACCATTCAGATGGTATTATGACAGCGTGTGCTGGGCTGTAAGTCAGGAGCTTATCCTCATGCACAGCGGCGGGAAATTCGAGCCGGACGCAGCTCTCACCCGTGAGGAGCTTATATACGCGCTATATGTTCTTGCCGGAAGACAAAGCGCGAATATAGACGCACTGGACGGCTTCACCGATGTGAACGCTATTTCCACAACGAGCTACAAAATCGCTTTCGCGTGGTCAGTATCAAACAAAATAATCTACGGTGTTACAAGCACGACATTGGAGCCGCGAAGCTCAACAACCCGTGCGGAGGTTGCTGGTGTTATGGTACGTTACGCCGATATTATTTCACATGAAACGGTGCCTGAGATCGATTCGGCGGTGATGAACGGTCAGAGGAACCCTGACGGTTCAACAATCGCGGCAAACGTGAATAGTCTCACATCAGTCGGCAAAAGTGAAGACTACCCGACTATAGGACAGGCTGATAAGGCGAACGCGAACGGGTACCTCACGGAAGCGGACGTTGATATTTCAGGTGCCGTTCTCTGCTACGACGCTCTCGACTGCATACACCGACAGCTTGGGAACTACGGGCTTGTGTGGACAACATCGGATGAACTTGAGGAGTATACACTGCTCAGAGCTAAAGAAGTTTTCGGAATGCTTGCCGAAAACAGCTGGACTGACATTTTTGACGATGACGGTTTATCTCCGTATCACAAACGCCCCGATGGTTCTTTGACATTCTGCGCCGAAAATCTGGGATTTGTGTCGAACGCTTCAAGCGACTACGCCTCCTATACTGAAGATGTTGTCACCTCATGGATAGCTTCATCGGAGCATTACAGTCTGGTTAAATATAACAACATCGAGTGCTGTATCGCGAGATATGAGAACGTGTGGGTGTATACGATCGCTCTGGACGGCACATACGACACACTGATTGCGGACGCGGGTAATAATTACGTCCGCGATACGCTCTGAAAACGTCCGCGACCGCCGGACTTCACGGAAATCGGCTTTCAAAATATAAAAAACGCCCTGAAATTATACGAAATGTATAAAATCAGGGCGTTTTCTGGTGCCGATGGCGGGACTTGAACCCGCACGCCATCGCTGGCAATGGATTTTGAGTCCACCTCGTCTGCCAATTCCAACACATCGGCTAACAGGTATCATTATACACTATCTGTATCATTTTTGCAAGATGATAATTAAAATTTAATATTTTCAGCCCAAGGCGAATGAAGAGCCGCCGTCACCCCCGCCCCCGCGCCTGAACCTATGGAATCTCCGGACAAATCGGCGGGAGCGATTCGCGGGAAATTTTTTCGTCAGAAAAAAAGCGCGAAAACGCGGGGATACATGATGTATTGCAAGCTTGAGTAAGGCGTTTCCGGCGAAAGATCCGCAAAGATAAGATGACGCATTTGTTCATAGGTTCCTTATATATTTCCCTTGACAAAAGTGACATGAAAGTATAAAATACTGTTGACAGCTTAAAGCGGAAAAATTCATATCTTAGGAGGAACATACATTGAAGAATACCTATATGCAGAATGTGCTTGACGACGTGAAACGCCGCAATCCGGCGGAGCCGGAGTTTATTCAGGCGGTTACTGAGGTTTTTGAATCGCTGGAGCCGGTGATCGAAGCAAGACCGGATTACGTTGAAGCCGGAATACTTGAACGTATTGTTGAGCCGGAAAGACAGATAATCTTCCGCGTTCCATGGATCGATGACGAGGGAAATGTACGCGTAAACAGAGGGTACCGCATACAGTTCAATTCCGCGATCGGTCCGTATAAGGGAGGTCTGCGTTTCCATCCGTCAGTTTATATCGGGATAATCAAATTCCTCGGATTTGAGCAGATTTTCAAGAACAGCCTGACAACACTGCCGATGGGCGGCGGCAAGGGCGGCTCCGATTTTGACCCCAAGGGCAAGTCCGACAACGAGGTCATGCGCTTCTGCCAGAGCTTCATGACGGAGCTTTACAGGCACATCGGTCACGATATTGACGTTCCCGCGGGTGACATCGGTGTCGGCGGACGCGAGATAGGCTATATGTACGGACAGTATAAGCGCATTACAGGCGAGTCCGGCGGAATACTCACAGGCAAGGGTCTGACATACGGCGGTTCGCTTGCCCGTACAGAGGCTACAGGGTTCGGTCTTTGCTACTATACAGAGGAAATGCTGAACGCCAACGGCAAGAGCTTTGACGGCAAGACTGTTATCATCTCCGGTTCCGGAAATGTTGCCACATACGCGAACCAGAAAGCGACCGAGCTTGGAGCAAAGGTTGTCGCTATGTCCGATTCCTCCGGCTATGTTTATAACCCAAACGGCATTGACTACCGCGCTATAAAACAGATCAAAGAAGTCGAGCGCAAACGCATAAGCGAATATGCTATCACACATCCCGGCGCGGAGTATCACGCGGGCTGCTCAGGGATCTGGAATATCCCGTGCGATATAGCTCTTCCGTGCGCCACGCAGAACGAGATAAACGAAGAAAGCGCGAAAGCACTTGCGAAAAACGGCTGCTTCTGTGTCTCCGAGGGCGCGAATATGCCGTCAACACCCGAAGCTATAGAAGTCTACTTTGCCAACAATATGCTCTACGGTCCCGCGAAGGCTGCGAACGCCGGAGGTGTCGCGACATCAGGACTTGAGATGAGCCAGAACTCGCAGCGTTACTCATGGACATTTGAAGAAGTTGACGGCAAGCTCCATGGGATCATGAAGAATATCTTCAAATCCTGCGATGATGCCGCGAAAGAGTACGGCAAGCCGGGCAACTACATGGCGGGAGCAAATATAGCTGGCTTCATAAAAGTAGCTGACGCGATGAAGGCTCAGGGCTGCGTGTAAAACGAAACAGGATGATCGGCACAAGCTCAAATCATAGCGTGGAAATTTTATAAATCGATTTCCGCACGAAAGCGTTTCCCAATGGCGGGTAAAGCGTTATGTGAATAGTCTACATCCGCTTCCCGATGAGGGGGAGCAATTCGCGTTGCTTTACGCGCCTTTTTGCCGATATAAAATATACTCAAGATCGCAAATCCAAAAAGCTGTCAAATAAAGCACTAAAGCACCGAAAATAACGCCGCCGATCATGGGATCGGCGGTTTTCGCTATACTGAACGCTTGTTAAACTGAATTTATCCGGCTTTGAGCAACGCTATCTTCCGCGTTTCCGTCCGGGCGGGTAAGGCGCGTAATCCTCATCCTCATCATCCAATTCATCGTTATCAATTATTCTCGCTTTCACATCGACCTTGCTGACCGTCACCCCCGGCGGGACGTTTATATTAAGGTTATACTTTCCGTTTTTGTCCACCTCGTCAAGCGGTATCTGAACATGGACTGTTGTTTCAAATGGGACAGGTTTACTGGCGTTTTTCCGTGAATTGTTATTCCGTGTGCGTCTCTCGATTTCGGAAACCTTTTTCGCTGTCTGATGGGTATAGTGGAGCATTAGCAGATCTGAGAGTTTCATAAGTACACCTCCTCGTTTTATTTTTTGTTTTATAGTTTATTATCCAGCGTTTCCCAAAATAACGTCCTGTAAATTGCCCTGCATTTGCGAGGATAAGAGCATTTTCACAAGCCGCGTCACTTGAAAAGCGCGTAGAACTCATCCCTGGTATACAGCACATTCAGCGTGTCAAGAAGCGCGTTCGATGTGAGATGTTCCGGAAGATCAAGACGCAGAAGAAGCTCGCGCCGCCTTTCCGAGGAGTTTGCTGTTCCGGAAAGACCGAGAATGTACATATCAGTCTTTGTTATCGTCTCGCCAATCCGCGCCGTTTTCTCCATGTCCTCAAAATCAGCACCGGCACGGCGCAGACTCTCAATGATAACCTCACGGCTCATACCCTCAACGCCGAGCTTCCGCTCCTTCGACCATTCGCGTTTGCGCCGTTCTCTGCCGTGTATGTCCGGAATGTACGCCTGCTTGACACTGCCGAGAACCCCCTTGAGATACCCGCGTATCAGAAAACCCGCCCCATCGCTGTCGGTCATTATTACTACCGGGCGTTTCTCCGCGAGACAGCGCAGGAGCTTAACCTTGTCTCTGTCATTAAATACAGAGAAACCGGAAACCTCAACAACATCGGCGTTCACCGCCGAGAGAACAGCTATTCTGTCATATTTTCCCTCAACCACAATAATATCACGCACTGTCGGTTTATCTGTCATTGTGCCGTTCCCCTCACGATTGCGGCGCGTGACAAAAACTCAGTCAGCAGCTCCGTGCCGTCCTCTCCGGTGCTGTTGAGTTTCAACGCCGTCTCCGCGCAGAGCTTCACAAGATCCGCGCATATATTCAGAGGAAGATTTTTTGCGGCTGTAAACAGCTTTTTCGCCTGAAAGTCAAATTTTATCCCGCATAGCTTCATGAGATCCGCCGCTGTGCCGCCGCTTTCCCTGTAGATTTTCGCCGCCAGAAGCTGCCTTAACGATGATGAGATACTGAAAAATATTTTCTGTGGCGGTTCCCCGTTGAGCGCAAGCTCACCGAGTTTACGCATAGCCCCGTTGTTATTGCCGTTTACTATGAAATCGGTAAGCTCATATATCTCAGCGTCAAGCACCGGAGTTACGAGCTTCTCAACGTCCTCCATACGAACCTCCGGCAGATCGGTAATATACGCGAGTTTATCTATCTCCATAAGCAGCGTTGTCATTGACCCGCCCGTCATTTCGGCGAGTCTCTGCGCTGTAGGACGGTTTATACTTTTACCGTAGACCGCGAAATGCTTTTCTATCCATACTATTAGCTTGTTTGTACTCTGAGTGTTAAACTCAACCCATGTCAGGAGCTTCGCGAGTTCATCATCCTTTATGAACCGTTTGAACTGCCGTTTGTCAACCTCTATCGTGTCATATATGAATATGATAGCGGCGTACTCCGGCGGGTCTGAGAGAGTTTCGATAAGTTTCTTCTTGGTATCGGCTTTGCACTTTGCTATATCGCAATCCCACACCTCGACAACGGTGTAATCCGAGAACATCGGCAGCGCGTTCACCGCAGCGTCAAACTCGTCAGGCACAAGCGAGGATCCGTCAATGCGCTTGTAGTTGAAGCTCTCCGTGCCGTCAGCGATGAACTTTCTGATTGATTCAAGGCTTTTATTGAGAAGAAACTTCTCCTCGCCGTAAAAGCCGTACATTCCCGCCGGTTTTCCGGATTTTATACGCTGGTTCAGCATATCATAGGCTAAATTTGTATCGTCTCTGTACGCCATGGTATCACCTCGATTTCACAGTAACATTTCCGTCCGTGTCCGTTCTGTATATCACAATATCATCATCTTCAAGCCGCCGCAGAACCTCATCGGTTGGATGCCCGTAGTTATTATCACCGACTGAGATTATCGCGATCTCCGGTGTCACAGCGTCGAGAAACTCATCGCAGGTTGAGTATTTAGAGCCGTGATGTCCGACAACAAGGCACTCAAGATCCGGTATATCGCGGTTCGTCACCAGCTCCATCTCAAGATTTGACGTTATATCGCCTGTTATAAGCGTATCGTAGCTTCCGTCAGTCACGAGAATACAAATACCCCGTTCGTTCTCTGTCTCTGAACCCATAGGGGCGAAAACTGTGATTGACGATGTATCAAGCTCCATAGCAATATCGTTATCCGCGTATACGACCTGTGACCCGTACTTCTCAGCGTAAGAGAGTATCTTCTCGCCGCGCTCTGTATCTTCTTCGGTAATCGGCGGCAGTATAAGCGTATCGACATCAATAGCCGCCATCAGCTCATCAATCCCGTTTGTGTGGTCGCTGTGGTAGTGTGTCAGAATCAGGTACTCGATACTGTCAGACCCGCTCTGACTGATAAATCGTCTCGCGGTGTCTCCAGCGTCCTCACCGCTGATACTGCCGCAATCGACTATTGCTGTCCGGTTCCCGCAGCTTATCACAATGCACTGCCCCTGACCAACATCAAGTACAGTCGCGGTATATCCTTCTCCGCCTGACGCGATGAAAGCGTTTATTATCACAATTACGCAGAGTGACAGCGCGGCGGGGCATAAGTACCATATCAGCTTAAACCCTCTCGGTCGCCACACGCAAATCAGCACCACAGCGGCAAAATACACGACCGCGAACCATACAGCGTATGCGGCGGAGTCTAAATATATCGCGGCGAAGAACCATTTGGATATTGGCTTCAGAATCGTTATAAGCAGCCGTATCAGAAGAGTCGGCACAAATGCCGCCACAGTTCCAAGCGGCGCAAAAACCATTCCGAGAATTGTTGCCGCGATACACAGCACATATATCGGGCTTACAAAGACGCTCACGATCAGGTTTGTCAATGGTGAGACAAGAGAGACAACCTCAAAATACATAGCCGAGATCGGCAGTGAGAATATTGACGCGCCGACAGTAACAGAGATACCGGAGACAACAGACCTCAATGCTGAACGCGGTTTTCCGGCGCGGATCTTTCTTAAAGGTTTCGCGAAATACCCGTTTATTTTCGGAGTAAGAAGTATTATGCCGAGAGTCGCGGAAAACGATAACTGGAATCCGATGTCCATAACAGAATACGGGTTCACAGCTAAAATCAGCGCGGCAGCGATTGAAAGCGATGTAACCTTGTCTGTGCTGCGCCTTGTGAGCGTTGAGAGAAGAAGCACCGCCTGCATTATGACAGCTCTTGTCACCGAAGCCGAAAACCCGCAGAGTACCGCGAACATCAACAGCATAGCTAACGTCACAATAATTCCGGAGCGTTTTTTGCCAAAAAGTGCCGTCATAATGTTCGCTAAAATCGCTATGTGCATACCCGAAACCGCGAGTATATGCAGAACACCGCTGCGTGTCATTATATTTACCGTTTCCGCGTCCTCGTTGAACTCTGTCCTGTCTCCAAGCAGAAGTGCCTTGACAAGACCCGCGGCATCATCGGGAAAGATTTTCGATACGGTTTCTTTTACAAATCTTGCGGCGTATTTGTGCAGGTACGGCAGAACGGAACCTGAGCCGCTGACAAGCTCTATATTCTTTGTTTTTCTGGCGAGTATATACTGCCCGTTGGCGTTATAATACGTTGGGTCATCGGGGAGAGAAAAAGTCGTGGTGAAGCTCAGCTCATCGCCCGGAGAAAGCCCCAGAAGCTCATCCTCATCGCCGTATATCGTCACCTTTTCGCCGGTAGAAATGCGCGTCTCAACACCCATCCCGTATGTGCTATATGTGGGAAAATCCGTCACACGCGCAGTAACCTCAAACGTGCCGCCATCGAGAGACGCGGCGGGTTCATAGAATACAATTCCGTATACCCAGCACCATATGAACCCGACACTCAGTCCCGCGAAAATCCGGACAAGGGTCTTTTTCCCTCTCGGTTTTCGCAGCACAGCCGAGACGGAGAGCAGAACGAGAGATACTATTGCCGCGTATATGGACAAATCGTATGTCAGAAGGGCGACAGCTATGACTGCCGCGCCCGCGAACGAAAAGCAAAAAGCAGCCACAGCGATTCCCTCCCCGCTTAATACGGAAATTACAGTAAACGAAAACAGCGGCTATATTACCGGAAGAATCTCAGCGCGTGAGTATCGCGCCGGGATTTCAGCGTTACTATACCGATTGCAGCTTCTCCATTACGGACGCGAATATTTCATCCGCGATTTTGACAGCCGAATCGCAAATTATTTTTGTCTCGCTGCGGAGCTTGTCGGCGTACTCGGTATTTTTCATTGACTTTGTGTTGATGTACACATTGAGACTTGCGCCGAGTACAGCCGCCCTCGCAAGTTCCGCGCCAACGCCGACATCTGAAATAACCATGGTGCTGCCTTTTTCAAGAAGTTCCTTCAAAAGACGCAGAACAAGAAGCGATGTACTCATTATCTGCATCGGCGGGTCACACGCGCCTTTAAGCGCGACTTCCATAACCTTGCTCTTTTTAGGGTCGGTTTTAGACAGCGAGTACGCCTTGGCAAGCGGCTTGAAGCACTCCGCGTCACGGTCAATAAGCGTAAGGAGCCTTTTGCGGCAGGCTTCTGTGTTGTCAAGTATTCTCGCTATGTCCGTTTCGTACTGAGCGTACTTCTTCTTGCCCGATGTGAGATTGCACACCATAGAGGACAGAGCCGCAGCCAACGCTCCGGCTAACGCTGACGCGCCGCCGCCACCGGGAGTCGGTGAGGACGACGCAAGCTCCGTTGTAAACTGTTCAAGATCCAAAATTATTCACCTCAAAATAACAGGAACATCATTTTTTCAGATTTGCATAGCGTCACGCCAAAAACGTGATGTAAAGATTATCTCCCGCGCACTTTAGCCGCTGAAAAACGCGGTTCATGTAGACTTTAGCCATAATGCGCGGGACAGGCTGACTTAAAAATCAGAATAGTCCCCGTATCACCCCGTCATCGTCAACATCTATCGACTCGGCAGCCGGAACCTTTGGAAGTCCGGGCATTGTCATGATTTCCCCTGTCAGAGCAACTATGAAGCCCGCTCCCGCCGACACCTTCAGATTTCTGACCGTGATTCTGAACCCGTCCGGCGCGCCGAGAAGTTTAGGATCATCCGAGAAGCTGTACTGCGTCTTTGCCATGCAAACGGGGAGACTGCCGTAGCCCATATCGGTGAGTTTTTTAAGCTGCTTCTGAGCGTTTGGCGTAATGTCAGCTCCATCGGCATGGTATATGCGCCTTGCTATCATGTCCAGCTTGTCGGCAATAGGAATATCGAGCGGGTAAGCGAAATTGAAGCTGTTTTCAGTATCGCACAGTCTCACAACCTCCTCCGCAAGCTCTCTGCCGCCATCGCCGCCTTTTCCCCAGACCTCCGAAAGCACAGCGTTCACACCGGCGGCTTCGCATGAGGATTTGAGAAGGTTCAGCTCCGCCTCCGTGTCAGTCGGGAACCTGTTTACCGCCACGACAGCCGGAAGTCCATACACTTCTGTTATATTGCTCACATGGCGCAAAAGGTTCGGCAGACCCTTTTTGAGAGCGTCAAGATTCTCGGTTCCGAGAGATTTCTTGTCCGCACCGCCGTGCATTTTCAACGCTCTCACAGTCGCCACTATAACGACAGCGGCAGGTTTAAGTCCCGCTGTCCGGCATTTTATATCGAAAAACTTCTCCGCGCCGAGATCGGCACCGAATCCCGCCTCCGTAACGCAGTAATCTGACAGCTTCAGAGCAAGCCTTGTCGCGAGTACGCTGTTGCAGCCGTGGGCGATATTGGCAAACGGTCCGCCATGTACTAATGCCGGAGTGTGTTCAAGCGTCTGAACGAGATTCGGGTTTATAGCGTCCTTCAAAAGCGCGGCCATTGCTCCGGACGCTTTGAGATCCCCCGCCGTAACAGGCTCCCCGCCGTAGGTGTACGCGACTATCATTGATGACAGTCTGCGCTTCAGATCCGAAATGCTCTCGGAAAGACAGAATACCGCCATAACCTCGCTTGCCACAGTGATGTCGTAGCCGTCCTCACGCGGAACACCGTTTACGCGCCCACCAAGCCCATCGACAATGTTCCGCAGCTGCCTGTCGTTCATGTCAACGCACCTGCGAAGAACGATAGTTTTCGGGTCAATGCCGAGCTTGTTGCCCTGATAAATGTGGTTGTCAAGCATTGCGGCTAACAGGTTGTTTGCGGCACCGATAGCGTGGAAGTCACCGGTGAAGTGAAGGTTTATATCCTCCATCGGCACGACCTGAGCGTAACCTCCGCCTGCCGCCCCGCCTTTTACGCCGAATACGGGACCGAGTGACGGCTCCCTCAGAGCTATCATGGAGCGTTTGCCGATTTTACGGAGCGCGTCTCCAAGACCAACAGTTGTGGTCGTCTTGCCCTCTCCGGCGGGTGTCGGAGTGATGGCGGTGACAAGTATCAGCTTGCCGTCCGGTCTGTCTTTGAGAGCGTCGCATAGCTTTATTGAGATCTTCGCCTTGCGTCTGCCGTACTGCTCAACGTATTCATCGGGTATTCCGGCTTCACGCGCCACATCAAGTATGTGCGAAAGATCACAGCCCTGAGCGATCTCAATGTCGGTTTTGTATGTCATGTCCGAACCTCCTTGATTGTTTTGCTGACAATATTATAACGCGGTCGATCGGATTTTGCAAGGGGTTTTGGCGGTGTTGAGAAAATCTATTTTCGCGTTACGGCAAGCGGAAATAATATAGGAACCCCGTACACACACCCGCGCCGTCTTTCGGGAACCGCTGACATGAAAATATCCTGAAAAAATCATTGACAAATTCGTCAGACGGTGTTATAATAGCTTCACGCTCCAAAGACAGCAGGCAAAAAGATAAGTCCTGCCGAGGACGGTAAAACTGAGATAACTTCGGCTTTCCGTGTCTTTGGACGGAAAGCCTTTTTTGGCAGCCGCGCCTTTTTTATCCGGCGCGGGAAGAAATAAATATGGAGGTGAAAATTTAATGCCAAGTGCTAAGGTTTTAGGTGAGAAGCAGGCTGTGGTCAGTGAGCTTACTGACAGACTTAAAGCATCCGTGGCAGCCGTTCTGGTCGATTACTCCGGTATCTCAGTCGCGAACGATACTGAGCTGCGCCGCAGAACAAGAGAGGAGAACGTAACCTATACAGTCGTAAAGAATACTCTCCTTCGCCGCGCTATCGACAATGTTGGCTATAAAGAGCTTGACCCGCTTCTTAACGGCACAACATCGATCGCCACAAGCACCGACGATCCTCTTGCTCCGGCAAGAGTTATGTGCGAGTACGCGGACAAGCTGCAGGATCATTTCACGGTCAAGGGCGGATTTATGGACGGCAAGGTTATCTCAGTCGATGAGATAAACGCTCTCGCGAAAATACCGCCGCTGCCCATTTTACGCGCACAGGCTCTCGGTACGATGCTCGCGCCGATTACAAGTCTCGCGGTCGTTCTGAAAGCTATAACGGATCAGAAATCAGGCGGCACTGCCGAAGCCGCTGAATAATTCGGCAAACATAATATAAAATCTATATAACAGGAGGAAAATAATAATGGCAAGTGAGAAAACAGCCGCTCTTGTAGAAGAGATAAAGGCTCTTACTGTATTGGAGCTTTCAGAACTCGTAAAAGCTCTCGAAGAGGAATTTGGCGTATCAGCGGCGGCTATGGCGGCTCCGGCGGCAGGCGCGGCGGCAGCTCCGGTTGAGGAAGAAAAGACAGAGTTTGATGTGGTACTCAAGAGCTTCGGCTCCGCAAAGCTCCAGGTTATCAAAGTTGTTAAGAATATCACCGGTCAGGGTCTTGCTGACGCGAAAGCGACAGTCGAGAAGGCTCCTGTCACCATCAAGGAAGCAGTCTCCAAGGACGACGCCGAGGCTATCAAGAAGCAGCTTGAGGAAGCCGGTGCCGAGGTAGAGCTGAAGTAAAAAGCCCTCAGTTTATACGGCGGTGTTTAAGAAACCGTAAATAATACCCGCGAAGTGAAGCACGCAAATAACCGGAGATATTTTGAGTATTTTGCGCGTTGAAGTGAGATTTTTATAGTAAACGACAAAAATAATTGCCGTTTACTATAGCTTTAAACCGCCGTTTTGTTTTCGGTTCAGCGTAAAAGCGGATCCCATACCTGCGGTTTCTGTGCTGTAATTGCGTTAAACGGTGACAGCCGGAAGGATTTTGATTTTGAGTATAAACATATTTACCCAAGCATAACATCAAGCAGCATCATCAGCGCGAATCCTGTGACGATACCCATTGTCGCGGAGTACGGTTCCGCGGACTGGTTCCTCTGGCACTCCGGAATAAGCTCGTGAACGGCTACGAGAATCATCGCGCCCGCCGCGAACGAGAGAGCGTATGGCAATATAGCCTCGACGTATACAACTAATATCGCGCCGAGGACACCCGCGATGGGTTCTACAATACCGGATGCCTGACCTATAAGAAATGATTTTCTGCGCGAACAGCCCTCTCTGCGAAGCGGCAGCGATACCGCCGCTCCCTCCGGAAAGTTCTGAAGACCTATACCGACCGCTATTGTTACGGCGCACATAAATGTCTCCATGCTGTAGCCGGAGCTGCCGAGCGCACCGAACGCGACGCCAACGGCAAGACCTTCAGGTATGTTGTGGAGCGTTATCGAGAGGACGAGCATAACTATACGAGTAACGCGCTCATTCGGTTTACTTTGAGCGTTGTTTGCTCTTCCCGAGCAGAAGTTCACTGTTTTATCGGAAGCAAACATAAATACCGCGCCCAAAACGAACCCGACTGTCACAACAAGATATGCTGGGTACCCGTTTTGGGCTTCAGCGCGTTCTATCGCAGGCTGCAAGAGTGACCAGAAACTGGCAGCTATCATAACGCCGGACGCGAAGCCGAGCATAAGGTTCATGAGTCTTGGACTTGGAGACTTGAAAAAGACCACTGTAGCCGCGCCCAACGCGGTAAGCAGCCATGTTCCTGTTGTCGCCGCAAGTGCCATAAGGACAAAATCGTTCATTGATTATTCCGCACCTCCTGACTACATTATATTGAGAGTTTGAGGGAATGGTGCGTGAATATGCCGCAATAACGATGAAATTGCCGTGATAAGCTTAACGCGGGGCTTATGGATATTAAATAGTTTTGCCCATATACGAAGGCTCTGCGTTTACGAATAACAGTCTCCGTGCGGCACTTCCGCGTGATATTCGCGGCTTTGACCCGCGAAGCGTTGACATTGGAGAAAAGTCTCTATACGGGGAATGAGTTTCGCGGATTTGGTTCATAATAAGCGAAGGTACAGATTTCATTATGCTAACAGATACTGTAAATACTTGAGAGCGAAGGTTCGGTGCTATCGACCGCGAACCTTGAAAAACGGAATAGACGCAAATTCATGCCATAGACTACTACTATAAGGAGGTACACCATGACCGAATCCAACACTCTGACCAACTCCGAACGTATGCGCTACATGAAGCTTCTGGCGGAGAAGTACCCAAGTGTCGCCGCCGCGTCAAGTGAGATTATACGCATAGAAGCCCTTATGCGCCTGCCAAAGGGTACGGAGCATTTTATGAGCGACCTGCACGGGGAGAATGAGGCGTTTGTCCATATACTCAATAGCTGCTCAGGCGTTATCCGCGAGAAGATAGACCAGCTTTTCGGAGATACAGTCTCAGCCGGGGAACGCGCCGACCTCGCGACACTTGTGTATTACCCAATGCAGAAGCTGTCAGAGATTAAAAGCAGAACTCCGGATATGAACGAATGGTACAGTGTAACGCTCTCAAGACTTATAGAGCTTTGCCGCGTCGTGTCGAGCAAACACACCCGCGACCATGTCCGCAAATGCCTTCCGCCAAGCTGCGTCCATATCCTTGATGAGCTTCTCCACGCGCATTTCGAGGATCACAGCAAGGAACAGTATTATCGGGAAATAGTTGACAGCATAATCCGTAATGACCGCGCCGACGCTTATATAGTACGGTTCAGCGAGCTTATAAAACGTCTCGCTGTTGACTGGCTCCACATAGTCGGTGACCTTTTTGACAGAGGGCCAAGACCGGACAATATTCTTGACACGCTTATTGAGTACGGCGATGTGGATTTTCAATGGGGCAATCACGATGTTGTATGGATGGGCGCGGCGGCGGGCAGCGTTGTCTGTATACTGACTGTACTCAAAACAACGCTGTCATACGACAACCTTGAGGTGCTTGAGACAGGCTACGGCATAAGTCTCAGGACGCTGGAACAGATGGCGGAACACGCATACCATAACTCCGATGTTTCCCTCTGGCGTTCCAAGGACGAGAGGCGCGGCGGCTCACGATGGGTCGAAGCCGCGAGAATGCACAAGGCTGTCACGATTATGCTGCTGAAAGCCGAAGCGCAGGTTATTAACCGCAACCCCGATTTCATGCTGGACGGGCACGACTACATAAACCATATAGACTTTGAGGAGGGTACGGTTCTCTGCGGCGGAAAACGATACCGTATGCGCGATTACGATTTCCCGACAGTTGATACCGATAACCCGTCCGCGTTCTCTCCGGAGGAGAAGTCTGTAATAAAAGATCTGGTGAGAGGTTTCCGTCAGAGCGAGAAGCTGAGACGGCACATAGAGTTTCTGTACTCCAAAGGCGCGGTGTACACCTGCTATAACGGCAATCTTCTGTACCACGGCGCGGTTCCGATGACAGAGGACGGAGAGTTCGCTGAGGAGGTTTTTGACGGTGTTGCCTACAAAGGCAGAGAGCTTTTCGATTACTGCGACAAAAGAGCGCGTGACGGCTATTTTGCCCGTGAGGGAAGTCACGAGAGAGAAGCGGGTCAGGATTTTCTGTGGTACCTGTGGTGCGGTCCGCTCTCACCGCTATATGGAAGAAGCTGCATGACAACATTCGAGAGACTTTATATAGACGACCCCGAAACGCATAAGGAGGTCAAAAACCCCTACTACTCATTTATGAATAAACCCGGTCTTGCGGACAAGATACTTGATGAATTTGGACTCCATGAGCCGTCAAGCCACATAATAAACGGTCATGTGCCTGTAAAAGCCATAGAGGGCGAGAATCCCGTGAAGGGAGACGGGAAACTGATAGTCATAGACGGCGGCTTTTGCAGAGCGTACCACCACACCACCGGAATCGCGGGATATACTCTTGTTTTCAACAGCCACGGTCTTACGCTCCGCACACATCAGCCGTTTGAGAGCGCGAAAAAGGCTATTATTGAGGACGAGGATATATTGAGCCACAGCGAGAGAATATATACCGCGCCGGAACGTGTGCTCATTAAAGATACCGACATGGGACGCGAGAAAGCCCGTCTTATTGACGATTTGAAGGAGCTTATAGCCGCCTATTACGCCGGAACAATACGCGAAGGAAAGGCACAATGAAAATAGGAAATGTCAGCGTAAACGGAAAGCTGATACTTGCGCCGATGGCTGGCGTTACAGACGCGGCGTTCAGAATAGAGTGCGAAAAACGCGGAGCGGGACTTGCGTACACAGAGATGGTAAGCTCCAAGGCACTGATGTACAAAGATAAAAAGTCTGAAACGCTTCTTGATACATCCCGTGATATATCCCCCGTGGCTGTTCAGATATTCGGCTCTGACCCTGACTGCATGGCAAATGCCGCCTTGCGTGTTTTGGAGCTTACAAAACCGGATATAATAGATATAAATATGGGCTGTCCTGTCGGAAAAATAGTAAAATCCGGAGACGGTTCCGCGCTGATGAAGGATATTAAAAAAGCGTCCGAAATTATCAAAGCCGTTGTGTCAGCCGTAAGTCCGGTACCCGTAACTGTTAAATTCCGGAAGGGCTACGATTCGGGAAACGTGAATGCAGTGGAGTTCGCGGTCATGTGCGAGATGTCAGGAGCGTCCGCTGTCGCGGTACACGGAAGAACGCGGGTACAGATGTATTCCGGAAAAGCGGATTGGGATATAATAAAGAGCGTGAAGGAAAATGTCACAATACCGGTAATAGCAAACGGTGATATTTTTACCGCTGCCGACGCGGAACACATATTGAGATTTACCGGCGCGGATTTCGCGATGATAGCAAGGGGCGCGATGGGTTATCCGTGGATATTCTCAGAGTCTGCCGCCGTTTTGGAGGGCAAAGCACTGCCGAAAGAACCGGACTACAGCGAGAGAATACGGACGGCGGTGAGACAGACTGAGCTTGCTGCGTCAATAAAGGGAGAGAAGCTCGCGTGTCTTGAGGCGCGTAAGCATTTAGCATGGTATATTAAGGGCATGAGAGAGGCGGCGTATTTCAAAAACCGTCTGATTAAAGTCACAACGCTCAAAGAGCTTCATGAGCTTGAGATAGAGATACTTGACTTTCTGAGAAGCACCGAGAGGAGGAACAATGGTAACAGCGGAGGAGGAGAAGCAGCTTCTTGAGAAAGCGAAACACGGCAGCGAGTCCGCGTTCGAGAAACTTGTTATTGAGAATCAGGCACTTGTGTACAATACCGCGCTGAAGCTGACAGGTTCACCCGATGACGCTATGGATGTGTCGCAGGATGTGTTCCTGAGAGCGTTCCTGCACCTCAACTCGTTTCGCGGGGACGGAAGGCTGTCATCGTGGCTGTATCGTCTGACATATAACGCGGGTATGGATCATATACGGCGCAACCGTCCTAAAAACGTAGTGCCAATCGAATCGGAATACAGCGAGGAGAGCGAGGCGGAGCGTGTGCCTGATACTCACCCCGAACCCGCCGAGGAGCTTGAACGCCGTGAAGAGAGCCGCGAGGTGTGGGAAGCGGTGAACTCACTTTCAGATGATAAGCGTCAAATACTTCTGCTGCGCGAGTTTTCGGGCTTGTCATATACTGAGATAGGCGAGAGACTGGGGCTTGAATCCGGCACAGTGAAGTCGCGGCTTTCCCGCGCAAGGGCGGCTCTCGCGAACAAGCTGCGCGAGAGTGGAACATTTTTCAGTTACGGAAAGTCTAATAACCAGAAGAAGGGAGGCGGCAAAGATGTCTGAAGAAAAGTACCTTGACGCGCTGAGTATGTATATAGATGGCGAACTTGACGCGGACGGGGAAAAAGAATTAGAGGATCATATCGCTAACTCCCCCAATGACGCTGAGCGTCTTGATGAGTACAGGACTATATCAACGCTTTTGAAATACCCGCCGGATGTGCCGCCGGAGCTTTCAAAGTCGGTTATGGAGCGTGTACGCGCCGTAAAAAGACGCAGATTCAGAGTGCGTGCAGCGACTGCCGCCGCTGCCGCCGCGGCGTGTATAGCTGTGGTTATAGCGGTTCCAAAGCTGATGGAGACAAGAAGCACTGACAGTGATTCAAGCTACACTGTCACGGAATCGGTCACTTCATCGTCTGATGATGGCGCAGACTATGATACAGGCACGGAATCAACTGACGCCCCTGTTGAAGCCGAAGCGGACGCCTGTCTGCCAGAAATGGCTTCTCTTGAATCCGGGGAACCTGATGAATACGAGGAACCTGAACTGGGGAAAGCAGCGTATTCCGAGAGACACGCCGCATATGAGGATGAAGCGAACGATGAAGCGGCATATGAACCGGAGACTGAAAAGTCAAGTGGAGCCGAAAGCGGAGATGAGACAGACACAATGATTTCCGGCACCTCCATGTTCAGTGACTGCTACGCGGTGGTGTACTGTGAGAGCTTTCCGCAGGAGATTGAAGAGCGTGACAGTTTTGAGCTTTCTGACGGCACAAAAGCGGCTTTGATTACAATGGAGGAACTGGAAATATTGGTGGATGCCGGATGTGAAGCGGTGTATTTTTCCGATGATTCAGACGAGATAATTGTAATATACGAATAGATGTGCGATAAGCGACCCCTCAGAAGCGCAAGCGGCTTTTGAGGGGGTTAATTATGCTCAGAAGAGAACCGTTTCGTCTTTTGCGCGGCAAAAGACTAAGTACCGCGTAACATAAACCGAAAAACGGAGGATTCCCGCGCCATTCCCGCAGGTCACTGCCTTAAAAACGGCAGCATAATGAACTCGTCTCACACGGTGCGCGTTCCCGTTTTTCCAAAAAACTCTTGCAATTCCATTCAAGCTGTGGTATTATTCCTACAAACTTCAATTCATAATCATACCGCTCAACGCTCTTTTGCGATTCGCGCTTTGCCTTGCTTGCGGCACGGCTTAAACTATGATTGAAAACCGCGCAAAATAATCGGGCGTTGGCGCAAAACTTAAAGTACAGGTGTATTACAATATGGCAAGAACTTCAAGAAAAAACAATTACGGCAACGACAGTATCAGCGCGCTAAAGGGCGCGGACAGGGTGCGAAAGCGTCCGGGCGTTATATTCGGTTCCGACGGTCTTGAGGGGTGCGAACACTCGGTATTCGAGATATTGAGCAACTCCATTGACGAGGCGCGTGAGGGTCACGGAAAGGTTATTACGCTGACAAGCTACATGGACGGTTCAATCGAGGTTGAGGATGAGGGGCGGGGCTGCCCTGTTGACTGGAACCCGACAGAGAAAAAGTATAACTGGGAGCTTGTGTTCTGTGAGCTTTACGCGGGCGGCAAATATAAAAACGACACAGATGGAGATTATGAGTATTCGCTGGGCTTGAACGGTCTTGGAGCCTGCGCGACACAGTACGCTTCTGAATATATGGATGTCACCGTCTGGCGTGACAGAAAAAAATACACTCTCAGCTTCAAAAAAGGAGAGAACATCGGCGGTCTGATGAGTGAACCGTGTACCGACCACAGAACAGGCTCCCTCATGAGATGGCGACCCGACCGCGATGTGTTTACAGATATTGACATACCCGATGAATATTTCGAGGATGTTTTGAAAAAGCAATCGGTAGTGAACGCGGGTATAAAGTTTATTTTCCGAAAAGAGACGGAGAGCGGCTTTGACACGCGGGAGTATCTCTATGAAAACGGCATACTCGATTATGTCGGCGAGATAGCGGGTGAGAATCCCCTGACACAGCCGTATTTCATCGAGGGCGAGAGACGCGGACGCGACCGTGAGGATAAGCCGGAGTATAACGTCAAGCTCTCAGCGGCGTTCTGCTTCTCAAACACGGTGAATCTCATAGAATACTATCACAACTCATCGTGGCTCGAACACGGCGGCGCACCGGAGAAAGCGGCGAAGAGCGCGTTTGTGTCGGCGATCGATTCATATATAAAGTCACTCAACAAGTACCAGAAGAACGAGAGCAAGATTACATTTCAGGACGTTGCGGACTGCCTTATTCTTGTGACAAACTGTTTCTCGACACAGACAAGCTACGAGAACCAGACGAAGAAAGCTATAACGAACCGTTTCATTCAGTCATCAATGACAGAGTTTCTGAAGTCTCAGCTTGAGATATACTTCATCGAACATAAGGCGGAGGCTGACAGAATATGTGAGCAGGTACTTGTAAACAAGCGCAGCCGCGAACAGGCGGAGAAGGCGAGACTTACAATAAAAAAGAAGCTGTCAGGCAGCATTGACATCTCGAACCGTGTGCAGAAATTCGTTGACTGCCGCACAAAGGACGTATCGCGCAGGGAGCTATACATTGTTGAGGGCGATTCGGCTCTCGGAGCGTGTAAGCTCTCCAGAGACGCGGAGTTTCAGGGCATAATGCCTGTTCGCGGTAAAATACTGAACTGTCTGAAGGTTGACTACGCGAGAATATTCAAAAGCGACATAATAACAGACTTAATTCGCGTGCTTGGCTGCGGCGTTGATGTTCCGGTGAAGATAAAAAGCGACCTTTCGGCGTTTGACCTTGAGGCTCTCCGCTGGAACAAGGTTATAATATGCACGGACGCTGATGTAGACGGCTATCAGATACGGACACTCATACTTACAATGATTTACCGCCTCACCCCGAAACTTGTTGAAAACGGCAGAGTATTCATAGCCGAATCGCCGTTATACGAGATAAATTGCGGCGAAAAGACATATTTTGCGTATGCCGAAAAGGAGAAAGCGGACATAGTCGCGTCACTTGGCAATAAAAAATATACGGTGAACCGCTCAAAGGGACTTGGTGAAAACGACCCCGACATGATGTGGCTTACAACTATGAATCCTGAGACACGGCGGCTTATTAAGGTTCTTCCGGCGGACGCGGAGAAAACCTCTCAGGTTTTTGATATGCTTCTCGGCAATAACCTTCAGGCGAGAAAAGACCACATAGCGCAGGACGGGTACAAATATCTCGACCTCGCGGATATTTCATAGCGCGTTAAGAGAACGCGGAAACCGAAAGTCCGCGTGGTTCCGCGTTTTGTAAAGCCTTGCGGGAAGTCATTACGGCGGCACGGCGAGGGCAATACTCAAAAGAGCGTCCACGCCGCCGGAAATTTTATTAAGCGATTTTTAGTTTTTAACAAACCTGTGAATTTACCTTAATATATTCGCGGTTCAGCGGCAGGGCGGGAGCGGAACGGTGAATCTGTAGTCCGCCGTTTGCCGCAAATCAATACACGGTACAAATCATAATCAGCAGGGAGGCTTCTATGAAAATCGAATTACAGCATCTTACAAAGAAATTTCCGAACAGGAAACGCGGCGGGGATGACGTTGTTGCGGTGAACGATTTCAACTGCGTAATACCTGACGGAATGCTCGTTGGACTTCTCGGACCGTCAGGGTGCGGAAAGAGTACCACGCTCAACCTCATATCGGGGCTTCAGGAGCCGACCGAGGGCAAGATAATATTCGGTTCCGATGATGTTACGAAGGTTCCACCGGAAAAGCGCGGTATCGGTCTTGTGTTCCAGAATTACGCTCTCTATCCGCACCTGACAGTCAGAAAGAACATACTGTTTCCCCTTGAGAACCTCAAAGGGAAGGATAAGCTGTCAAAGGATGAAATGCTGAAACGCTCGCTCGAATACGCAAAGCTCGTGCAGATCGAGGAGCTTATGGACAGAAAGCCCTCGGAGCTTTCCGGCGGTCAGCAGCAGAGAGTAGCTATCGCGAGGGCGCTTGTCAAGCTCCCAAGAGCACTTTTACTCGATGAGCCGCTGTCAAACCTTGACGCGAGACTGAGACTTCAGACACGCGAGGAGCTTCGCAGAATACAGCGCGAGACTAAAATAACTACAGTCTTTGTCACGCACGACCAGGATGAAGCTATGAGCATATCGGATATTATAATCGTTATGAACCTCGGAACGATTCAGCAGACAGGCAAGCCGCAGGATGTCTATGACGACCCTGTGAACCTCTTTGTCGCGAAATTCCTCGGTACACCGCCGATAAACGTCCTTGAGGGCGAGACAAAATCGGGTTCGCTTTATATAGGCGGTGAGAATGTCCTTGATGTCAGCGGGGTGCCGGATAAAAAAGTCACTGTCGGTATCCGTCCGGAGGGGTTCATTCTTTCGGACAGCGGTCAATTCACCTGCAAGCTCAGACAGATAGAAGTTATGGGGCGCGATATAAGTGTTGTCACAGAGAACGCCGCAAGCGTGTCGGGCAATCTGCGCTCGATTATAGATTCGGAGCATATAGAGAAAGCCAACAAGCCTGTTGTGAAATTCTCCCTTCGCCCTGAAAAGGTTCTGCTGTTTGACCGCGAAACCGGTGTCCGCGTTCGTCAGGGGGTGCGGTGATGGACAGAAAGAATCCAAAGGCGTGGCTCTATCTGCTGCCCGCTATACTGTTTCTCGGAGTATTTATGGTGTACCCTCTTGTGGATGTGTTCATATACTCATTTGAGGAGGGGTACAACTCAGCGTCACAGACATATTACGGCGTGGGGTTATATAACTACTCCTATGTGCTGCGTGACCCGTATTTCCTGCAAGCGGTAAAGAACACGCTTATACTCGTCGCTGTCACGGTTCCGCTGTCAACCGGACTCGCGCTTCTGATTTCGCTGGGGTTAAGCTCCATTAAGAAGCTGCGGAGCCTTTTTCAGACTATCTACTTTCTTCCGTATGTCACAAACACTCTCGCTGTCGGTCTTGTGTTCATGATACTCTTTCAGCGGACGGCGTACACAGACGGAATGGTGAACCTGCTGCTCAGCGTATTCGGAGCGGGACCCGTGGATTTCATAGACGGATCGTACTGGGCGAAAATGTTTGTGCTGTGCTTCTACACAATATGGGTTGTACTTCCATTCAAGATACTTGTACTTACAAGCGCGCTCGCGTCAGTCAATCAGGATTACTACAACGCCGCAAGGATAGACGGCACATCAAAATGGCGCACGTTCTGGAAAATTACACTCCCTATGATTTCACCAATGCTCTTTTATCTCGTGATAACAGGCTTCATAGGCGCGTTTAAGGCGTACAGTGACGCTGTGGCACTGTTTGGAACCGACCTCAACGCGGCGGGTATGAACACTATAGTCGGGTATGTCTACGATATGCTCTACGGCGACAGCGGCGGGTACCCGTCCTACGCTTCGGCTGCGGCGATAATACTATTCGCGATAGTGCTGACTATAACGTGCATAAATCTCATGGTAAGCAGCAAAAAGGTGCAGCGCGGCTGACGGGAGGACGCTATGGAAAACGAAAAGAATAAAACATCGAGAATCGGCTCACGAATCGGCAAGGGTGTTGTGTACTTCTTTTTGGTACTATGGGCAATTATGGTACTGTTCCCGTTTTACTGGATGATACTTACATCTGTTAAAAGCTACGGCTCCTATAACGCGGAGTATATTCCGAAGTTTTACACGCTCTCGCCGACATTTCAGAACTATATAGACGCGTTCACGAGCGTGCCGCTTGGACGGTACCTTCTTAACACTCTGATATTCACCGTGATAACAACCGCGCTGATGGTTGTTGTGATAACTCTCGCGGCGTTCGCGTTCGCAAGGCTGAACTTTCGCGGCAAAAACATAGTGTTCACGCTCTTTCTGTCGCTTATGATGATACCGAACGAGCTTGTTATCATAACGAACTTTGTAACGATTACGGATCTCAACCTCCGCAACACGTTTCTGGGGCTTATTCTCCCCTCCGTCACCTCGGTATTCTATATATATCTTCTGAAAGAGAACTTTGAGCAGGTGCCGGACGAGCTGTATTACGCGGCGAAGGTTGACGGCACATCGGACTTCAAATACCTCATAAAGGTTCTCATCCCGATCTGCAAGCCGACAATGGTGACAGTTGTGATACTCAAGGTTATAGAGTGCTGGAACTCTTACGTCTGGCCGCGTCTCATAACGGACGATGAGGATTATTTCCTTGTATCTAACGGCATACAGGAGCTTCGCGAGAACGGTCTGGGGCGTGAGAATATACCCGCGATGATGGCGGCGGTTGTCGCAATATCCGTGCCGCTGATAGTGCTGTTTCTCATATTCCGCAACAAGATTATGGAGGGAGTAGCGAGAGGAGGAACGAAGGGATGAAAAGATTCGCGGCTATGCTTCTCTCTCTCACGCTTCTCCTGACACTTTCAGCCTGCCACGGCTCACGCGGAACGGCGGAGCGGTTCGAGGTGCCTGAAGAGTTTGACGACACAAAACAGTATGAGATTACATTCTGGGCAAAGAACGACACAAACAAGACACAGGTCGCGATTTACGACAAGGCTGTTGAGGATTTTGAGAAGCTATACCCCAACATCACCGTAAACATACGCTTCTACACCGACTACAGCAAAATCTACAACGACATCATTACGAACATAGCGACAAACACCACGCCGAACGTCTGCATAACGTACCCCGACCACATAGCGACATACATGACGGGCGAGAATACGGTAGTACCGCTTGACGATCTCATGAGTGACAGCCGATACGGTCTTGGCGGCAGCGATGTGAAATTCACATCGCCAACTGAGGACGAGATAATACCGGAGTTTCTTGACGAGTGTGTGCTTGACGGGGCGCACTATG